>JAGCYL010000086.1 GCA_017960825.1 Bacteroidaceae bacterium | reverse complement strand
TTCTTTTCGGAAAGCCTCTTCCTGCTGGTGTTTCCAATTCAGGTAGTCTTTGCCTTCCTGTGAGAGTTCCTTGGATTCCTTCTCCCACTGCTCGTGCTGCTCGGCAGCATTCTTGGCAGCTGTCTCGGCATCCTGCTTGAGCGGGCCGGAGTTCTCGTCGCGGTAGCGCAGATGCTCGTTAATCTCTTCGGGTCTCCAGTCCTGGTCGGTGTTGAAGTTGCGGTATGTGCCGTCGCCGTTATTGGTGTAGAGTGTCTCCTTGCCGGTGACTGGGTCGCGCACCCAGAAGTCGCCGTCGGAGTCCACCCTGGTGTATTTGTCGAGGAACTCCAACTTCTCTTCGGGAGGCGGTGGGGGAGTCTCCTCCTCTTTCTCTTCCTCCTCCTCGGGCTTGCGTCCCTTCAGTCCTTCCATCTTGGACAGGTCGGGTGCGTCGGAGCCCGGCAGGGGATTAGCTCCACCGGTGGCACTGTTGATGAGGGTGTCCACCAGGCTGCCTGCACTGCCGCCCAGCATGCCTGCCAGTCCGTTGCCGAGCAGTATGGATGCCACTGTGCCGATGGCGCCGATCACCGCCGAGGTATTGGCGTCGGTGTGTTCTCCAAACCCAAACGGGTCACCCTCGCCTGAGAGCCATGTGGTGAGACCTTCGAGATAGTTTATCAACTCCTGACGGTCTTCCTCAGAGAGAAACGCTCCTCCTTCGTCCTCAACAAGGATTTCTTCAACTATAAAATAAACGCGTGGCCAGGGGCGCTGCAAGAGAGGGATTTCGCTATCCTTCATGTATTTGGCAAGAGTCATTGCATCCGAACCAATCATCACAAGCAAATCACGTGCGCCGCTGAAATAGATGAAACGTCCTAACTTGTTGTTTACTCCATCTGGCTTACTGAAGTCATAATCTAATGTAAGTGTACCACTGTCTTCTGGATTTTCATCTATGTTATGACAATAATTGCGATATTGCTCAAATATATGTTCATGTGCAGTAAATGAATAGCAGAAATCTAAAGAATTTTGTGTTGAATATAACCGCAAATTATTAATATTTAAAGCGGAAGTGGAAACATTGTTTTCCCAATGTTCGCATACTCCTACTTTCAATTGAGGATGATGTGAACTCCACTTGTAGTCAAAGGTATAGGATCTGCTGACACCTTCGTCGACGTAAATGCAGAAACTTGCCTCGTTGATGGGAACACCTCTGACGCCATAGAGATTTTGGAAGTCAAACTGAAAATCGGCTTTCACAGCATCCTCTTCTAACTCAGTGATATATGCGAATTTCTCCACATAAGTAGCTGCGCAGAATGGCTTCAGCCTGAGGCCATAGACCTTGACGCCTTTCTCCTTCATTACTTTGTTGAAGTCAATGTCGCCCTGGTCATAGTCGCGCTTGAGGTCCGTGTACTCGATGTCCTGCAGTTCGTAGAACTCCACGGGGTCAACCCAGCGGGTGCCGGGCTCGTTGTTGCGCTCCTCGCCGTCCGCACGAGCGGTGACTGCCAGCATGAAAGCGCAGACTGCAAATATGAGTTTTGTGAGGTGTCGTTTCATTTGAATCAGGTATATTATAATCACGTTACAAAATTACAATTTTTTTTGTAATTCGACAACTTGTTTTTGTATTTTCTGCTATTGTGATGGTCGTTTTTTTTGTTTGGACAGGTAAAATCTAAAAAAAACTCTCTATGTAAAAAACTCCCTATGTTGTTGTGTTGTTGTTGTTGACATAGGAGTGATAACGACTATGTCCCTTTCTTTTTCTTTTCTTTTGGATACTTTTCTTTCTTTGTCTTTGTGACCCAAATTGCCTCATTTCTTAGCCTTCAGCAAAGCATACTCGTCCACATGTCGTCGAATAAGCTTGCTCTCGTTGATTAAGATGGTTTTTGACTTGTAATTAGAACAAGGGCCCTGAATTAGGGTGTTGGTTCGAACGCAAAACATTTATCTTCGAGGAGCCGCTAATTATCCCCGTGCGGACAAAATCTAAGCCCGTGCGGAGAAAATCTAAGCCCGTGCGGAGCGACCGTCCGCTCGGAGATATTCTATTTTCACTCGCAGATAAACCATGTATGACGCGGCATAAATCTTTTCCGATAAAATAAATACCATACAAGGGTCGCTTTTTCGCCGTTTGTGTGTGTCTATGTGCATTTTTTTTAGTAACTTTGCCGCAAATAGGAGTAATAAATATGAACGACGACGAAATAAAGAATGGCGAAGAGCTTGAAGAGCGTGAGGAGTTAGGAGCGAGGGGTGAGGACTCTCCCTCCGGCGAGACTCATGCGTCATATAACCCTGACGAGCATCACGACGACCCTAACGCGCTGCACAGGCTGGGCGGCATGTACCAGAACTGGTTTCTGGACTACGCGAGCTATGTGATTCTGGACCGTGCCGTGCCGCACCTGGGCGACGGTCTGAAGCCGGTGCAGCGCCGCCTGCTCCACTCAATGAAGCAGATGGATGACGGGCGCCTGAACAAGGTGGCGAACATCGTGGGCAATACGATGAAGTATCACCCCCACGGCGATGCGTCCATCTACTCGGCTCTGGTGACGCTGGGGCAGAAGAACCTGCTCATCGACTGCCAGGGCAACTGGGGCAACATACTCACGGGCGACGGTGCAGCAGCCCCACGTTACATTGAGGCGCGGTTGAGCCGCTTTGCCCTCGACGCGGTGTTCAATGCCAAGACCACGGAGTGGAAGCTCTCCTACGACGGCCGCAATAAGGAGCCGATAACGCTGCCGGTGAAGTTTCCGCTACTGCTGTGCCAGGGTGCCGATGGCATAGCAGTCGGTCTCAGCGTGAAGATCCTGCCTCATAACTTCAACGAGCTGTGCGACGCTGCGGTGAGCTACCTCAACGGTCAGGATTTCCAGCTCTATCCCGACTTCCAGACGGGCGGCTCCATCGACGTGAGCCACTACAACGACGGTCAGCGCGGCGGCAGCGTGAAGATACGCGCCAAAATCAACAAGGTTGACAACAAGACGCTGCACATCACCGAGATTCCTTACTCCAAGACGGTGAAGGGCGTGATAGAGTCGATAATGAGGGCCGGCGAGAAGGGGAAGATAAAGATTAAGCATATCGACGACACTACATCCGAGTCGGTGAGCATCGTGGTGCACCTGCAGCCCGGCGTGTCGCCCGACAAGACTCTGGATGCCCTCTACGCCTTTACGGACTGCGAGGTGAGCGTATCGCCCAACTGCTGCGTGATTGACGACCGCACGCCGCGCTTCCTGACTGTGAGCGATGTGCTGCGCTACAGCGTGGACCAGACGCGCGAACTGCTGAAGAAGGAGCTGCTCATCCACAAGGACGAACTGCTGGAGGAACTGCACTTCGCGTCGCTGGAGAGCATCTTCATCAACGAGCGCATATACAAGGATAAGGAGTACGAGAATGCCAAGACTACCGACGAGGCATGCGAGCATATCGACGAGAGGCTGACGCCGTGGTACCCCAAGATGGTGCGCGAGGTGACCAAGGACGATATCCTGAGACTGCTCGAGATTAGGATGAAGCGCATCCTCCGCTTCAATAAGGACAAGGCCGAGGAGAACATACTGCGCCTGCAGGCCGAGATACGCAAGATTGACCGCGACCTGAAGAACCTGAAACAGGTGACCATCAACTGGTTCCTCAACCTGAAGGCGAAGTACGGCGAACAGTATCCGCGCATGACGCAGATAGCAGCCTTCGACCAGATAGTGGCGCAGAAGGTGACGGAGCAAAACCTGAAACTGTACGTCAACCGCGAGGAGGGATTCATCGGCACGGCTCTGAAAAAGGACGAGCTGGTGGGCGCCTGCTCTGACCTGGATGACGTGATACTGTTCTACCGCGACGGCACATACAAGGTGACACGCGTGGCCGACAAGCTGTTTGTGGGAGAGACTGAGCGCAGCAAGGCCGAGGGTAAGAAGGCCGAGATAATGCACGTGGCGGTGTTTAAGAAGAACGACAAGCGCACTATCTACAACGTAATCTATCGCGACGGACGCCGGGGTGCGTACTTGATGAAGCGCTTCTTTGTGAGCGGCATCACGAGAGACCGCGAGTACGACCTGACGCAGGGCTCCGTAGGCAGCAGGGTGACGTACTTCACGAGCAATCCCAATGGTGAGGCTGAGGTGGTGCACATCACTCTCAAGCCGGACGACAAGATAAAGAAATTGACATTCGACATCGATTTCGCCGACCTGGCCATCAAGGGGCGCACTACGAAGGGCAATACGGTGACCAAAAACAGCATCTATCGCGTCAACCTTAAGAGCCACGGCGTGAGCACCCTCGGAGGACGCAAGGTGTGGTTTGACAACGCCGTGCGCCGACTCAACTACGACGAGCGCGGCCAGCTGCTCGGTGAGTTTGGCGGCACAGACCGCGTGCTGGTGATACTCAACACCGGCGAGTATTATGCCACGGACACCGACATCAACAATCACTACGAGGACAACATCGTGTATATCGGCAAGTATCGCAGCGGCGTGGTGTGGACAGCAGTCTATAGCAGTCCCGACACCGACGGGCGGCCGTATATCAAGCGATTCCAGCTGGAGCCCTCGATTAAGAGGCAGAACTTTATCAACGACCAGGGCGACGGTCAGATGCTGCTGCTGAGCAGCGAGGTGTATCCGCTGATTAAGGTGACGTACGGTGGGGGCAGCAGCTTCCGCGAACCGCTGGAGATAGAGGTAGAGGAGTTTATTGCCGTGAAGGGTGTGAAGGCCCGGGGCAAGCGTCTTACCAACTACGAGGTGGCCACGATAGAGGAGCTGGAGCCGAAGCGCAAGCCCGAGCCCGAGGAGGCAGACGACTCGCCGGATGCGGCTGACGACTCTGACAACGGCGATACTCCCGACACTGAGCCTGACAGCGGCCAGCCATCCGACAGCAGCAGTGAGCCGACCCCGGAAACAGAAAAGTCTGAGGACGAAATACGCGACGAGATGAACGGCCAGCTGAGGCTGTTCTGATTTCCCCCTTCCCCATGCTACGCATTACATATATAGTGTTACTTATGCTTGCGGTCGCGCTCAGCGTGGCGGCGCAGGAGAGGGAGTCCTCGACCATGCTGGGCATTAGCGGTGTGGCGCAGTGGGATACGTATCTGTCCAACGAGCGATACCACGGCGGCGGACTGACGCTGGCGTCGCAGATAAGCAGACCTACCCACTGGATGCAGCGCCGACTGTATGTGCAGCACCTTACGCAGGGTAACCTGGCGATTGCTGAGCCACGCTCCGACAAGCACAAGACCATCAACGGCTTCTTCCACTGGCAGGTGGCATGGCTGTATCATTTTCTTGGCAGTAAAGAGAGCGGGAGTAAGGAGAGAGGATGGGAACTGAACGCCGGTGGCGGAGTGCAGACACGGCTGGGCTTTGTGTATAATACCCTGGGGGGCAATAACCCCGCCTCGGCACGGGCCGCCGTAAATATTATTGCATCGGGACAGGCGCGGTATCATTTCGGGCTGTGGCACAAGCCGTTCACCGCCGCGCTGCAAGCCGATGTGCCGCTCACAGGACTGTTCTTTACGCCTGACTACGGGCAGTCGTACTATGAGATATTCTCTCTCGGCCACTACAGCCATAATGTGCAGATGGCCAACCCCTTCCGTGCCTTCCAGGCCAATATGCTGCTCACTCTCGATTGTCGCCTTAAGGCCCGCACAGCGCTCAGAGTAGGCTATCAGGGGCAGTTTATGCAGTCGAAGGCCAACGGCCTGAAGACGCAGGATTTCTATCACAACGTCCTTGTAGGTTTTGTCCGCTATATGTAGAACGAATATGCTGAAGAGACTACACCTTATTATAATAATATGTATGGCTACAGTGCTGGGGGCCTGCGTGAGCGAGGACGAGTTCAGCAATACGCCGCAGGGCAACTTCGACGCTCTTTGGCAGATAGTCGATGAGCATTACTGCTTCTTTGGCGACAAGGCGGCAGAGTACGGGCTCGACTGGGGGGAATGCCGCCGCAAGTACAGCGATATGTTGCTGCCCGGCATGACCAGGGAGCAGCTCTTCGAGGTGTGCGGCAAGATGCTCGACGAGCTGAGAGACGGTCATGTAAACCTCGTGTCACCATTCAATGCAGCGCGCTATTGGGATTGGTATGAGAACTATCCTGTTAATTTCAGCGACTCGCTGCAGAGGGTGTATATCGGCACTGACTACCGCCTTACGTGCGGCATAAAATACTGCATACTGCCTGACAATATAGGCTATGTGTATGTGCCCTCGTTTGACGGCGGTGTGGGTAGCGGAAACCTCGATGCCATCTTTACTCACCTCCGGCTGTGCGACGGGCTGATAGTGGACGTGCGCAACAACGAGGGCGGACTGCTGACCATGGCGCAGGACCTGGCCGCCAGTTTCATCAACGCCAAGACCACGGTGGGGTATATAGCCCACAAGACCGGCAAGGCCCATGATGCCTTCTCTTCGCCGGAGCCGGTGAAGCTGGTGCCCTCCGACGGGATGCGCTGGCAGAAGCCGGTGGCAGTGCTTACCAACCGCCGCACCTACAGTGCTGCCAACGCCTTCGTGATGTATATGAAGGACCTGCCTAATGTGACGGTGATAGGCGACCGTACAGGCGGCGGGGCGGGCATGCCCTACAACAATGAGCTGCCCAATGGCTGGAAAGTGCGCTTCTCGGCATGCCCCACCTACGATATACACATGCAGAGCACAGAGAACGGCATTGAGCCCGACCGGCACTGCGATATGCTCGCCACTGATTTTGCCAAGGGCGAGGATACAATCATTGAGCTGGCCCGCAGGCTGCTCAAGACAGGGAAAGGGAAGGAGTAGCAGGCCCACCTACTGCCGCCGCCAGAAGGAGCGGGTGAAGGGCAGCAGAATGGCGAAAATCTCCAGACGGCCTGCAAGCATAAGGAAAGAGCAAATCCACTTAGCACCCTCCGGCAACTCGGAGAGACCCTGCGAGGGTCCAAACTTGTGGCCGAAATTGGTGCCGATATTGCTGATGCAGTCGAGCGAGAGGGCACAGCTGTCGTAGCCCGGCACTCCCGTCATCATCAGTGCGCCTGCTCCAATCACTATCAGGAACAGGAACCAGAAGAGCAGCGACATCACATTGTGTTCGGCTGCAGAGTTGATGGGAGCCTTGTTGACCTGCACAGGGATGACGGCGTTGGGGTGGAGTATTCGCTTGAACTGTATGCGGGTGGTCTTGATGATGATAAGCATACGGATACTCTTGAAACCGCCCGACGTAGAGCCCGAGTTGCCGCCCACAAACATGAGGAAAATAAGCAGCATACATGTGGGGCGGAACCACTGCTGGTAGTCATCGGTGATAAATCCGCTGGTGGTGCTGATGGATATACAGTTGAAGAGTGAAGTCCTGATAGAGCGCTCCAGGTCGTAACCATTGTAGAAGAACAGGCTTACTGCACAGATAGCGGCCACCACAAAGATAAAGCCGAGGTAGAACTTGAGTTCGTTGTTGTTCTTCAGTGGCGTCAGTTTGCGGCGTATGGCAACCGTGTAGAGCAGGTAGAAATTGATGCCGCAGAGCAGCATGAACACCATCATGATATACTGCAGCAAGGTGGAGTTGTAGTAAAGCAAGCCGGCATTGTGGGTGGAAAATCCACCGGTAGCAGCGGCCGACATGCCGTGGTTGATGGCGTCAAACAAGTTCATGCCACCGAGGTATAGCGACAGGGCGCAGGCACCCGTCAGCACGATATATATTGACCATATCCATGCCGCGGTGGTCTTAATCTTGGTATGGAGTTTCTCTTGCCCCAGGCCGGTGGACTCGGCGGCAAAGAGGCGTATCTCACCACTGCCCGACACAGGCAGTATGGTCATGGTAAAGAACACAATCCCCAGACCGCCAATCCAAAGCATGAAGCTGCGCCAGAACAGCAGGCTGTGGGGCAGGGCATCTACGTCGGGCACCACTGAGGCTCCTGTGGCCGTGAAGCCCGACATGGCCTCAAACAGTGCGGAGCCAAACGAGGCGCACTGACCCTCTATGAGGAAGGGAATCGTACCGAGCAGCGAGAAAATCACCCACGTGAGTCCCACCACCAGATACGACTCGCGCCGGTTGATGGCATCGCCGGCCTTAAGACCGAGCAGATTGAGCACAATGCCTACGGTGGCAGTGATAATCAGGGCCACAGTGAAAGGCACGAGGTTCTCCTCCTTATAAATAATGCCTACTATCAGCGATACCAGCATCATGAAGGCCTCAATCATTACCAGTTGACCGAGCACCTTGCATAGCACCTGCGGATTGACGAGCTTCTTTTTCATTGCTGTGAGTTGACAGGGGGATTAACAGATATTTCTAATCAAACAGCGCGGCAAGTTCCTTAAGACCATTGTCGATGCATACCGCCACAACTTTGTCGCCCTCAATCACTTGCGTATTGCCGTTTATCAGATAGCCTTTGCCGCCTCGTATCAGTCCGCCCAGATTGGCACTTGCGGGCAGCTTGAGGTCTTTCACCAGTTTCTTGGTTATTTTGCTGTTAGGTGCGGCGGTAAACTCGGCCACATCAGCGTTGGCCACCATCAGACTCTTTACATTGCTAACATCGGCCTTGAGAATCATGCGGTAGATGTTGGAGGCGGAGATAGCCTGCTTGTTGATAAGAGTGCCAATGTCGAGGCTTTCGGCCATAGAGAGGAAGTTAAGATTGTCGAGCATGGCCACAGTCTTGTTTACACCCATCTTCTTGGCAGTGAGGCAGCTGATGATGTTTACCTCCGAGTTGGGCGTCAGGGCAATGAAGGCATCGGTGTCGTCCAGATTCTCCTCATGCATCAGACTGAGGTCGCGTCCGTCGCCGTGTATCACCATCACATTGCTGTTGGTTATCTGCTTGTTGAGCTCGTAGCAGCGGTTGATGTCCTGCTCCACAATCTTAATTTTCATATCGCTTGGCAGCATCTGCGCAGTGAATACGGCTGTGGTGCCGCCGCCCATGATAATCACGTCCTCCACCTGAGTGTATTCGTCCTTGCCGCAGATGGTGCGGATAAAGTCCTGGTTGCGCTTGTCGGTCATGAAATAGACCAGGTCGTATGGTCTGATGATGTCATCGCCGTGAGGTATGAGAGTGTCAGCTCCGCGCTTGATGGCTACCACGTGGTATGCTGCATCCTGATTGGGCAGAGCCTTGAGAGGTACGTTGAGAATCTTGCAGTTCTGACGCACTTTCACTCCTATCAGCGCCAGATTGCCACCTGTGCCGTCGGGTTCCCACCACATGCGAGCCCAGCTGCGCTCCACAGAGCTGGCTATCTCTTTGGCGGCAACCATCTCCGGTATGAACATCGAACTGATGCCCATCTCCTTGAAATACTCCTGCGAGTCCTTACCGAGGTGCTCCACGCTGTTTACTCGGGCCACGGTGCGCTTGGCGCCCAGTCTGCCGGCCATCATGCAGCAGTTGATGTTGAGGTCCTCATCGGGAGTCACACCAACAAAGAGGTCGCTGTGGCTTACGCCTATTTCCTTGAGGCCGGTGATAGAGGCTGGCGACATTACTTTCACCATCAGGTCGTAGTTAACCTGAAGGGCGTTGAGCTTCTCGGCATTTTCGTCCAGCACGATAATGTCATGGTTCTCTCTGGCAAAGAGCTTGGCGAGGTGAGTGCCTACGCGCCCTGCTCCGGCAATGATAATCTTCATATACGGTTAGGAGTATTTACAATTCTACAATTTAATCTTTTAAGTTGACTAACTTCAACTCTTCCTTGATTCCTTCTTCGTCCAGTCCTACCAAATGGTAGAGGTCTTTCACCGGACCGTGCTCCACGAAGTGGTCGGGCAGTCCGAGGCGGTGGAGTGGGGTGGTGCATCCCTGGTCGGCAAGCCACTCGGCCACGGCGCTGCCGAATCCACCTTGCAGTGAGCCGTCCTCCACGGTTATTATCTTATCATAGGCTGCAGCCGCAACCTCGTGCATTATCTTCTCGTCCAGCGGCTTGGCAAAGCGCATGTCGTAGTGGGCAATATCATTGGCGGCAATGTCGTCAATAGCTCTTTCCACCGTCACACCTATGGGGCCGAGCGACAGCACGCATACCCGCTTTCCGCTGCGCAGCTTGCGCCCGGTGCCTGCAGTTATGGCCTGCATCTGAGTGCGCCACTTCACGGTGGAGCCCCTGCCGCGGGGATAGCGTATTACCCACGGTCCGCTGGTGGTGGGGAGCTGTGCGGTGTACATCATGTTTCGCAGCTCAGGCTCAGTCATAGGCGAACAGATGGTCAGGTTGGGCACCGTGCGCAGGGCCGCTATGTCGAAAACCCCGTGGTGAGTAGGGCCGTCCTCACCCACCAGTCCGGCGCGGTCGAGGCAGAGCACCACCCTCAGATTGCCTATAGCCACGTCGTGGATGATGTTGTCGTAAGCCCGCTGTGCAAATGAGGAGTAGATATTGCAGAACGGCATCAGGCCGTCCTTTGCCATTCCTGCTGCCAGCGTAACGGCGTGCCCCTCGGCAATGCCTACGTCAAATACGCGGTCGGGCATTTCTTTCATCATGATGTCCATCGAGCAACCGCTGGGCATAGCAGGCGTGATGCCCACAATCTTTTCGTTATCCTTGGCCAACTCGAGCAGGGTTTCGCCGAACACGGTCTGGAATTTTGGTGGCTTCATTCCGGCCTCTTCCTCGCCCTCACGCTCCCCCGTCTTGGGGTCAAATGCGCCGGGGGCATGCCATAGCGCGGCATCCTTCTCGGCGGCCTCATAGCCCTTGCCTTTCACGGTGTGGATATGCAGCAGCTTGGGGCCCGTCATATCTTTAATCCTCTGCAGCATCTTCACCAATCTTACCACGTCGTGGCCGTCGGCAGGGCCGAAATAGCGGATGTTCAGACCCTCAAAGATATTTTGCTGCCTGGTGATGAGCGATTTGAGCGAGTTGTTGAGACGCAGAATGGCATTCTTCCTCTGCGGATTGAGCAGACCCATACGGTCGAGCCCCCGGGCAGTCTGGAAGCGGAATCGGTTATACCATTTGCTCGTGTGGAGCCTGAGCAGATACTGCTTCATGCCGCCCACGCTGCGGTCGATGCTCATATTGTTGTCGTTGAGAATGATGAGCATGTCGTTGGGCGTGGATGCCACGTTGTTGATACCCTCGAAGGCCAGGCCGCCACTCATGGCACCGTCGCCAATCACCACTGCCACCTTGCGGCTGCTGTTGCCCTGCATCCTGGCTGCCACTGCCATGCCCAGACCCACGGAGATGGAGTTGGATGCGTGGCCGCATACACAGCTGTCATATTCGCTCTCCTCGGGTGAAGGGAACGGCTTCAGACCACCCAACTGACGGTTGGTGCTGAAGGCGTTGCGCCGCCCCGTGAGAATCTTGTGGGCATACGCCTGATGGCCTACGTCCCACACGATGCGGTCGTCAGGAGTGTCCAGCACATAGTGCAGGGCTACCGTAATCTCCACCGCCCCCAGGCTGGAGGCCAGATGGCCGGGATGCTCAGCCAGCACCTCGATGATGCGGTGCCTCAGTTCGCTGCACACCTCGGGCAGCTGGTCCACGGGCAGCTTGCGCAGGTCGGAAGGCCAGTCAATAGCGTTAAGCAGACGATATGTAAAATCGTTATCTTCCAAATCAGCGACAAAAATAGTAAATAATCCTCACAAAAGACTGTTTTCTGTAAGAAAAACATCGATAATTGTCGATTGAGAATTGAGAAATGAGAGATTAACATTATTTAACCCCCCTTTTTATCCCCGGCAGATGGAATTTAGCTATTTTTGCCGTAGAAGAATAAAATCAGGTATTTATGATGGGAAAGATGTTTTGCAGGATAATGGTAGCAGGCTGTTGCTTACTGAGTGCATGCCTGCTGGGTGCGTGCTCTGACGACGATGAGGAGGATATGGTGGACATCAATGTGCAGGTAGCAGTGCGAGTGGACTCACATACCCCTCCGCAGGTAACTGTCTTTGGTGAGCCGGTGCTGCTCAGCAACGACAACTGGCGCATAACCCTGGAGAATTTCCGTCAGTACGAGGAAAAGATGACATTGCCTAAGGAGCGAATCAAGCCTGTGCCTACAGGGCCCATACGAACCAATTCCCCCGAATTGGATGGTATATTCTCGGTGCAGGCAGTGCAGGGCAAGCGAGTCTTTACCCTCAGCACCGTGACCAACGGCCACTCATACCTCTTTGTGATTAAATAGGTTTTAAGGGGAGTTGTCGCTTCGCTCGGGAAATTAACGGAAGTGATAGGGAATACTCGCGACACCTTTGCAGTTTTTTTCTGCCACATTGTCAGTGGAGAGTGCTGTTTTGGCAGATTTTGCCTCCTGGCACACCTTGTGCCATAATATAGGGTGAAGTTTGGAACGCCGGAAGGTGTGAAAAACTTCAGTCAAACTAAAATATTAACCCATTAAACTTAAAAACAGGAGGTATTGATTATGTTACTCACACGTAGAAACAATGACGTAAACCTGATGTCAAATTTCTTTGATGATTTCTTTGATACCAACTGGATGCCGAAGATGAACTCTACAGCACCTGCAGTAAATGTCAAGGAAGATGTAGAAAAGTACACGATGGAAATCGCAGTGCCGGGTCTGAAAAAAGAGTTCTGCCGTATCAATGTAACCAACCAGGGCTACCTTGAGGTAAAGCTCGAGAACAAGATGGAGCATAAGGACGAGGACAAGAAGGAGCACTATCTGCGCCGCGAGTTCTCCTACACCAACTATGAGCAGACCTACTCGCTGCCAGACAATGTAGACCAGTCCAAAATCAGTGCACAGGTTAGCGACGGCGTACTCAAGATAGTAATGCCGAAGCTTGCCAAGAAAGACGAAGACAAGCAACGTCGACTAATAGAAATTGCATAAGAGGCACTTGCCATAAGGCCTTTTCAGATCCAGATGCCTGATGCAGGCATGCGCGGTCCTGGCAATAATGTTGGGACCGCTTTTTGCGTCGTCTATCCCCACCTTGCGCAGCTTGCCCCACGGCCTCGCATAAGATATCGACGTTCTCATAGAATCTTAGCGCACTCTCATGAAATCTTAGCGCACTCTCATGAAATCTTAGCGCACTCTCACGGACGCGAGATGCTGCTTAATTTGCGCGAGATGCCGTTATTATTGTAGGAGATGCGGGCAACAAGCAGTCAGATAGTTAAAAACTAAATAAATGGCGGTGGAATTATATCGGATGTGAGAGAAAAGTGTTATATTTGCAGTGTCAATAAATAAATCCAGTGATATGTTAGGCAATTTTTCTTATTACAATCCCACCAAGTTGTATTTTGGTGATGAGTCCTTGAATTTCCTGAAGGACGAACTGAAGAACTATGGCCCCGTGGTGCTGCTCAACTACGGCGGCGGCAGTGTGAAGCGCAATGGCATCTATGACCAAGTAGTGGCTATCCTCAAGGATGCGGGCAAGTCCGTAGTGGAAAACCCGGGCGTGATGAGCAATCCTACGCTTGAGAAGCTGCAGGAGGGCATCCGGATTGCCCGTGACAATAAGGTAGACTTCATCCTCTCGCTCGGAGGAGGTAGTGTATGCGACTACTCAAAGGGTGTGGCGGCCTCGGTTTATTACGACGGCGACCCTTGGCAGAAATTCTATCTCAATCAGCAAGACCCTGACGAGGACCAGAAGATAATCCCCATCGGCTGTATCCTTACTATGGCAGGCACTGGCTCCGAGATGAATGGCGGCAGTGTTATCACTGATGCAGAGAATACTTTCAAGGTGGGCCATGTCTTTGACTCGCGCCTGATGCCTAAATTTGCCATACTCAATCCTAAGTTCACTTACACTGTTCCGCCAGAGCAGATGAGGGCAGGCATCTTTGACATCATGAGCCATATCATGGAGCAGTACTTCTCTGACGAGGATGACAATACTTCCGATTACCTCAGCGAGGGGCTGATGCGCAGTCTGATTGTGGCCGCACGCAAGGCGGTGAAGAATCCAGAGGATTACGAGGCTCGCTCCAACATTATGTGGACTGCCACATGGGCGCTCAATACGCTTATCGGCATGGGCAAGACGCAGGATTGGATTGTGCACATGATTGGCCACTCCATCGGCGCGTGGACTCATGCTCCTCACGGCTATGCGCTGGCATCGGTGTCGATTCCTTATTATAAATTCGTGATGCCCAATGGTCTGCCCAAGTTTGTGCGCTTTGCCAAGAATGTCTGGGATATCTGCGGCAAGGATAAGACGGATGTGCAGATTGCGCAGGAGGGTCTCGATGCCCTTAAGAACTGGATGCTTGAGATTGGTCTGCCGCTGACCATCACTGAGCTGGGTGCCACCGAGGAGATGCTGGACGGCATCGTGAAGGGCACGGTGCTCTACAAGGCTGGCTACGGCGACCTCAAACCGGAGGATGTAAAGAATGTCCTAAAAGCGAGCATGTAGGCATATCTGCACAAATAATCGGGGGCATCGCTTACTGGCGATACCCCCGATATTTTTTGCTCCAGACTGTTAGTTATACGTTGTATATCCCCAATGCCTTGAGCTGCTCGTCGATGAATGCCTCCATCTGCGGGAAGGCTGCCTCCACGCACTTGGTGAGCTTGAGCTGGTTGCGGCTGCGCACCAGATTGTGCTCAGGATATTTGCAGTGGAAATATACGTCGCCGTTGATGTAGTCGGCTATGAAGCGCACGAGCGTCATATAGGGGAAGAGGGCCGTAGCGAACGGCAGGTTCTCTATCTCTATCGGGGTGATAAAGCTGGCAGCTCCCTTGAGGTAGCCCTTGGTGAAGGACTTGAAGATTTCAAAATTGAAGCTAACCTTGGTGAGGTCGGGATCGTCCTCGGCAGTGGTGTTGGCTGCAGAGCGCAGGAAGTCACCGAAGTCGCTGAAGATGAACGACGGCATCACGGTGTCGAGGTCGATGACGCAGAGCACCTTGTCATCCTGGTCAAAGAGGATGTTGTCAACCTTGGTGTCGCAGTGGCAGATGCGCTTGGGCAGCTTGCCCTCGCGGTAGAGGCGTTCGGCCTTGCAGTATTCATCAGCGCGGTCAAAGATGTCCTTGAGTATTTCTTTTACCTCCGGCTCATCGGCGCGGCCGCTTTTGTTCTGAGCGATAGCGTCCTTGAGCTGCTGTAGGCGCCACTCCATATTGTGAAAGTCCTTGATTGTCTCACCCAGCTGAGCAGGGATGTCGGATAGCATGGCCTGAAAGTTGGCGAAGGTCTCGCCCACGATGTATGCGCTCTCTATGCTGACGCCGCTCTTGGTGACGCAGTCGGGGATGCAGTACATGATGCGCCAGTATTTCTCACCGTC
Source organism: Bacteroidaceae bacterium (assembly GCA_017960825.1). Taxonomy (GTDB): domain Bacteria; phylum Bacteroidota; class Bacteroidia; order Bacteroidales; family Bacteroidaceae; genus UBA6382. The sequence continues at coordinate 18,492 of JAGCYL010000086.1, read as the reverse complement.
GAAGTAGTACATCTTGCCGTCCTTGGCAGGGATGAAATGGAGCACCTTGCGGTCGATATCATAGGCTCCGGAGGCCTCCAGCCTCTTGCGGATATGGTTGGTCACCTCCACAATGTTGTGCATCAGCAGGTCAATGTCGGGGAATACGGCCACGTTGACATTCTGCAATACGTAGTCAGGGGCATCGCCCTCTGTAGTCACCTTGTAGGTGTGGTTGATTAGACCACCGCCAAACGGGGCGATTTCTTTTACCTTGCCTTCAAGGGTAAATTGGGATACAATTTTGTTAAGGTCCATGATGAGTGGTTTTTACTATTATACTTATTATGTTTAACGGCAAAGTATTATGGTTTATTGTGTCTTAAGACCATTATATTTTTCCTTTTGACGAGGGCAGCTGCATGTGGTCGATGTCGCGCTGCAGGGCCATCCTCAAGGCTCGGGCAAAGGACTTGAATATGCCTTCTATCTTGTGGTGCTCGTTTTGGCCTTCGGCTTTGATATTGAGATTCATCTTTGCGTTGTCGCTGAGCGACTTGAAGAAGTGGAGGAACATCTCTGTGGGCATATCGCCGATATGCTCACGCCGGAAATCGGCTTCCCATACCAGCCAGGGCCTGCCGCCGAGGTCTATCGCGGTCTGGCAGAGGCAGTCGTCCATCGGCAGACAGAAGCCGTAGCGTTGGAGTCCGCGCTTGTCGCCGAGAGCAGTGTCGAGGCATTGGCCGAGCACTATGGCTGTATCCTCAATGGTGTGATGTTCGTCTACGCGGAGGTCGCCATTTGCGCTGATGCGCAAGTCTATCATTCCGTGGTGGGCAATCTGCTCGAGCATGTGGTCGAAGAATCCGATGCCTGTGCTGATATCGGCTTTGCCGGTGCCGTCAAGGTCAAGGCGGATGTCGATGTCCGTTTCCTTGGTCTGCCTGTGTACATGGGCAATGCGCGACCCTCCTATGATAATCTGTTCTATCTTTTCCCAGTCCATGTCGGGACTAAGGATAAGGGCTTTGGTGCCGAGATTGTCAGCCATTTGGCGATCTGTGTCGCGGTCGCCTATCACGTAGCTGTTGGCAAGGTCGTATTCTCCATTGAGGTAGTCGGTCAGCATGGCGATGCCTGGCTTGCGTGTTGGCAGATTGTCAACTGGGAAGGAGCGGTCGATGTGCTGAGCCTTGAAGGCGATGCCTTCGCCCTCCAGGGTGCGGAGGATAAGGTTATGCACGGGCCAGAACGTGTCTTCGGGGAATGCCTCGGTGCCGAGGCCGTCCTGATTGCTCACCAGCACAAGCTCGTAGTCAGTCTTGTTGGCTATGCTGCGCAGCGCACTGATGACACCTGGCACGAACGCCAGCTTTTCTATGCTGTCTATTTGCTCGTCGGCGGGCTCAAGTATGATGGTGCCGTCGCGGTCGATGAATAGGACTCTTTTCATGGCCATATTTGTTTTTGTAGATTAGCAATACCGTCTCAGCGCGGAGAGTAGGGTAGTGTTTTCCTGAGGGCTGCCGATGGTTATGCGCAGACAGTCGCCGCAGAGCTTTATGCGCGAGCGGTTGCGAACGATTACGCCCTGGCTCACGAGATAATCGTAGATGCGATTGGCATCACTGAAACGGGCAAGGAAGAAGTTTGCCTCCGTAGGGAACACCTGTTGGCAGATGTCGAGTTCATTGACAGCGTACATCAGTGAGAGGCGCTCCTTGATGGTGAGTTTTACCCAGTCCTCCACGTCGGGGCGTCGGCTGAGGATGTCTTTAGCCTGTCGCTGTGTGAGGATGTTGACGTTGTAGGGATATTTCACCTTGTTGAATAGAGCGATAATGTCACTTTGTGCAAAGGCAATGCCCAGTCTGATGCCTGCCGAGGCCCATGCCTTGGAGAGCGTGTTGAGCACGATGAGGTTTGGATACCTGTCTATCTCAGGCCGCCACAGGGGCTGCGAGGAGAACTCGCTGTAGGCCTCGTCAATGACAACGATACCGTTGAACTGCTCCACCACGGTGCGTATCTCATCATGGTTGAGGGTGTTGCCGGTAGGGTTGTTGGGCGAGCAGAGGAATATTACCTTTGTGCAGTCATTGCAGACCTCCAGCAGGCGCTGTGCTTTGATATCAAAACTGTCGTTGAGGAGCACCTTGCGGCATTCCACGTTGTTGATGTCGGCGCATACTTCGTACATACCATAGCTTGGCTCGATAGTGACCACATTGTCGCGCCCCGGGGTGCAGAATATCCTGAATACTAAATCTATAGCTTCGTCAGAGCCGTTGCCGAGGAATATCTGTTCAGGCCTCACATCCTTAATCACGGCTATCTGCTGCTTCAGCTCACGCTGCAAAGGGTCGGGGTAGCGGTTGTAGGGATTGTTGTACGGGCTCTCGTTGGCATCAAGAAAGGTGTGTGCTTCCTTGCCGCTATATTCATCGCGGGCAGAGCTATATGGCTTCAACGCCCAGATGTTTGGTCTGACTAATTCTTTGAGGGAAAACATGTTATTGAAAAAGAATTGAAGAATTGAAAAATTGAAGACCCCCTCTTATCCCCCTAAAGGGGGAAGGTTAAAAGAGTAAAGGTTAAAGATTATTTACATTTTACATCTTACCTCCTCCATCCTGATGGTCATCGCTCTCTGATGAGCTGTGAGTTGCTCGCCCTCAGCCATGAGGGCCACAGCAGGGCCGATGGAGCGCACACCCTCAGCTGTAAGTTCCTGTAGTGTCATCTTGCGTTGGAAACTATCAAGGTTAAGTCCGCTGTAGGCGCGAGCGTAACCCTTGGTGGGGAGTGTGTGGTTGGTGCCGCTGGCATAGTCGCCGGCCGACTCGCAACTATAGTTGCCGAGGAAGATGGAGCCCGCATGAACAATGCGGTCAGCAACGGCGCGGTAGTTGCGTGTGGCAATCACCAAGTGTTCAGGGGAGTATGCATTGGTTATGTCAATGGCTTCATCAATATCTTTCACAAGTATGCAAAGCGAATGGTCGAGACTTTTCAGAGCCAACTCTTTGCGTGGCAGATTGGATAGTTGCTTGTCAACTTCTGCTTTCACTTTGGCAATGGTGTCGGCTGAGATGCTCACCAGTACTGCCTGGCTGTCGGCGCCATGCTCGGCTTGGCTGAGCAGGTCAGCAGCTACAAAGGCAGGATTACAACTCTCGTCGGCCAGCACCTCTACTTCGCTTGGACCTGCAGGCATATCAATGGCCACATCGCTGAGTGAAACCATCTGTTTGGCGGCAGTGACATACTGATTACCGGGGCCGAATATCTTATCCACCTTTGGCACTGTCTCCGTGCCGTATGCCATTGCAGCTATAGCTTGCGAGCCACCTATCTTATATACCTTCGTCACTCCGGCCAGCCGTGCTGTATACAGTATGGCAGGGTTGATACTCCCATCGCTGCGAGGCGGGGTGCAGAGCATTATTTCTGAGCAGCCGGCAATCTTGGCCGGTACAGCCAGCATGAGTACTGTAGAAAAGAGTGGGGCAGTGCCGCCCGGCACATATAGGCCAACCTTCTCAATGGGTACGGCTCTCTGCTCACACTTTACTCCATCGGCAGTCTGCACTGTAATAGACGCAAATTTCTGCGCTTCATGGAACGTAGCTATATTCTTGTGCGCCAGACGTATGGCATCCCTTAGCTCAAGAGCCACTTGACTCTCGGCCTTGGCGAACTCGCTCTCACTGACAGAGAGTTCTTCGAGACTCACCCGGTCGAATTTCAATTCCAGTTCACGCAGGGCCTTGTCGCCCTCGGACTTGACTTTGCCTATTACCTCGCCCACCGTGGCGAAGAGACTGCTTACGTCAAACGACGGTCTCTTGAGCAGCTCTGCCCACGTCTCTCGCGAGGGGAATTCTACATATTTCATAATACCATCTTCTCAATCGGTAGCACCAGAATGCCCTGTGCTCCCTTGTCCTTGAGCTGACCAATTATCTCCCAGAAGCGTTTGCGCTCAAGCACAGTGTGGATGGAGCACCACTGCTTGTCGGCCAGAGGCATCACGGTGGGACTCTTGATGCCTGGTAGCACGGTCAGGATGTCGTCAACCTTGTCAACGGGCACATTCATCATAACATATTTCTTGTGCTCAGCCTCTTTTACGGCTTCTAAGCGGAAAAGAAGATCATCGAGGATGCCACGCTTCTCTTCGCTCAGATTGGGGGTGGCAATCAGCAGAGCCTCGCTCTGCACAACTGTCTCCACTTCCTTGAGATTGTTGGTGATGAGGGTAGAGCCACTGCTTACAATATCGAAGATGGCATCAGCCAGGTCTATGCCCGGAGCGATTTCCACAGAGCCGGTGATGACGTGAATGTCGGCATTCACACCCTGCCCGTTGAGATAGCGGCGCAGAATGTTGGGGTAGGAGGTGGCAATAGTCTTGCCCTCAAACCACTGCGGACCGTTATATTCCTTGCCTTTGGGTATAGCCAGCGACAGGCGGCAGCGGCTGAAACCGAGTCTCTTTACCACATCGGCATTCTCACCGCGTTCAAGCAGTTCGTTCTCGCCCACAATGCCGAGGTCGGCAACGCCTTGTGCCACGGTCTGGGGAATGTCGTCATCGCGCAGATACAGTATCTCAATAGGGAAATCATTGGCGCGTACCAGCAGAGAGCGCTCCGATTTACGCACCTTGATGTCGGCCTCCGCCAAGAGGGCCATCGTGTCATCGTAGAGGCGGCCTTTAGATTGAACAGCAATTCTTAGCATAATTGAAATTTGAGATTTTAGAAGTGCGAAATTACAAAATCTTTTCCATAACAGCCAAGAAGATTCGCAATAAAATATTTTTATCCCACACAAAGATTAGATTTTCTTTCTAGGTAATGCTCGTTTTGCAGGAAAATGATTACCTTTGCAGCTAAATAATTAAAAAAATGTGCAAAATGAAAATGTATTCTATCATTAAGGCCTTGATGGTGGGCGCAGTGAGTTGTGGGCTAACTTCATGTGGACTGGATATGCCCCAAGAAAAGCAAACATCATTTGAGACTATGACGATTAGTAAGCAAGACATCACTATGCCAATGAAATTCAGTGCAAAACTGAAGGGACAGTCAGATGTTACTATTATGCCACAGGTCAGCGGTCAGTTGATTAAGATATGTGTTACCGAAGGCCAACAAGTGAACAAGGGGCAGACCTTATTTGTGATTGACCCCCGCAATGCCCAGCATGAGGTAGAGGCTGCCCAGGCTAACTTGCAGGCTGCTCAGGCAAATCTGACGGCTGCCACTGCTCAAGCAAACAGCGCACAGTTGGAGTATGAGAGTAACCAGAATCTTTTCGATAAGAAGATTGTGAGCTCCTATATGCTTGAGAATTCCAGAAATAGCTATAACCAGGCGCAAGCCTCTGTCAGTCAGGCAAAGGCTTCTATCGCTCAGGCAAAGGCGGCGTTGAACCGTGCCAAGGTGAACCTGGGTTTCTGCACCATAACGGCTCCTGTGAAAGGGGTGATAGGCGAGATTTCCGTACGCACTGGTGAGCAGGTGTCGCCTGCATCGCAGCTAACCATCCTAAGCGGCAACACTACGATGGAAGCGGAATTCTCAATCACAGAGTCAATTGTAGAGGCTCAAGTAAGCTCGGGCGTATCCAACAGTGACAAGGCACAGTACATCGCCGAACTGCCCGACGTGACCTTTGTGATGAAGAACGGTACAGAGTATCCACACAAAGGTCGCATCACCAGTGTGACTGGAGTGGTGGACGCTGCTACGGGTTCGCTGGCCTGCAAGGCCTCATTTCCCAACCCCGACGGTCACCTCTATTCGGGAGTGCAGGGCACCGTGGTGCTTCCCATCTCAAGTAATGACGTGATAGTGGTGCCGCAGACTGCCGTGCTGCGCCTACAGGACAAGACATTAGTATATAAGGTGAAAGCAGACAGTACAGCAACTGCCGTCAGCGTGACGACTGAGGATACCGGCAACGGAAAGGACTTCATAGTAACGAGCGGTCTCAATGTGGGCGATAAAATTGTAACTATTGGAGCCAACAATCTGCAGGAAGGGCAGCGTGTGCTCTTCCCTAAAGAAGTGAAAAGTGAATAATCAACATAGTTAAGTTATCTCTTATTGCCATACAATAATGAAGAACAACATATTCATCAACAGGTATGTAATGGCGTGTGCAATTTCGATTGTCATTACGCTGATAGGCTTTATCTGTATGAGCACACTGCCTGTTGAGCAATATCCGAGCATAGCCCCACCAACCGTCCGCGTCTCTACCAGCTATTCAGGTGCTGATGCAAACACCGTGATGAAGTCGGTTGTTCAGCCCTTGGAGGAGGCTATTAACGGCGTACCGGACATGACCTATATGACTTCTACGGCCTCATCGTCGGGAGATGTTTCGATACAGGTATTCTTTGAGCAAGGCACCGACCCCGACATGGCTACGGTGAATGTACAGAACCGAGTGACCAGGGCTACGGCTCTGCTTCCTGCTGATGTGACTAAGGTGGGTGTGGAGGTAATGAAGCAGCAGAGCAACATACTGCAAATCGGTGCTGTGAGAAGTACAGACGGCAAGTATGACAATGACTTTATTTCTAACTACATCGACATCAACCTTAAGCCGCGCTTGATGCGTATCACTGGTGTGGGTGATGTGCTGGCACTAGGCAATACCTATGCCCTGCGCATATGGCTTAAGCCTGATGTTATGGCGCAGTATGGCCTAGAGCCGAATGATGTTTTTGCCGCTATCGGCGGACAGAGTTTTGTATCGGCAACGGGTACGCTCGGTGCGCAGTCGGAAAATGCCTATCAATATACAATGGAGTATAAAGGTACGCTGAAGACCGTAGAGGAGTTCAACGATATTGTACTGCGTACCAGTGAGGGTGGTCACCTCTTGCATCTTAACGACGTGGCCGAGGTAGAGATTGGTGCTGTGAGCTATAACTATACTTCGAATGTAATGGAGAGCCCGGGCACCATCTTTATGGTGTTCCAAGCACCGGGTGCAAATGCTACGGAGGTTAATGCCCGCATAGAGAAGCTGTATGAAGACCTTAAACCTACGATGCCTGCAGGACTGGAGTTTGTGAAGTTGGAAACAAGCGACGACTTCCTCTTTGCAGCCATCCACAACGTAGTAGAGACACTAATCATTGCTATCATCCTCGTTATCCTTGTGGTTTTCTTCTTCTTGCAAAATTTCAAGGCCACGGTTATTCCGTCTATCTCCATTATAGTGTCGATATTAGGTACCTTTGCCATTGTTTCGCTGGCTGGTTTCTCGCTTAATATTCTGACGCTGTTTGCCTTGGTACTGGCCATCGGTACGGTGGTCGATGATGCCATTGTGGTAGTGGAAGCCGTGATGGCGAAAATGGAGGGTGGCATCAGTGATGCCCGCGAGGCTACGCGCCAAGCGATGAGCGATGTGTCGGTGGCGGTCGTTTCGTGTACCCTGGTGTTCATGGCAGTATTTATCCCTGTGGCTTTCATGCCCGGTACGTCAGGTTCGTTCTTTACTCAGTTTGGCGTTACTATTGCCTCAGCGGTAGGTCTGTCGTGTGTGTCAGCCCTGACATTATGTCCTGCCCTTTGCGCCATCATGCTTAAGATGAATGAGAAGAATGGCGAAAAGAAATCGCTGACTTATTACACCAAGAAGGCTTACACGGTGAGCTATAATGCTATATTCGGCAAGTATTCGCGTGCCGTAGGTAAGTTCATCAAGCGCCCCGTGTTGGCGTGGGGATTGCTGGCCGCTGCCGCAGTGCTGCTCATATTCTTTATGAAGAATTTGCCGTCGGGACTAGTACCGCAGGAGGACCAGGGTGTTATACTGGCGGAAATCCGTGCGCCGGAGGGTACTACGCTGCAGCAGACACGTGAGATTGTAAGGCAGGTAGAGGCTAAAGTGAAAGAAATTCCCGAAATGGAGAGTTTTGCCGTGGCTTGTGGCTACGGTATGATGTCCGGTGCGGGTTCTAACTTTGCGACTATGATTGTGCGCCTGAAGACATGGGATGAGCGCCCGGGTATGAATCACTACGTTGACCTTGTCATAGGGCGACTCTACTATGCCTGCATGGATATTAAGAACGTGACGGTGCTGCCCTTCCAGTTGCCGCAGGTGCCTGGCTATGGAACTAACAACAGTGTGAGTCTTGTATTGCAGGATCAGACTGACGGCGATCTGTCGGAGTTTGCCAAATTGACTGATAACTTTCTTCAGAAACTGGAAGAGAGGCCTGAGGTGAGCACGGCCAAGTCGTCGTACTCGGAGAGATATCCGAAGTATCAGGTTAACGTTGACGCGACCCAGTGCGACCGTTCAGGGGTGTCACCTGTGGCTGTGCTTAGTACTCTTGGCGCATATTGCGGAGGCTCATACATCGGTAACTTTAACCAATTTGGTAAGGTGTATCGCATTATGGCCAATGCCGCGCCAGAATACCGTCTTGATCCATCGTCGTTGAATAATATATTTGTACGTGTACAAGGAGGCAAGATGGCTCCTATCTCTGAGTTCGTAACACTGAAAGAGGTGGTCGGCACATCTAATATCGAGCACTTCAACTTATACCAAAGTATTACCTGCTTCGTGCAGGCTGCGGGAGGCTACACTGAGGGTGATGCTCACAAGGCCATTGCAGAGGTTTTCAAGCAGACTATGCCCAATGGCTACAGCTATGAGTACAGCGGCATGTCGCGTGAACTGGAGGAAGCGTCTGGCTCAAATGCTACGGCCATTATCTATTGTATCTGCGCTATCTTGATATACCTAATCCTGGCTTCGCTGTACAACTCATGGTTTACACCTATGGCAGTGTTGATGAGTGTACCTTTCGGTCTGATGGGCGCCTTTATCTTCGCCTATCTCGGCTCACTGCTCCATCTGCCTGGTATGGACAATAATATTTACCTCCAGACAGGTGTCATCATGCTGATTGGCTTGCTGTCTAAGACGGCAATCCTGATTACGGAGTTTGCCTCAGAGCGTCGTGCCCAAGGACTGAGTATCCGCGATGCAGCCTTCGCTGCTTGTCAAGAGCGACTGCGTCCTATCCTGATGACCGTTATCACTATGATAGCGGGTATGATACCTCTCATTATTGAGGGTGGAGCCGGTGCTAATGGTAACCGCGCCCTTGCTCTCGGCGTGGTGGGCGGAATGATTGTCGGCACTATAGCCCTGCTTTTTGTCGTTCCTGCTTTCTTCATTGTGTTCCAGAAACTTCACGAGCGGTATCAGGGAAAGGCAGTGATAGAGAAAAGCGCAGAAGTAATAACTGAAAAATAAATTATGAAAAGTCTAATCAATCTCGTAATAGTGGTAGTCGTGAGCCTAATGCTTGCGGGCTGCGGCCTATACAATAGATATGAGTCAAAGGTCACAGCGCCTGATGATGCCTTTGGCAGCACTCAAGATATTCATGAGGCTGAAGGTGACATGTCGCTGGCTCAGATGTCATGGCGCGAGTTTTTCACAGACCCGCTGCTGCAGGACCTCATAGAGCAGGTCCTGACTAACAATACAGACCTCAACTCTGCCTGTATAGCTGTGGAGAAGAGCGAGGCTTCGCTCACGATGGCCAAGAAGGCCTATCTGCCTTCGCTATACTTTTCACCGCAGGGTACGCTAGCTAAGTTTGATGACAATCCGTGGTCTAAGACATACGATTTGCCGCTGCAGTTGTCAATGGACATTGACGTATTTGGCAGTATTACCAACAAGAAACGTGCGTCTAAGGCTGTGCTCCTCCAGGCACAGTTAGGGGAGGAGGCTGTGCGTGCCAATCTCATCTCAACCACAGCCCAGCAATACTATATGCTGCAACTTTTGGACCGCCAGTTGGAGATTCTCACCATGACTGACAGCCTGTGGAATGCTTCGCTTGAAACCCAGAAGACCCTTTGGGAGAATGGAAAGTCATATTCTACCGCTGTAAACCAAATGGAGTCATCCTACTTGAACGTGAAGACGCAGATTGTAGATACCCGTCGCAACATTCGTGCCACCGAAAATGCCATCTGTCGTCTGCTTGCCGTCACTCCGCAACACATCAATCGCTCCAAGTGGGGCACTTCGGCTCTTCATCATCCTGAAGCTCATGGAGACACAGGTCAACGCATGTTTGACACGCAATTCCTTAAGATTGGTGTGCCAGCTTCGATGCTGGAGTGGCGCCCTGACATTCGCATGGCCAATGCTGCGATGGAGGAGGCTTTCTACAATACGCAGGCTGCTCGTGCTGCCTTCTTTCCCAATATTTCACTTGCTGGTACAGCGGGATGGACCAACAGTGCTGGCGGTGCAGTCATAAACCCAGGTAAGTTACTCCTCACTGCAGTAGGCCAACTCACTCAGCCTATCTTTGCACGTGGCAGGATTAAGGCAAACTACAAAATATCACAATTGACTCAGGAAGACCTGCAGCAGAAATATGTGCAGACTGTCATTGATGCTGGCAATCAGGTCAACGAAGCTATGGCCGATTGTCAGGCTGCACGCGAGAAGCACCAATACTATCACCGTCAGGTGCAGGTGCTCCACGAAGCCTACACTGGCACTCACGAATTGATGGACAACGGCAAGGCTAACTATCTCGAAGTGCTTACTGCCCAGGAGTCGCTTCTCAATTCGCAGCTCAGTGAGGCAATGAACATGTACAAGGGGACTCAGGCTGTTATAGCACTATACATTGCCCTTGGCGGCGGAACCAAATAGCTCTTTAGCAACGGGCCGATATTAAGAAGTTCGAGAGCGAAGCGTCAACTTGTCAACTGCCATGCTAATGTTAAAAAAACTTTGACGATAATGTTGGCTGTATGAAAGAAAAATCGTAACTTCGCCGACGTTTTCACTAATCTTATATATAGATTGAATAATTGAATAATTGAAAAATGGAAGTTCTTCAATTAAAGTACGGAAAGATTTCTCAGGTTATCGGCCCTGTGGTGGACGTATGGTTTGACACCGAGGGTCTCAAACCCGAGGAGGTGCTACCAAAAATTCATGATGCCCTCGAGATTGACAGGGGCGATGCCGGCAAGCTGGTGCTTGAAGTGCAGCAGCATATTGGCGAGGACACCGTCAGAACTGTGGCCATGGACTCTACCGACGGCCTGCAGCGCGGTATGGACGTCAGGCAGCTCGGTGCTCCTATAAGCATGCCTACCGGCGAACAGATTAAGGGGCGCCTGCTCAATGTGATTGGCCAGCCTATCGACGGTATGAAAGAATTCAGCCAACAGGAGGCTGCGCCCATCCATCACCCTGCTCCTAAGTTCGATGAACTGAAGACCACCAAGGAGGTGCTCACTACGGGCATCAAGGTCATCGACCTGCTGGAGCCCTACATCAAGGGCGGTAAGGTGGGTCTCTTCGGCGGTGCCGGTGTGGGTAAGACGGTGCTCATCATGGAGCTCATCAATAATATTGCCAAGGGTCATGACGGTTTTTCAGTCATCGCCGGGGTGGGTGAGCGTACCCGTGAAGGCAACGATATGCTCCGCGAAATGATTGAAGCCGGGGTTATCAAGTATGGCAAGAAGTTTGAGGAGTTGATGGAGGAGGGCAAATGGGACCTCTCCGCCGTTGACTACGACGAGCTTGCCAAGAGCCAGGCCACTCTTGTTTACGGACAGATGAACGAGCCTCCCGGAGCGCGTGCTTCTGTGGCATTGTCTGGCCTTACCGTGGCTGAGTCATTCCGCGATATGAGTGCCAAGACGGGCAAGGAGACTGATGTGCTGTTCTTTATCGACAATATCTTCCGTTTCACTCAGGCAGGTTCTGAGGTGTCGGCTCTGCTGGGCCGTATGCCGAGCGCCGTGGGCTATCAGCCGACACTGGCCTCCGAGATGGGTGCCATGCAGGAGCGTATCACCTCCACCAAGAACGGCTCCATCACATCTGTGCAAGCTGTGTATGTGCCGGCCGACGACCTTACAGACCCGGCTCCTGCCACAACATTCTCTCACCTCGATGCAACCACTGTGCTCAGCCGTAAGATTACTGAGCTTGGTATCTATCCTGCTGTTGACCCACTTGCTTCGTCGTCGCGTGCTCTCGATCCCAATATCGTGGGTAAGGACCACTACGACTGCGCTCAGAGGGTGAAGCAAATACTTCAGAAATATAATGAGCTACAGGATATTATCGCTATCCTTGGTATGGACGAGCTCTCCGATGAGGACAAACTGACTGTAAACCGCGCTCGCCGTGTGCAGCGCTTCCTCAGCCAGCCGTTCACCGTGGCCAGCCAATTCACCGGACTCCCCGGTGTGATGGTGAGCCTGCAGGACTGCATCAAGGGCTTCAATATGATTCTCGACGGCGAGGTGGACGACCTGCCCGAACAGGCCTTCCTCAACGTTGGCACCATTGAAGAGGCCATCGAGAAGGGTCGCAAGCTCCTCGAGGCTGCCAAGGGGGCTGCATAATTCCTCATTCCTCATTCCTAATTGTGAAATAAAGTGAACCTAACCATCGTAACTCCGGAAAAGATTGTGTTTCAAGGTCAAGCCACAGGCGTGGCAGTACCTGGCACAAAGGGAGCTTTTGAGGTGCTCGACAATCATGCACCAATTATCTCCAGTCTGCAGGCAGGCATTATTACTGTCCGTACTGCTGACGGCGACCAGGAGTTCCCCATTCGCTCCGGCTTTATAGAGGTAGCCTGTAATGAGGTGTCGATATGCGCTGAGTGTGACGAATGATAATTGAACATTATACATTCCTAATTATTTGACTCCTGCACTTTTAATTATGGAAAAAATAACAAGAGCCCGCAACAAATACATATTCGGCATGATCTTGATGATTGTGGCCGGATATGCCTTGCTGACGTGCGGCAGCCTGCTGTTCAAGCTTACTCCTAACTTCCCCGTGATAGCTCTGGCAGTGGCAGCAGTACTCCTTATATTATATAATATATGTGCTATCCTTGTGTATATCCGCATGGTGCGCACTGCAGAAAAGGGCCTGGTTCCTTTCTACCTCGCCAACAAGGTCGTGCGTATGGTTTTTGCGTTGGCTCTCATTGTTGGCATTGTCTTCCTTACTAAGGCAGGTACCATTTCCTTTGTTATATGTTTTTTTGTGCTTTATCTGGCCACAATCATCTACGAGAGTGTGTTCTTTGTGCACATTGAAAAGAAACTGAATGAACTGTCTAAGAAATAATATAGCCCTGCTACTCATCGCACTCTCAATGGTGTTCGTTCCCTTCTCTGCCATAGCAGCCGAAGCGGAAGACGGCAAAATCGACGTGCAGGAAATTGTTATGGGCCATACTGGTGACTCCCATGAGTGGCATATCACCACATGGGGCGGTCACCATATCTCCATCCCTCTCCCTGTTATCTTCATAGCTAACGACGGCAGTTGGCACTGCTTCTCGTCTTCCCGTTTCCATGAGGCGAAGGGCGGAGTATATAATGGTTTCTATATCCCTTCCGAGGGAGAGAACAGTGGCAAGATATGTGAGACCGTCAATGGACAGGAGACCAAAGTCAAGCTCGATATATCGCTGACAAAGAATGTGTTGCAACTGTGGATTATAGTGGTGCTTATGCTGCTGATATTTATTGGATGCGCCCGTTGGTATCGCAACAAAAAGGCTGACAGCGATGCCCCCAAAGGTTTCGTAGGCTTCATCGAGATGTTTGTCATGATGGTCAATGATGACATCATCAAGGCTTGCATTGGCGAGAAGCATTATCGCCGCTACGCCCCTTATCTGCTTACGGCCTTCTTCTTCATCTTCCTCAGCAATCTGATAGGCCTCGTGCCCATTTTCCCCGGTGGTGCCAATCTCACCGGCAATCTGGCCGTCACTCTGGTGTTGGCCCTGTTCACCTTCTTTGCCATCAATCTGTTTGGTAATAGAGAATACTGGCTCGACATTTTCTGGCCCAAGGTCCCCGTGTGGCTCAAGTGTCCTGTGCCTATGATGCCCATTATAGAGCTCTTCGGTATTTTCACTAAGCCGTTTGCGCTCATGGTCCGTCTCTTTGCCAATATCTTTGCGGGCCACGCCATTGTTCTGTCGCTCACATGCGTGATATTCATCACTTGCCAGTTGGGAGCCGCCATAGGAGCCGGACTCAGTACTGTCTCCGTGGTTATGATGATATTCATGGATTGCCTCGAGTTGCTTGTGGCATTCATTCAGGCTTATGTCTTCACTATGCTCAGTGCCGTATTCATCGGTCTTGCCCATCAAGAGGAGCATGAGGAGAAGGCAGCATTGTCCTAGACCATTAACTATAGAAAACTCAAATACAAACAACTAAAATCTTAAAACTATGTTATCTTTAATTATGTTGCAGGCTGCAGCCGCTAGCGTAGCTCAGATTGGCGCAGGTATTGGTGCAGGACTCACCGCCATTGGTGCAGGTCTTGGTATTGGTAAGATTGGTAGCAGTGCTATGGAAGCCATTGCCCGTCAGCCGGAGGCAAAAGGTGATATCCGTATGAATATGATTATCATCGCTGCCCTTGTTGAGGGTGTTGCCCTGTTCGCCGTTATCGTTTGTCTGCTCTGCTTGTTTATGTAATTTGGTGCAGCTTTGTTTACAAATTGTAAATAGTAAATTGTAAATTAAATTTATGCCGTCGTTTCTAACTCCCGAACCCGGACTGCTCCTATGGATGCTTGTGGCATTCTTAGTTGTCTTCATCTTGCTGGCCAAATACGGATTTCCTATTATCACCGGCATGGTCGAGAAGCGCAAGCAGTTTATCGATGAGTCGCTGGCCAGTGCCCGTGAAGCCAACGAGAAGTTGGCTAACATCAAGGCTGAGTGCCACACACTGTTGCAAGAGGCTCAGGCTCGGCAGTCGCAGATATTGAAGGAGGCCACTCTGACCAGCAATCAGATAGTTGCTGAGTCGAAGGAGAAGGCGCAGGAAGAGGCAGCACGCATCATCCAGGATGCACGCCGCCAAATCCAGGCCGAAACGGAGCGCGCACAGCGTGATATCCGTGCCCAGGTGGCAGACCTCTCAATACAGATTGCCGGCAAGATACTTGCTCGCGAGATGCAGAATGACGAAGAGCAGAACCGTTGGATAGATCAGGTACTCTCGCAGATTCCTAACTCTTAACCCCTAACTCCAAAGATGGATATAGGTATTGTCTCTTCCCGCTACGCCAAGGCGCTATTCAAGTTTGCTGCAGCCCATCAGCAGACCGATTCGGTCTATGAGGGTATTAAGGTGCTCAGGGACTCGTTTCTGAGAGTGCCGCGCCTCAAGGTGGCCCTTGGCGACCCTATGCTTTCAGCAGAGAAGCAGTACCGACTGCTTCATGTCGCATCCGGTCAGACGGAGAGCAAATGTCTGCAGGAGTTCTTTAGGCTGTTAATCAAGAATCGTCGCGTAGCCGTGATGCCTTTTATCGTTAACTCCTACATCGAGCTCTATCGCATAGAGAAAAACATCGTGCAGTGCCGTCTCACCGTACCCTCACAGCTCGGCTCTGCAACCATCGACCGCCTCAAGGCAGTGGTGGAGAAAAAGACACAGAAAACCGTAGATTTTGCACTCAATATCGATCCTGCCATCATTGGTGGATTCATCATCGAGTACGACTCCCAGTGTCTTGATGCCAGTGTAGCCGGGCAGTTGCGGCAGCTCCGCAAGCAGATAGTATAAAAAATAAATTGTAAATAAATTGTTAAATTGTAAATTAACCATATGGGCAAGATAAATCCAAGCGAAGTTTCCGACATCCTTCTCAACGAACTGGAAGGAATCAAGAGTGATGTTCAGTTTGAGGAAGTCGGCAAAGTGCTGAATATCTCTGATGGCGTAGCCCGCCTCTATGGCCTCAGCAACGTCACCGAGAATGAGCTCGTGGAGTTTGAGAATGGCACTATGGCCATCGCCATGAACCTTGAGGAAGACAATGTGGGCGTAGTTCTCTTTGGTTCCTCCGAAGGCATCAAGGAAGGCGATATCGCCCGCCGTACAGGCCGCATTGCCTCCATCCAGGTCAGCGAGGAAATGGTGGGACGCGTCATCAATACCCTCGGCCAGCCCATCGATGGTGGAGCAGCCATCGGCGGAGAGAAATTCGAGATGCCCCTCGACCGCAAGGCCCCCGGTGTCATCTATCGCCAGCCAGTAAATGAGCCACTGCAGACCGGCCTTAAGGCCATTGACTCCATGATACCCATCGGCCGCGGACAGCGCGAGCTCATCATTGGCGACCGTCAGACCGGTAAGTCAGCCATCGCTATAGATACCATTATCAATCAGCGCGAGAACTACCTCAAGGGCGAGCCTGTATATTGCATCTACGTAGCCATAGGCCAGAAAGCCTCCACCGTAGCCAACGTGGTGCAGACTCTCAAGGAGCACGGAGCGATGGACTACACCATCGTAGTGTCCGCCACAGCCTCCGACCCCGCCTCCATGCTTTACTACGCTCCCTTTGCCGGAGCAGCCATTGGCGAGTTCTTCCGCGATCGTGGCAAGCATGCCCTCGTAGTCTATGACGACCTCTCCAAGCAGGCCGTAGCTTACCGCGAGGTGTCGCTCGTGCTCCGTCGTCCATCGGGTCGCGAGGCATACCCGGGTGATGTGTTCTATCTCCATAGCCGTCTGCTTGAGCGCGCGGCCAAGATCAATGCTCAGGATGAGGTGGCACAGCAGATGAACGACCTCCCAGCTTGTATGAAGGGTAAGGTAAAAGGTGGCGGCTCCCTCACCGCGCTCCCCATCATCGAGACACAAGCTGGCGACGTGTCTGCCTACATCCCCACCAATGTCATCTCTATCACCGATGGACAGATATACCTTGACTCCAACCTCTTCAACCAGGGACAGCGTCCCGCCATCGACGTCGGCATCTCCGTGAGCCGTGTCGGCGGTAGCGCCCAGATCAAGAGTATGAAGAAGATAGCCGGTACCCTCAAAATTGACCAGGCACAGTATCGTGAGCTCGAGGCCTTCTCCAAGTTCTCCTCCGATATGGACCCTGTCACCGCTATGACCCTCGACCGTGGCCGCAAGAACAATGTGCTGCTCATCCAGGCGCAGTACAGCCCCATGCCTGTCGAGGAGCAGGTAGCCATCCTCTATTGCGGCACCAAGGGACTCCTTGCCAACGTGCCCATCGAGAAGGTGCCCGAGTTCCAAGACAACTTCCTGCGCATCCTCCGCGCCAGCTATAAGGACACCGTCCTCGCGCCCCTCAAGGCAGGACAGCTCACCGACGAGGTAGAGGCAGCCATCCGCAAAGTCGCAGCCGACCTTGCTTAGTCAGACATTGAGCATGGAAAATTGAAAATAGAAGTTCTTCAACTCTTCAATTCTTATTAACATTTAACATTACAGTGTGGCTTCACTAAAAGAAGTAAAAATACGCATCAACTCTGTCAGCAGCACCCGTAAGATAACGAGTGCCATGAAACTCGTGGCATCCTCCAAGCTGCGCAAGGCACAGCAGGCCATTGGTGGCATGCGCCCCTATCAGCGCAGTCTGGAAGGTATGATGGCCCGACTGGCCAGTGAGGTAGGGGAGGAGTTCACCACTCCGCTGGTGGAGCGGCGCCCTGTGCAGCGGGCCGTTGTCGTGTGCCTCTCGTCCAATTCCAGTCTCTGCGGCGCCTTCAATTCCAACGTCATCAAGGCTGCCCTTTCGGCTATTGACGCATTGCTTGCCCAGGGAGCTGCTGTTGAGGTGCTCCCCATCGGCCAAAAGATGGCAGAGAAAATAAAGAAGAGCAACGATGGTCAGTGGTCTGTTGTCGAGGGGCAGTTCAATACTCTTCTTGATAAGCACAACTACGGAGCTGTCGCCGACATTGCCGACCAACTCATGAAGCGCTATGCTGCCCATGAAATAGACCAGGTGGTCCTCGTCTATAACCACTTCAAGAACACCGCCACCCAGGTCATCACCACCGAGACCCTCCTCCCCGTCAGCATTGATAATACTCAATCGTCAACGGTCAACCCCAAAGGGGGCGCGAGCGGCTCGTCGGTTGTCGGCAAGGCCGGTTCCGACATTAAAGAGCCGCGAGAACGAAGTGGCAATGTTCAATGTAACAATTACATCATCGAGCCCTCTCGCCGTGAGCTCCTTGAGTCCCTGCTGCCCAAAGGCATAGCCCTCAAGCTCTTTACCGCAGTCCTCGACAGCCTCGCGGCTGAGCACTCTGCCCGCGTCATCGCCATGCAGACAGCCACCGACAATGCCGACCAGCTGCTCCACGACCTCACCCTCCAGTACAACAAGACTCGTCAGGCAGCCATCACCGCCGAACTCCTCGATATCGTCGGAGCCTCCTTCCAGTAGGTTATGAGCAAGGATAGTCAGAATCCTCAGAATTTTCAGAATCCTCAGAATTTTCAGAGTACTCAGAATATTCAGAGTCCTCCGATTTCTCCGAGTCCTCAGAACTCTCAGAAAGTCACCTTTCTCCCCCAGCATGGCCATTACCGCAACCTAAGAGTCTATAGGGTGGCAGAGGTGATCTACGATATCACCTT
>JAGCYL010000085.1 GCA_017960825.1 Bacteroidaceae bacterium | reverse complement strand
GGGCATCCACCCGGGTGCCAACCTCGGGGAGATAGTGGAGGTGCCCGACAAACGCTGGGACATCGGCACTCAGTTCCACCCCGAAAATTCCTCCACCGTGCTCAACCCCCACCCTTTGTTCATGTCGTTTGTGACGGCATGCTTGGAAGGAGTGAAGAATTGAAAGACCCCCTCTTGTACCCCTAAAGGGGGAAGAGTATTGAAGATTGAACATTGAAGATTGAATAATGGAAGAGTTGAAACATGAGTGCGGCGTGGCCTTAGTCAGGCTGCTCAAGCCGCGGAGCTACTACGAGCACAAATACGGCTCATCGTCATACGGGCTCAACAAACTCTATCTCATGATGGAGAAGCAGCACAACCGTGGGCAGGAAGGAGCCGGTATCGCCTGTGTCAATATGCACGCTCCCGATGGCGAAGAATATATGTTTCGCGAAAAGGCGCTGGGCAAGGATGCTATCACCGAGATATTTGGCAACGTAACTCACGAATGGAGCGACGCACAGCTCTACATGGGCCACCTGCGCTATTCCACCACCGGCAAGAGCGGCATGCAATATGTACATCCCTTTCTGCGCCGCAACAACTGGCGTGCCAAGAACCTGTGTCTGTGTGGCAACTTCAATATGACTAACATCGATGAGGTGTTTGCCTTTATGAAGCGTCAGGGGCAGTCACCCCGCATCTATGGCGACTCCTACATCACTCTCGAACTGATGGGGCACCGTCTCGACCGCGAAGCCGAGCGGCTCTACCAAGAAGCCCTGTCACAGGGATTGAAAGACCTCGATATCACACGACATATTGACAACAACATACATATACCCAATGTGCTGCGCACCACGATGACTCATTATGACGGCGGCTACGTGATGTGCGGCCTGACCGGCTCTGGCGAGATGTTTGCCATGCGCGACCCCTGGGGCATACGGCCTGCCTACTGGTATCAGGACGACGAGGTGATAGCATTGGCAAGCGAACGACCTGTACTGCAGACTACGTTCAATCTTACAGCCGACGAGATAAAAGAGCTGCAGCCGGGCCAGTCGCTCACCGTGCGCTGCACGGGCCACGTCCGGATAGATCAAATCATCCCTGCCAAGGGCAATCACGCTTGTTCGTTTGAGCGCATCTATTTCAGTCGCGGCTCTGACTCCGACATATATCAGGAGCGCAAGCGTCTGGGCGAGCAGCTGACGCAGCCCATACTCCGCGCCATTAGCGGCGACATAGCCAACACCGTCTTTTCCTAGATCCCCAACCCAGCCGAGGTGGCCTTCCACGGCATGACCGACGCCTTCCGCCGCCTGGACCACAGCGTGCGGATAGAGAAGGTGGTATGGAAGGACATCAAACTGCGCACCTTTATAACCACAGGCCCCGAGCGGGCCGACCTTGCAGCGCATGTATATGATATCACCTACGGCACAGTGCGGCCTTATCAAGACAATCTGGTAATAATTGACGACAGCATAGTGAGAGGCACCACGCTGCGTGAAAGCATACTCAAGATACTCGACCGCCTGCACCCCAAGAAGATAGTAATGGTTTCCAGTTCGCCACAGATACGCTATCCCGACTATTATGGCATTGACATGTCGCATCTGGAAGAACTGTGCGCTTTTCGAGTCGCCATCTCGCTACTCAAGGAGCGAGGCATGGAGCATGTGATAGCCTCCACTTACCAAGCCTGTCTGAATGCCTGTCGCAATGAGCCTGTCAGTGATAATCCTGTCAGGGCCATATATGCGCCCTTCAGTGCTGAAGAAATCAGCCGCAAGATAGCGGAGATGCTTCGCCCCACGGGGATGAACACTCCGGTGGAGTTGGTGTTTCAGAGCATCGACGGCCTCCATGCTGCCTGCCCCAACCACCCCGGCGACTGGTACTTTACCGGCCACTACCCCACCCCGGGAGGCTTGAAGATGGTAACTCGCGCTTACATAGACTATGTGGAGAAAAACTAAGTATAATACATATAAATTCTTATAAATATGTGCGGAATTATAGCAATACTACAAACAAAGGAACGGTCACACGAGTTGCGCGAACAGGCACTGAAGATGGCTGCCAAGATACGACATCGCGGTCCCGACTGGAGCGGGATATACGATGGCGGCTCAGCCATCCTGGCCCACGAGCGACTGGCCATCGTAGACCCTCTTTCGGGGAGGCAGCCCCTATTCTCTGCCGACGGCAAGCAGGTGCTGGCAGTAAACGGTGAGATATATAATCATCAGGAGATTCGTCGGCGCTACACGGGGAAATATGATTTTCAGACCGGCTCCGATTGCGAAGTAATCCTAGCATTGTATCGCGATAAAGGTATTGACTTCCTTGACGACCTGAACGGCATCTTCGCTTTTGTACTCTATGATGAAGAGAAAGACGAGTTTTTGATTGCCCGCGACCCCATCGGCGTCATACCTTTATATATAGGTCGTAATACCGACGGCACAATCTATGTAGCCTCCGAGCTAAAAGCCTTGGAAGGCCAGTGTGACAGCTACGAGCCATTCCCACCCGGCCACTACCTGTGGAGTCAGGACGGCCTTGCCATACAGCGGTATTATCATCGCGACTGGATGCAATACGATAATATGTCATGGACAACAAGCGACCACACCACCGCTGTGCGCCAGATAAAGGAAGGGCTGATGGCTGCCGTGAAGCGCCAGCTTATGAGCGATGTGCCTTACGGAGTGTTGCTCAGCGGGGGTTTGGACAGTTCTGTAGTGTCGGCCATTGCAAAGCAATATGCCGCCAAGCGTATTGAAACCAACGACCAGCACGATGCATGGTGGCCACGACTCCACTCCTTTGCCGTGGGACTGAAGGGAGCGCCAGACTTAGCTAAGGCACGCGAAGTGGCAGAGCATATCGGCACTGTCCACCATGAGGTGAATTACACTATCCAAGAAGGCCTTGACGCAATACGCGATGTTATCTACTATACAGAGACATACGATGTTACCACCGTCCGTGCTTCCACCCCAATGTATTTGCTGGCCCGAGTTATACGCAGCATGGGTATTAAGATGGTCCTCTCAGGCGAAGGAGCTGACGAAATCTTCGGTGGCTACCTCTATTTTCACAAGGCACCCGATGCCAAGGCTTTTCATGAGGAGACCGTACGCAAACTTAGCAAGCTACATTTCTACGACTGCTTGCGCGCCAACAAATCGCTGATGGCATGGGGCATTGAGGGGCGCGTGCCATTCCTCGACAAGGAATTCCTCGACATTGCCATGCGCATAGACCCAGCCCTGAAGATGTGTCCTGGCAGCGAAATAGAAAAGCGCGTAGTGCGCGAGGGATTTGCCGACATGCTGCCCGACAATGTGGCTTGGCGACAGAAGGAGCAGTTCAGCGACGGCGTAGGCTATTCGTGGATTGACACCCTAAAGCGCATCACCTCCGAGGCTGTTACCGACGAGCAGATGACTCATGCCGCCGAGCGTTTTCCCATCAATCCTCCGCTCAATAAAGAAGAATACTATTACCGCTCAATATTTGCCGAGCATTTCCCCAGCGACTCTGCAGCCCGTAGCGTAAACCAGGAAGCCAGCGTTGCCTGCAGCACTGCCATTGCACTCGAATGGGATGCAGCCTTCAGAGATATGAATGACCCCAGCGGACGGGCGGTCAAGGGAGTGCACGAACAAGCGTATTGAAACATTGAAGATTGAACATTGAAGGATGAAAGAAGCAAGGCTTATACTTGAAGATGGAACGGTATTCTGCGGATGGTCGTTTGGATACGAAAAAGAAACAACGGGCGAAGTAGTGTTCAACACTGCAATGACCGGCTATCCGGAGAGTCTGACAGACCCGAGCTACGCCGGCCAAATTTTAGTGACCACATATCCGCTGATAGGTAACTATGGAGTGCCCGACACAAGTATTGGCGCCGACGGACTCCCCCTGTTTATGGAGAGCGAACGCATTCATGTCAAAGCACTTGTCGTGGCAGACTACAGTCAAAGCTATTCACACTGGAATGCCAAAGAATCGCTGGCAGAATGGCTGATGCGCGAACAGATTCCCGCCATCACAGGCATCGACACCAGGAGGCTCACTCAGCGCCTGAGAGAATGCGGCGTAATGAGAGGGACTATCGAAATAGGCCCTCGCTCCGCCATCTCGCCCTCAGCCTTCGAAGACTACGCCGGCATCAACTGGGTGGAGAGGGTGAGCTGCAAAGAAATCATCACCTATCATCCTCAAAGTCCAATAGGGAAAAAAGTGGTCTTGGTGGATTGCGGAGTAAAGGCTAACATCCTGCGATGCCTCTTGCGCCGCGGCGTAGAGGTAATCCGCGTGCCGTGGGATTATGATTTCAACCGTCTTGACTTCGATGGCCTGTTTCTCACCAATGGCCCCGGTGACCCCGAACAATGCAGCAAGACAATAGACCACATCCAGACATTCTTAAACAATCAGCACGTAAGGCCGTGTATGGGCATCTGTCTCGGTAATCAACTACTTGCGCGCGCTGCGGGAGCCACTACCTACAAACTAAAGTACGGCCATCGCTCCCACAACCAGCCAGTGCAGCGCAGAGGCACAACCCAATGCTATATCACCTCGCAGAACCATGGCTACGCAGTCGATGACTCTACCCTTCCAAACGACTGGGAACCTCTGTTCACCAATATGAACGACGGCTCCAACGAGGGCATCCGCCACAAGTCAAAGCCGTGGTTTTCCGCGCAATTTCACCCCGAGGCATGCTCAGGGCCTACAGACACAGAGTGGATGTTTGACGAGTTTGTATCATTGTTAAACCAACAACCCACGCCGCTCACTCATGAGCACAGAGCCCAAACAACCATTCGCCCGTCCATAAAGAAGGTGCTACTGCTCGGGTCTGGCGCACTCAAGATAGGACAAGCGGGCGAGTTTGACTATAGCGGCGCACAGGCCCTGAAAGCACTGAGAGAAGAAGGCGTACAGACTGTGCTCGTCAACCCCAACATCGCCACCGTGCAGACCTCGCAGGGCGTAGCCGACAAAGTATATTTTCTTCCCGTAGAGCCGGAGTTCGTGGAGCGCATCATTGCTAAGGAGCGCCCCGACGGTATTCTCCTCTCCTTTGGCGGACAGACAGCCCTCAACTGCGGAGTGGAACTATATAACAAAGGTGTGCTCGCCCGCTACGGCGTAGAGGTGCTGGGCACCCCCGTGCAGGCCATCATCGACACCGAGGACCGCGACCTCTTTGTCCATCGCCTCGACGAGATAGGCGTCAAGACCATCAAGAGTCACGCCTGCACATCCATCGCCGAAGTGCAACGCGCAGCCCACCAACTCGGATACCCCGTAATACTGCGAGCCGCATACGCCCTCGGCGGACTGGGCAGCGGATTCTGCGACAACGACACCGAGTTGCAGGCGCAGGCCGAAGAAGCCTTCTCCTTCGCATCCCAAGTCCTCGTGGAGAAATCACTGAAAGGCTGGAAAGAGATAGAGTACGAAGTAGTGCGCGACCGCTACGATAACTGCATCACCGTCTGCAACATGGAGAACTTCGACCCCCTCGGCATCCACACAGGCGAGAGCATCGTCGTCGCACCGTCGCAGACACTCACCAACAGCGAATACCACAAGCTCCGCGCACTGGCCATAAAGATAATACGCCACATAGGCATCGTGGGCGAGTGTAACGTGCAGTACGCCTTAGACCCCACCAGCGAGGACTACCGCGTCATCGAGGTCAACGCACGCCTCTCACGCTCCTCCGCATTGGCAAGCAAGGCCACCGGCTACCCCCTGGCATTCGTCGCGGCCAAGCTGGCCCTCGGCTACGGCCTCTTTGAGCTGAGCAACAGTGTTACCAAGACAACCAGCGCATACTTTGAGCCAGACATACACTATCAGGTCTTTCAAATTACACGCTGGGACATTACAAAGTTCCACGCAGTGCGACGCCAGCTGGGCTCGTCGATGAAGAGCGTGGGCGAGGTCATGGCCATAGG
>JAGCYL010000010.1 GCA_017960825.1 Bacteroidaceae bacterium | reverse complement strand
GACAGGTGTCGTAGAACTCGTAGTCGGGGTAGTCCATCTGGTAGACGCGGAAGACCTCTCTCAGGCAGCCTTCGTCGAAGGGACTGTTGTGCGCCACCAGCGGCAGGCCCTCAATCAGGGGCTCTATCTGCGCCCACACCTCAGGGAACACGGGCGCTTCGTCGGTGTCGTCATGGCAGAGGCCATGCACCGCCCGGCACTGCCAGTTATAGTAGTTCGGCTCCGGCTGGATGAGCGAATAGAAGGAGTCCACAATCTCACCGCCTCGCACGATGACCACACCCACGGCGCACACAGAGCTGCGCTCGTAGTTGGCTGTCTCAAAGTCGATTGCTGCAAAGTCTGTCATGGCTCAATGATAAAGTTTATACATGCTTTCTGTCTTCTCGGCAATCTCCTCACGCAGCCACTGCGGCTCGAGCACCTCCAGGTCAGCACCATGCGACAACAACTCCTGCATGAAGTCGTATACGGGACACAGGTTATATTTAAATATGGTGTACTCGTCATTGCTCTCCACAATGTCTTGGGACCAATGCAGCTTCAGCGACTTGAGATATCTGGCCTGCTTGGCGGATACCTTGACGAGAATCCGCTCCGACTCCTTGTCGTCGTTTACGATAATGCCATAGAAACTCATAAAGAACTCTTCTGCGTTGAAATTGCGCGGCATGCTGAATGTCTTGCCGTCCTGCAGTTCAATATTGCCGACGCGGTCGAGGGCATAGATACGGAGCCTGTCTTCGGAGGGACTGTAGCCAAGCATATACCAGCGCTGCTTGAAAAGCTTCACGCAGTAGGGATGCAAATCGAAGGTGTGGGCATTTCTGCGGCCAAAGCCCTGATAGGTAAAGCTGAGGACGGTGTTGGTTTTCATCGCCTCAAGGATGGTGTTCAGATAATCCTTGCCTGAGGGAACTTCCTCCAGCAGGATGCGGTCTTTCAGCGCCAGGTTAGACATCAGCATGTTGCTGACGGAGATATTGTCCATCAGCCACTTACGTACGGTGCCGTCTTTTATTTCGTCATCATTGGCGATGAAATAACCAGAGCTGTCTCGCCAGTCTATCTTCAGTCCAAAGACTTTGTAAATAGCGTTGCGCCACTTGTGGAAGGTGCGCAGCGGTAGCTCGTTGCCCTCGCTGAGGTCGCTGTCCTGCCACCTGTCGTTGATCTCTCTGAAGGAGATTCCCGGATGGTTGTGTATGGTGTTGATGAGCCATACATGCTTTCTGAGTGTCTGTGTTGCCATAGCGTTATCGTGTATGCTACAAAGTTAGGCATTCTTTATTATATCGGAGTGATTTGCCTGCGTAATTCAAGGAAGGGGAGCGGTCCTCACTCGCTTTTCAGGCTTCTCGAGTGCAAAGGAAGCAATATGGGGTGCCTTTTTGGGGCACACCACGAAAAAATTTTTATTTCCGATCAAAAAAACAGCGCGATCTCGCAAAATCTCACTCCGTTCTCGCGTCAACAAAAGCCGCTCTCGCAGAAATAAAAAGCGTTCTCCTGCGAAAAAAAGAGTGCTCTCGCGTATTTGCGTTCCCGATTCAACGAAAAGAAAATGGGCATTCAACGAAAAGTAAATCGGGAACGCAAATACCTCCGCACGCTCTTTTATGATTTCTGCACGCTCTTTCTTTACGCTCAGGGGCTTTCTCTATTCTCTAACCTTTCCTCCCCCCTATCTTAGTAGTGATTTTCTGCTAGATACGCAAGATTACCACCAACTTTTTTCACACAAAAACATCACTTTTTTTCACCGCAAATCCCTCTCAATTGGTGGAGTGGTGGAGTAGATTTCTATGCACGGCAGAAAAAAATACTTAAATCCCCTGTACAAGAAAACAGGATAATTAGGATTTATTTTCCATAATCATGGAAATCTACTCCACCACTCCACCAATCTATATGTCAAAACGGCAGTTCCTGCTCCTGACCATCCTCTTCCCTTTCCTCTCTGGCATTAGCCGTGACGGCATTCGCACCTTCAGCCTTCTGCTCACGCTCCTGACTGTCAATATCAAGCAAAACCACACGATATTTAGAACGACCGCCACTTAAAAAAGGTTCAAAACCCATCGAACGCATTGCCCTGCCGATATATACCACGTTAATCTCTTTGCCGCGAAAACCACGACCATTGAGCTCATGAAGCAAATCACCGGACGACATAGCCTTCACAACCAAATCCCCCTCCCTGAAGACCCTAAACTCCTTAAGAACCTTAGGGCCCTTATCCCTCTAACAAAGCCCCCAAGCTTACGCTCAGGGGCTCATACGCCTATTGTGTTGGCCAGATTATAAGTGCTGCACGCAAACGAGAAAAGGTTACACAGCAAGAGTTGGCCTCACGTATAGGAACCAACAAGTCGTATATCTCTCGCGTGGAAAATGGCAGCGTTGAACCGGGCGCCGGTACATTCTTGAGAATACTCAGCGCGCTTGGATTACGGTTTGATGTATCGCAATCAGTAGCGCTTGGATAAGAACTTTATTAGGATTAAGTAGTACACTCGAGTAATTCTCCTTCCGCCAATACTTTCAGCCGCCGGCACTCACATCGTGTGAATGTCGGTGGCTTTCTCTCTTTTCCAAAATAAACATAGCCGCTCCTCGCAAAAACTTGCCGCGACTTCGCCAAATTTAACGCTGACGGCGTCACAAATTAAAGCCGACGGCGTAGAATTTAAAGCTGACTTCGTGGGATTTAAAGCTGACGGCGCTCAGCCCCAACCCCTCCCAAAGGGAAGAGAGACGGAACTTCATCTTGACTTTCGCCTCTCGCCTCTTGACTCTCGCCTCACGACTTTCGAGGCGTCCGGCTTGAGCTCGCGGCCGAGGGAGTCAACGGGATAGAGGGCCTGCTCGTCCTTGAGGCGACGAGCCATCTCTTTTATCAGCCGCCTTGTAAGGCGGGGCATGGCGGCGGCCAGGTCGCGGTGTTCGTATGGGTCGGTGGCGAGGTCGTACAGCTCGGCCTTGGGCCGGTCGGGATGCTGGGGATTATAGAAGTAGATGAGTTTCCAACGGTCGCGACGGTAGGCGGTGAAATAGTTGCTGCGGTGGTCACCGTGAGGGAAGTGCATGAGGAAGTAGGGACGATGGCGGCGGTCGGGCTGTGCCTGCATCATGCGGCGGAGGCTGGAGCCATCGAGGGAATACTCGCGCGGCAACGGCACATCGGCGATGTCGAGCACGGTGGGGTAGATGTCCATGATGGTTGCCAGCTGGCGTTGCACTCCGCCCTGCCTGACGGGCATGGCTTGCTGAGAGGGAGTGGCTGCGTCGGGCTGCGCCCAGCTGATGATGCAAGGCACGCGCATACCGCCTTCGTAGGCGGAGCCTTTCTTGCCGCGATAGGGGGCGCAGGAGCCGTATCCCTCACCGTCGCCCAGTGGTGCATCGCCGCCATTGTCGCTCATAAATATGATAATTGTGTTGCGGGCTACGCCTGACTGCTGCAGCTGCCGGAGTATCTCGCCCAGCGAGTTGTCCATTCCCTCTATGAGGGTGGCGTAGGCCTCGGCCTGGCCACTGGCTCCATGGCCGCGGTATCGTTCTATATAGCGGAGGTCGGGCTGGAAGGGATTGTGTACTGCGTAGTGAGAGAGGGCGAGGAAGAAGGGTTGGCCGTCGCTCGCGGCATGGTCTATTTCGCGACATGCCTCGGCGGTGAGTGCGTCGGTGAGGAAGGTGTCGGTGCCGTGATATTGCTGCAAACCGGGCACGGCCCTGGAGCGCTGTCCGCGCAGAAGGCCGTAGCTGTCCTGACCGTAGTAGCTGCCGGGCTCGCCAATGGATGAGCCGGCGATATTGACATCGTAGCCTGCGTGGATGGGGTTTTCGGCAGGACTGCCGATGCTGCCGAGATGGCCCTTGCCGATATGGATGCTGCGGTAGCCCGCGGCTTGCAGCAGTTTGGTAAAGAGGGGCTGCCCGCAGTCCACGCCGCGCCAGTTCCACTGGGGTGGACCGTAGGTGGTGCGATTGTTGCTCTCGGCGTTTATCCAGTTGGTGGTGTGGTGGCGCGTGGCGTTCTGCCCTGTGATAAGGCTGGCTCTGGAGGGGGAGCTGACGCTCTGGGCATAGAAGGAAGTGAACCTTACTCCTGTGGTAGCGAGGCGCTCCATGTTGGGAGTGTGGTACCACTGGTTGAGGGGCTGTCTTACGGGATTGCCGTGGCTGTCGGTGTCAAAAGGCAGCGAGGTGTCCATCAGCCCCATGTCGTCCACAAGAAAGAGCACGATATTGGGCCGCGTCTGCGCCACGGCGCCAAGGGGGAGCAATGCAGCGGAAGCCGCGACGCTAACCTTAACGTTGACTATAACCATTGACCGTTGACCCATGACTCGCGACTCACGACTCTTAGTCACTTGCTGACAAAGGGGAACATGGCTATGCGGTAGGCCATAAAGCCGTAAGGGATGAGCTTGATGTTGATGTTGCGCTCCAGCACGGGGGGCTCCTCGGTGGGCATTACGGGGTCGCCCTTGTCGGGCTGCCAATCTACGAGGTGAGCGGTGGCATCGATGGTGAGCGGGGCATTGTCGAGCCGCCAGGAGAAGGAGCGGGGCATATCTTTCTCCTCCAACATGCCGCCATTAAGACTGCCGGAGTGGAGGGCATAGCGGAACTCATGCCATAGCTCTTCGTTGATGTCAAAATAATCGCCGGGGCGCTCCTGCATAGACATGCCCAGGAGGAGGGGACCGTAGCTGACGCAGGCGTATGCGCCGCCGTCGATGAATCCGTCGAGGCCATGTTCGCTGTCGGGGCTGACCATCATGCCCCATGAGGGTGCCTTCTCGCCTTTATAGGCAGGGAAATGCTCGCGAGCGATAGTCAGTTCGGGCTGCATGGGCAGTCGGAGACTGATTGTGTGGGGCAGGGTGCCGGAGGCGGACTTGGGGGCAATGAGGTAATAGCCGTTGTAAATCTGTAGTCTGAAATTCTTTGCGTTAAGGGGCTTGCCTTCTGCATCATAGAGCGCCAGGGACGGTGAGTCGCACCACTCGGGTATGCGCAGACGAAGCATCTGGCCTGCGGGCATGGAGTTGATGTGGAAGGTTATCTTGCTGCGGAAGGGATAGTCGGTCTCACATTGAATGTCGAAGCGACCGTCGCGCGTCTTAAGATGGGCGGGACCGTAGGTGAGCCAAAGCAGGCTGCCGTCGGTGCCGAGCATAGCCATATTGATGATATAGTTGGGCAGGGCGCGGTTGAGGTTGGCGGGGCAGCAGGTGGGCCAGTGCATTTCCTTGTAGTATGTTCCGTCGTCGCGTATGCGGAGATGGAAGCCGGGGATGCGGTTGGGCGCCTGGGTGTAGAGGCTCTGGGTGAAGGAGGAGTTGACGGCTCCGGGCAGGGCGTTGAAGGCGTCGCGCTCTATGCGGTCGCCATAGCGACGGTCGCCGGTGGCACGTGCCATCCAGATGTTGCTCCACATAAAGTCGGAGATGTCGCAACTCTCGGTGGCTTCGAAGGCTCCTATGCCGTGGAGGAATTCGTTGCTGGAGTTGCTGCCGATGGGAAGCATTGAGTTGGCCTGCAGGAACTCATAGCTGTTGACTGAGGCGGCAAGCCATTCGTCGCCGGCTCCCCAGATATAGCCTATGGCAGGCAGCTTGGAGGCTTCGTTGTAGGTGACGCCATGACACATGGCTGTGCGCAGGAAATTCTTCTCATTGACCCATGTCTGTATGTAGGCCGGCTCGTAAGCCTTGAGTACCTGGAGGGCGCGGTCGGCGTAGTAGCTGTCGCCGGTGTAGCGGGTGAGTTCAAACATGTTCTCCAGTCCGGCGAGCTTGCGCATGTTGTCGAGGTCGCCGCCGCCAAACTGATGGTTTTCCCTGACGTTATACTTAAACAGCGGGAAGTTGCGGTAAACGCGCTTGAGCATCTCCAGCACCCGCTGGTCCTGAGTGGCGGAGTAGTAGGCCAGAGCTGCACGGCAGAACACGCCTTCGCTCCAATAAAGGCCATAGTCCACATCGGTGGTGCCCCACGAGTCCACATACTTTTGATTGTTGGAATGGATGTAGCCATTGGGACGCTGACGAGCGATGACGGCCTCCATCACGCGACGGCTGCGATTGATGAGCAGAGTGTCGTCAAGCAGGAATCCGAGGCGAGTGAATCCATCGGTGTAGTAGGCGGTCTGCTCGTAGTGCCACCAGCCGCCTTGGTCGGGGTCGGCCCATCCGCGGCGAAACTCGGTGAAGTCTTCGCCTATCTTGCGTGTCATACCGCGGGCTGCAATTGACGCCCAGTCGCGGAGCCACCCCTCGGGCTTTATCTCGCCCACGTTGAAGGGGGTGTAGGTGCCGGCGACCATACTGCCGGAGGTGGAGTTGCCGTCAGCCGAAGGATTACCTTGAGACGGTCTCGCCGCTAATGGCCACCCATTAACGGCGAGGATGCATAAAGCAAATAAGAATATCTTTTTCATAAGTCTGAAATTACATTTTGGTGCCTAAATGCTTGCCAACAGCCTGATCACCAGATGTCCTCGGCTTCTTCGCCGGCATAAATGCTCTTGGGGCAGTACTCCAAGATGTCTATCTCAAAGCTTGCGGCGGGATTTTCGAGCACATTCTTCACTCTCATATAGAGACGGTCGGCGGGGTCAAAGGTGCCGGTATATACCACGTAGCGAAGACGGGCGTAGGGGCCTTTGCTCACCGACGAGCGCATGGGCTCGTTGGGAGGAGTGCCGTAGCCGGTCTTGATGCCGTCGTGCTGAGGTGGCTTCATCCAGCCGCGCAGTCGCATGTCTTTGTCAACCTCGCGGTTGACTTCCCAGTCGTCGCCGTCGAGTTTGTAGCCTATCACGTCGCTATAGACATCGAGACGCAGGTCAACGGGGAGTCCGCAGGCACGCAGACGGTTGGGGTCTTTGCCGATATAGAGTTGGGCCATGCCGAGGTGGCCTCCGTGTGCCACACTGATGCGGAATTCGTAGGTGCCGCGGAAAGGCACTGGCGGCAGTTCGATGGTGAAGTCGTACTGGCCGTTGATATTGTGTTCATCGCCCTGATAGTTCTCCACGGTGGCGGTGAAGTAGGAGTTGTACTTGTAGTGCGTGGCTTCGGTCATGCGGATATGGTCGAAGTAGTTGGCCGGCAGGGCAATGAAGGTGTTGTGCCTTACGTTGCGCAGGTTGTTGGTCATAATTTCAGGCACGAGGGAGGAGTAGTCCCAACGCAGGCGCTCGTTGAGCACCACGTTAGGCACACCCTCATCGTAAATCAAAGGCTCGCTGATGAGGTAGTAGAATCCGTTGAGTGCCTGATGGATATAGTTACCGTTATTCTCTGTGATGAGGATGCCCGGGCGCACTACGGTCTTGACATTAAGTTGGTCGCCGTTCTGGCCGTAGTCGTAGATTACCTTGCGGTTGATGCGCTTGCCATCGCTCTGTGCACCCTCGGTTATCTTCATGAGGCGGCGCTCCTGATAGCCCATGGTCTCGTAGTATTCATAGCAATCTACGCCGAGCTGAGTGGGCTCGCCATAACCGAAGCCCATCTCGCAGTGGTGGAGCACTATCTGGTCCCAGCGAATGCGCTCGGGCAGCAGGTGATAGGCCACGAACTTGTTGAGGGCGTTGTTCTCGTCAGTAGGATCTGTGCTGGTAGCATTGGGGTATGCCTCCTTGCACTTGGCAAGCACGGCATTATACACTTCGTCCCAGTTATCTATGGCACCATTGGCTTTGTAGTGAATGGTGGGCAGCTGCCAGTAGAGGGCCAGCACACTGTCGGTCTCCACAAAGGCGGTGTAGCCAAAGTAACGATGTTCAGGAGTGATGGTGTTGTAGTTGGTAATGCCGTCATAGAAAATGCCTGGGCCATGCGGCTCTTTTTCGTACTCCATATCGCGGTACTTGGTGAGCGAGTCCTGCCAGTGGGTGATGCGCAGCAGTTCTCCGAAAATCTGAAGATTGGGGGTCTGCTTGATTAGCTCGGCGAGACTGGAGTTGGTAAACAGGAGTACCCTGTCAATGCCGTGAACCACACCATTGGAGGCCTGATTGTCGCCATGGACGATGGTGGAGTTGCTGTTGATAACAATACGGGTCTTGGTCTCGGAAGGCTGAAACTCTATGGCGATGAAGCGGTCGTCGAGGTTGGTAACGTCAAGCACTCCGCTGCTGAAGTCAGTGGAGTAGTATGCCTCGCGGTCACCAGTGTCGATAATGGAATTTCTAACGATGGAACCGGCCAGAGAGTCGCTGATCTCGCTTATGGGAAAACCTTTGGTATTGTATAGGGAATCGACATAAGCCTGTATGGCTGCATTGTCAGGAGCGAAGACGGTGTAATTACCTCTGGCGGAGAGGAGCTGAGCGGCAGTGGACGATTCTTCGCGGTCGGCAAAGCGCACTTTGCTGAGCAGATTGACATAGTAAGAATAGTCGTCGTTGCTCTCAAGGATGCCGAGCACTGTCTGACCCTTAAAGGTGTACATATTGCTCTCATCAACCTTATCGACGCATGACGAACAAAACAAAACAGCAATAGCTGCAAGAGCAGCGAATAAATATTTACCGGTTTTCATATTGTTTGTGATTTTTTAGTACACTTTTGGTTTATTAAATGCAAAATTACGGAATTATGCGGAAAATACGGCCTTTTTATCATAGAAAAGAAAAGATTTTTTGTTTTTTGTTCTGAAATGATTGAAAAATGCGTACCTTTGCACACCGAAAAGTATGTGTGCATTTTTTTAGAATATGTCAACAGTAAAAACAAGAAGTCTATTGATAGACGTGGCGCGTAAGTTGTTTGCCCAAAAAGGACTCAATGGCACCACCATGAATGATATAGCCAAGGCTTCGGGCAAGGGACGCCGTACGCTCTATGCCTATTTTGCCAATAAGGAGGAGATTTATTCTGCCGTGATAGAGACAGAGGTGGACCGTATCTCCGACAAGATGGAGGAAGTGGCTGCCCGTGACATGGAGCCGGAACTGAAAATCACTACACTCATTTATACGCATCTCAATATGGTAAAAGAGGCTGTGGTGAGAAACGGTAATCTGAGGGCAGAGTTTTTCCGCAATATTTGGATGGTGGAAAAGGTACGCAAGGCCTTTGACCATGAAGAACTGGAACTGTATCGCCGCGTTATCAAGGAAGGATGTGAAAAAGGGCAGTTTCATGTGGAGAATGAGGA
Organism: Bacteroidaceae bacterium; assembly: GCA_017960825.1. GTDB lineage: Bacteria > Bacteroidota > Bacteroidia > Bacteroidales > Bacteroidaceae > UBA6382. The sequence continues at coordinate 14,686 of JAGCYL010000010.1, read as the reverse complement.
TCTGCTTGCTGATGTGATACATTATTGTATTAAGGGTCTGGAAGTGCCGTATATCTTTGGACGCTTGCGCAACGGTATGACTGAAGACAGCAGCCGCCCTGTGGTTATAAATATGGTAAGACGCATGATTGGAGTGAGCAGTTATTAGACTATCGACTTAACTACTTAACTCCTATAACTACTTAACTACTAAATAAATACAAAATAGCAAATTAAAATTACATTATGGGACTTTTAGAAGGAAAGACGGCCCTCGTAACTGGAGCGGCTCGTGGTATTGGCAAGGCTATTGCCTTGAGGTTTGCAGAAGAAGGCGCCAACGTGGCGTTTACCGACCTCGTTATTGACGAGAGTGGCAAGGCTACTGAGGCCGAGATAGCTGCTAAAGGTGTGAAATGTGTAGGTTATGCTTCCAATGCAGCAGACTTTGCCCAGACTGAGGAAGTAGTAAATAAGGTAAAAGAAGAGTTTGGCTCCATTGATATCCTTGTAAACAATGCCGGCATCACCAAGGACGGTCTGATGATGCGTATGGCAGAGTCTCAGTGGGATGCAGTCATTGCTGTGAACCTTAAGTCTGCCTTCAACTTCATCCACGCCTGCACTCCGATTATGATGCGCCAGCGCAGCGGCAATATTATCAATATGGCCTCTGTAGTGGGTGTGCATGGCAATGCCGGCCAGAGCAACTATGCGGCTTCCAAGGCAGGTCTCATTGCTCTCGCCAAGAGTGTGGCACAGGAGATGGGCTCTCGCGGCATTCGTGCTAACGCCATTGCTCCAGGCTTCATAGAGACGGCCATGACGGCAGCCCTGCCTGAGGATATACGCAGTCAATGGATACAGAGCATACCTCTGCGTCGTGGCGGACAGGTGGAGGACATCGCCAACACAGCCGTATATCTGGCCAGCGACCTCTCCAGCTATGTAACCGGACAGGTTATTCAGGTTGACGGCGGCATGAATATGTAAATGCACGTACTCTACGAAGACAACCATCTTATTGCCGTCTGCAAGGCCGCCGGCGAAATAGTGCAAGGCGACAAGACTGGCGATACTCCCTTGAGCGATATTGTCAAGGCTTATATCAAGGAACACTATGCCAAACCAGGGCAGGTGTTCCTTGGCGTTACTCATAGGTTGGACCGTCCTGTGAGCGGTGTGGTAGTCTTTGCACGCACCAGCAAGGCGCTGACTCGCATGAACAATCTTTTCCGCGATGGTGGAGTGGAGAAAACCTACCTCGCCGTCGTAGCTGACAAACCCAGAGAAATGGAGGGCGAGATAACATCATGGCTTATGCGCAACGAGCGGCTCAACAAATCGTTCGTCAGTACGACAGAGCGCCCTGACGCAAAGTTGGCACGGTTGCGCTATCGCCTGATAGCATCTTCCCAGAACTACCATTTGCTTGCCGTGCGCCTGCTTACAGGGCGTCATCATCAGATACGCTGCCAACTCGCATCGATAGGTTGTCCCATAAAAGGTGACCTGAAATATGGAGCTCCTCGCAGCAATCCCGATGGCAGCATATCGCTCCACGCATGGAGGGTGAGATTTGAGCATCCTGTAAGTCATCAGATGGTGGAGATAAAGGCTCCGTGCCCTGACACCAATCTGTGGAGAGCATTGACCAAATCCCTCGATGAAATCGTAGAATAATAGAAACTCCTTGTGGCTACTACCCTTTCCATAATCATCCCTGCATACAATGAGGGAGCTAACCTTGCAGCTGTGCTTAAGAAAGTGTTGAAAGTACAGTTGCCTAATGGCATGGGAAAGGAAATAATAGTAGTCAACGACGGTTCTACAGATGATACCGTTGCTCATGCAGAGGCTTTTGTTTCTGCCAATCCTCTTGCCAGGGTACTATTGCTCAATCATAGTATAAACATGGGTAAGGGCATGGCCATACGCACAGCATTGCCTGCAGTGAGTGGTGATTATGTGGTGATACAGGATGCCGACGAGGAACTCGACCCAAACGACTATGTCGTAATGCTCAATAAGATGTTTTCAGACAACTTGCCTGTCGTCTATGGTTCGCGATTCCTGGTTGGCGGCAGGCAAGGCAGTCGTTTTTTCTATTACGGCAACCGCGTTCTCACCGCCTTGGCCAATGTACTTTACGGTCAGCATCTCACCGATGAGGCTACTTGCTATAAGATGTTCAGCACTCCGCTGTTGAAGTCCGTCAATCTAAAGTGTTGCGGTTTTGAGTTTTGCCCCGAGGTTACGGCGAAGATAGCCCGTCAGGGGGTGAAGATACAAGAGGTGCCGATAAGCTATTTTCCCCGCACGCGACAGCAAGGAAAGAAAGTGCGCCTGATAGATGGCCTGAAGGCTGCGTGGTATCTGATAAAGTATCGCTTCAGTAAGCTATAGAAAGTAAAAAGACTTAGGGACGCAAAACACAAGCGAGCCTGCACATATCGTATCACCGATTATGCAGGCTCGCTTATTTTGGGTGGGAGTTGTATATCGCCTATTTGCGGATGCTTAGGAATTTCTCAATCTTACGCCCAATGCCAGTGCGGTGCTTATGCTCGTTGCCATAGCCATATCCGTAGCCGTAGCCATATCCGTAGCCGTAGCCATATCCGTAACCGTAGCCATAACCGTAACCATAGCCGTAATTGCCCTGGCCCTTGGCATTGCTGTCATTGACAACAATATTCATCTTTTTGAACTTGCCGTCCTTGTAAAGTTTCTCCAAGTCAGGCAGGAAGCGGCGGTCTTCGGCAGCCACACGGATAACGTAGAGGGTGATGTCGGCCACGCGGTTCACGATGCCGGCGTCAGCCACATTGATAGTAGGCGTACAGTCAACAATTACATACTTGTAACCATGGTCTTCGCGCAAGGTCTTGATAAGAGTGTCCAGACGGCTACTCATCAATAGCTCTGCAGGGTTAGGCGGGCGCACGCCAGCCGGAATCATATCGAGATTCTCGCTCACGCCCTTCACAATAATGTCATCAACCTCGCATTGCTTGGCCAGATAAGAAGTCAGACCATAGCTGGTACGCTTCAGTCCGAGCACTTCCGAAACAGAGTTCTTGCGGATATCAGCGTCGATAAGCATTGTCTTTGCTCCACCGATGGCAAGGATTGCAGCCAAGTTGCGAGAGATAAAGCTCTTACCCTGCGACGGAGTAGATGAAGTGATGGCAATCACTCCATCCTGGCTAATCATATTGAGATTGTAGCGCAGCACACGGAAGGCCTCGGAGATAGTCTTGCCATTATCTTCCTTAGTAAGGAATTTCTTCTCGTTTCGCTCGTCATCCCAACGAGGAATGTCGCCCAGTATTGGGGCGGAGAGGCTGTCCTCAATATCCTTGCGGCCTCGCACTGTCTTGTCCATCGTAATCAAGAACCAGAAGATTGCGGCAGGAATGCCGAGTCCCAGAATAAAAGCAACCAGAAGGATGCGGCCCGTATGGGGTGACACGGGGCTCTTCACACCGTACGGATACTCCACGATGCGCACATTGGCATCGTTGATAGCCAGCTGCAGGGCATTTTCCTCGCGCTTGTTGAGCAGGTAGGTGTAAAGGGCTTCCTTCACTTTCTGCTGGCGAGTGATGTCAAGAGTCTTGATTTCTGCCTGCGGAGTACTGGTCATCTGCGAGCGGAGGCGGTCGTCAGAGCCACGGGCTTTGGCCAGCTGTATGCGGATGGAGTTAACATAACTGTCGATACCGGCGCAGATGGTGTGGCGCATATCCTTAAGCACCTGGTCGCGCTGCACGATGGTGGGCGCGGTGATGGAAGAGTTCGCCAACAGATTGTTGCGCTCTATCATCAGTTGGTTATACTGATTGATCTGACTCTCCATTGAGGCATTGCCCAGCGCGCCGAGCACGGGGATGAGCTTTTCGTTGTTGGCACTGTTCACAATAAAGTCGCGCAGCGAACTAACCACAGCCAGTCTTGTCTCGAGGTCAAGCAGGGTCTGGTGAGAGGCGGTGCTCTCTTGCAGATAGTTGGTCACATTCAGATTGAAATCCAGCAGGTTACTCTCCTGCTTGAAGTTAACGAGGTCGCGCTCCACATCGCTCAGCTGAGAGCCGATAAGGGCAATACGCTCGTCAATAAACTCAGCAGTCTTCTTTCCTGACGTGTTCTTGACATCCACGATGTCTGCCTTGTACACATCAAGCAAGGTATTAAGGATTTTGTTGGCTCTGCCGCGGTTGGCATCCAAGCAGGAGATGGTGATGAGGTTGGCGTCCTTATCATTCTCTGATGCACCGATACGCGAGCGATAACTTGTGATGGCATCCTCGCGGCTGGAGCGGGAGATGCGTATCGTCTTATTGTTGTATTTGCGAGTATTCTTTGTCTTCTTCAGCACCACTATACCTGCGGGGGTCTTAAACGGCTCACCAAAGGTAACAGTCTTTTGGAAGCCAGTTTTCTCTCCGTCAAAGCGCAGCTTATCCACCTTGACAGAGTTGCCGTTAATTTCGGCCTCAAACATAACGTATCCCTTGAACGGCTCGAGAAACTCTGCCAGAATAGGTGTGTCCTCAAACAGCGACACAGGGGTAAGTCGCATTGTAGTGTTGTACGACACATCCAGTTTCAGTTTGTCAACCACCCGGCCGATAAGGCGGCGCGAGGTGAGCACAAACATCTCGTCCTTCAGGTTGTCGTTACCTGAGATTCCGCTCAGGTCTTGTATGCTATTGAACGCCCTCGACTTATTGGTCTTTGGCTCACCCTCGCTGATGAGAATAGTGGCGCTCTGGCGGAAAATGCGCGGCTGGCGCTTGGCGTATAGGTAGGCAAGACCGAGACATACGATGATACTCAGCAGAAACCAACGCCAATTCTTCCTAAGCACTGTCAAACAGAACAGCGCAATATTTAGCATATTATTACTGCGTTCTTCTTCTTGAGCGTAGTTTTTGTTTTCTGAAACTTCAGCCATAATTTCTGTAATTTATAGTCTTTCTTATCTGGTCAAAGCAATGATTAGTGAGACAATAGATGCTACCATGCTCACCAGAGTGCCGGTCACGGTGAGGTAGGTGTACGATGTGCTACCCTTTACCTTTACCGACTTGTTCGACTCTACGTAGATGAGGTCGTTCTGCTGCATGTAGTAGGCCGGCGAATTAAACACCGATTCAGGCTTGGTGAGGTCTATCTTGTAGGAGGTGCGCTTGCTGTTCTCCTCTCTTATTACTAGTACATTGGTACGGATGGCACTGGCGTTGAGGTCACCGGCGCGGCCCAAAGCCTCCAGAAGTGTCAAGCGCTGGCCGGTGTAGCTCTGTGTTCCGGGGGTCTTAACATCGCCCAGCACAGTAATCTTGAAACTCATAATCTTGGTTGACACCTGCACGTCGTTCACGTCCTTGGCCAACTGCTGGCGAATATTCTCTGACAGTTGGTCCACCGTCAGTCCTGCAGCCTTCATCTTACCTACGATAGGAAACTCAATCGTACCGTCCTGCAACACATAGAAGTAGCACACCCCGCTCTGCGTCATTGCCTGACTTGCCCCGCTCTGAGAGTTGCCGGAGCCCACGAGGATGCTGTTGTTAAACTGCTCGATAAGCAGTTTGTCGCGTGACGTGATAGAGATGGCCAATTGGTCGTCGCTCTGAATTAACAACTGGAAATGCTTGTTAATAGCAACGGTGTTGGCATAGATAGAGTCGGCGCCTTGCAAGTAAATCATCTCCTTGTTGTTAACGCAGGAGGACATCAGCGCAGTGGCCAGAATAGTGAGGATCAGCAGAATCTTCTTCATATTGTTTTCTTTGTTTTGTTAACACCTGAAAAACGAGTGCAGACAATATACACTCTTAGCGCAGCAAAGTTAGTAAAAAAAAACATATTATAGGGCAAAAGTGCCCTTAAACTTCATTAAAACGGCAACAAACACCTAAAAAACAAGTGGAAACTTGCCAAATTGCTCCAAAGCAGTCCTTTCTACGCGCACCAAAGCAAGATAATCAGTTGTGCGCTCAGTATGCGCAAGAACATCGACAGCGGATAGACCGTAGAGTATCCTACGGCAGGGGCATTGTTGCCGGCTATCTCAGAGGCAAAGCCCAGGAGTGGAGCGTCAGTGTAGGCACCGGCAATCAGTCCGCTGAGAGTAAGGTAATTCATCTTCTGCCGCAGCCGTGCCCATACGCCCATAATAAAAATAGGTATAACGGTAATCAAGAAACCAACCCACACATATTTAATACCGTCGCCCTGCGATAAGGTGGCCCAGAAGTTCGCACCAGCCTTGATGCCCACAGCCGCAAGGAAAAGGCTAAGCCCCAGTTCGCGCACAAACATATTGACGCTTGTGGTGGTGTAGGATGTGATATGCAACTTATACCCCTTCGCACCAAACAAGATAGCCACAATCAACGGGCCACCGGCCAGACCGAGCTTCACCGGAGTAGGAATGCCGCTGATGGCAATGGGAATACTACCGAGCACTACGCCCAGCAGCACACCCAGGAAGAGCGGACCAATATTGGGATGCTTCAGTCGCTTGATAGAGTTGCCCACCACGCTTTCCGCATGATGGATGCTCTCCTGTGGACCAACCAGCAATAGGCGGTCGCCAATCTGTAGCCTCAGGTTGCGGTCAGCAAAGAGGTCGATGCCCGAGCGAGTGAGGCGTGTTACATTCACACCCAGCACACTGCTGAAGTGCATCTGCGCCAGCGTCTTACCCTCTACCTCAGGCTTGGTCACTACTACGCGCTTGGAGATGATAGGCGACGGAGCAAGCTGCCAGTCTTTATCCTCCACCGTGCCCAAAAAAGCTGTCACAGCTTCCGCATCATCCTCTGCACACACAATGCGAAGCAGGTCATCCTGCCTCAGCACAGAGTCAATGGTAGGTGTGATTACTTCACCATTGCGCTCCATGCGTGAGCACACAAAGTTGCGACCCACAAAGTCGCGAATCTTGCGGATAGTGATGCCATCGAGAGCCTTGTTCTGCATGCGGATAGTCATGCGGTGGGGCTTGGCATGGGGATTGTCCTCCATCTCGTGCTTCACCTGCGCCTGCTCGCAGTCCAGCCTGACCCTCATCAGGTAGCGCAGCGCTACCACGGCGCCAATCATACCCAGCACGGCCAGGGGATAAGCACACGCATAGGCACTGGCGATGTCGTTGCCCTCCATAGCCTGATGCAATGCGGGGTTGTGGGAGGCAGCCTCAGTCAGACTCTCGTTGGCAGCACCCAGCGCAGGTGTGTTGGTCACCGCGCCACACAGCACGCCCACCATCATCGGCAGGTTCTTCAGGTCGCTGGTGTCGAAAAAAAGATAGTAGCACGCCACCATCACCCCGATATTGAGTACCGTGGTCTGCACAGCAAACACATTCAGCCTTACGCCGTCTTTCTTGAAAGAAGAGAAAAAGCCGGGGCCGACCTGCAGACCTATGCAATATACAAACAGGATAAGGCCGAAGTCCTGTACAAAGTTAAGCACCGGCAGCGGCAGCGCAAAACCGTCGCTGTTGGCAAGCCCTGCAGCGTGGTACACATGGCCTGCCAGTATGCCGATAAACAGCACAAACGTGCTGCCCAGCGTCACACTGCCTATTTTCAGTTTGCCCAACTTATATCCGAGCGTGATAACCAAGGCAAGCAGCAACACAATGTGAGCCACACTGTTAGTGTCAGTAAAAAGTCTGTTCAGCCAATCCATATAGAGTTGCAAATTCAAAAAAAGCCCCGACGCGAAGGCATCGGGGCAATTGTTGCGGAGGCAGGACTCGAACATGCGACCTCCAGGTTATGAGCCTGGCGAGCTACCAACTGCTCCACTCCGCGGTCATGATTTCGGCTGCAAAAGTACGAAAAAAAAGTAAAAGTGAAAAGGGAAAAGAGAAAAATCTTTATTTAATCACCATTTTTCTAATCTTTTCTGCAAAAACCACCGGTACTTTTGCCACGCAACAAATACAAAATAGTTAGCTTATGAAAGATAGGTACAAGCTCGCATATTCTTTTCACGAACTCGATTTTTTTCTTGGATAATGATAGAAAAATCTCTTCTCCTAATTCATAACTATTAGAACGGGTATCCTATTGCAAAGTGGAGTGCGAAGCGGTCAGAGAATTTATCGGTGGCGAAGTAGCCTGCTTTGGTGGAAGCTGGGTCATGGAGTGCGAATCCGAGGTCGAGTCGGAGAACGAGGAAGTCCATATCGTAACGCAGTCCTACGCCTGTGCCAAGGGCGAGGTCTTTGAGGAAACTGCGTGCGCGCAGTGTGCCGCCTTCGCGGTATTCGTCTTTTCGTAGCAGCCATACGTTGCCTGCGTCAAAGAAAGTGGCTCCGTAGATGGTACCGAACAGGGGGAAGCGCAGCTCTATGTTGCCTTCGAGTTTGATATCGCCAGTCTGGTCAAGGTAGGCGTATTTGTCGCCACTGCTGATGAATCGGCCGGGGCCTACACGGCGTATGGGGAAAGCTCGTATGCTGTTAGCTCCGCCGGAGTAGAACTGGTCGCTGTAGGGCACTATGTCGGAGTTGCCGTATGCCCATGCTATGCCGCCCATTACTCGGGTTACGAGGCGTGTGTTGGTATTGAGGCGCCAGTTGTTGTGCAGTTCACTGGTGACTTTGATGAACTGTGCGAAGGGGTTACTGAAGAGATTTTTGTCTTTCTCATTGAATTTTCTGCCGCTTATGACATAGGCTAACGAGGTGAATGCTCCTGCCTGCTTGATGCTGAGCTGCCATGTGACAGGGTGGCGTGTGTTGCGCGGCGAGGTGTATGCATAGGTGTATTGCAGTGCCGGCACAAGGCGGTCTTGCATTGACACAGCAAGGGCGGGACTCTCGAAGAGTATTGAGTCGAATTTGTCAGTGGTGCGGTTGAGTTTGCTATAGGTGAGTGAGGGTGTGAGTTCGTGGCGCGAGGTGCGGTTGCGGCGCCATGAATAGGTGAGGCTTGTGCCGAAGGAGAGCATGCGGAAGAATGCGGCGCGGTTGAGCAGGTCGCCGTAGATGCTGATGCTTGTGGTAGCCGGGAATCGCAGTCGCTCGGGATGCATGCCTGGCAGCAGCATACGGGGCAGTTCGAGGGAGAGTTTGGTGCCTACCTCGTAGGAATTGAAGAGCCCGTGCTGGCGGTCGCCCTTGAGATTGGTGCTCCATTCATAGGAACCGTAGAGCTTAAAGCTGAGCATTTCTGCTCCGCGGAAAGCGTTTTTCTTCTTAAGGCCTATGGAGAGGCCGGGGCCTATGCGGTCACTGTTTCGCTCAGTGACGTTGATTTCTAAGTCGGCGTTGTAGCGCGGCTCCATCACGGCGGTGATGTAGAGGTCGAGGGTGTCGTTTAGGGGCGTTTGGTCAGCGGTTGCAGTGCGTCGGCGAAGGGCAGTGGTGTCGCGCGGTGTGTAGCGTAGTGTGAGGTTTGAGAAGAGGGCGAGTTCGTTGAGAAGCTCTTGCGTCTTTTCTTGACCGAAGGCTCTGTAGATACTGCCGCGGCGGTGCAGCACATTGCGCATAAGGGCGTCGGGCCGTATGGGTGGCTTATGGCCGGAGTAGGTGTAGGTACCTCGCGGCAGGGTGATGGTTTGGTCGGGTGTGTCGAAGGTATTGCGCATCACTGTGAGGTGTATGTCGCCCATGTACCACTGGCTGGTTACCATTGGTGGCAGGTTGGGGGCATATTGCATGCGCAGCTGTACCTTGTAGGGCACGGCCACGGTGTCGGCCTTATAGGTGGCGAAGGTGGGTTTATAGTAGTAGTAGCCGCGGTTGCGCAGCATAGTGGAGATGCGTGTCTGCTCGTTTTGGAGTGTGATGGCGGTGAAGGGGGCGCCCTTCTGCAAGTGGCTCTCGGTGCGCGTAGCTCGGATGAGGCTGTCGGCGTAGTCGGGGAAGCCGAGGTATTCGATGGAGTCGATGCGCCAAACCCGGCCTGAGTGTACGTAATAGTTGACCTTGGCCTTGCGGGGGTTGTGCTTGTGATGGGCGATGTCGTAGTCTATACGCCCTCGGAAGAATCCGTAGTTGTGGAGCACGTTTTCGCCTACTTTGGCGCGTGTGTCAGGGCTTACGGAGGATATGAGCACGGGCTGGCTGCCCACGGCTTTGAAGAGGAAGTGGCCGAGGCCTTTCTCTTTGTCGCCCCAAGCGTTGTAGGCCCAGAGGCCGATGGGTAGAGGGGTTCGCACTCTTGAACTGCCAAAGAAGGAGTTGTTGGGCGGATAGGCGAGCACGGCTTCGATTTCTTCTTCCACTGGTTCAAAGGCGAGTTCCTCGGCATTACGCTCTTCGGGGGTCAGGGCGAGCACGCTACTGTCGATGGTATTTTCTTTGGTGTTGGCGCGATGTTTCTTGCCCTCGAAGGCGCTCTTGACGTGCTGTGCTGCATCGGCGATAGCTACTATCACGCCTCCTTTCTGATGATGCTGGTGGGAGTCCTTGTCCTTACCGCCTTGGTCAACGTAGCTTACGGTGCCGATGCCGGTGTAGAGGGTCTCGCCCTCGGGCAGCCGGTCGGTGGTGGAGCATCCGGTCAGCAGCATCAACAACAGTGTGACGGCTGCCGTGATATAAGACGCTGTCTGTGGTATGTGAAATTTATTTTTCATTTTCACTTTCTCCATTTTGGATATCGGCTTTTTGGGCCTTCGTGGTGTTTGACTTTCTTCTGAACAGGAGGAGGTCACCGAAGTGATTGGCCTTGCTTCGCCAGATGTAGCCTGCTCCGGCTGAGGAGTAGTTGCCCTCGAAGGGGTCATGGGTATCATTGTCGTAGAAGACTTGTATGTATCGCGTGCCGAAGCGGTTGAGGCGGTATTCGAGAGAGATGTTGTCGATGAAGCTTTGTGATGACGAGGTGTTGTCGTCGGCTCCGGTGGTGACCTTGCCTCCGATTACGAAGGTGACGCGGTCGTTCCAGAATTTCTTGGAGAACTGGAATGTGTAGTCGGTCTGTGTTTCGCCTGTGGCAGTGGTGTTGCCCTCTACTCCCACGCTGATATCTATGGTCTTGAGTGCATCGCCTGCAATGCCTTGTATCTGGCTCTCGAGGAAGGAGTTGAGAGCGTTGTTGGCCTTGAAACCTGCCTTGTTGCCTGACGACATGTAGAGGCCGGTGGCGAGCATGGTGATGGCTACCTTGTTCTTGGCCTCTACGCCCATGGTGGCGAGTTCTGTCTGCACCTCGCTGTCTTCCGGGGCATCGATGAGGAACTCTATACCCATGTTACTGAGCGACTTGGTGAGTTTGACTCCTACGTCAAAGACTACCATGCGGCTCACGTCATTATCGCCGGTGACTGCGGCCTTGGTGCGCTCGGTGGCGGTGATGTTGAGGATGGGGTTGTCGAGGTCGCCATTGAAGAGGATATAGTTGCCCTCGGCGAAAGTGAAAGTCTTGAGCGGTATGAAGGGCAGGGTGTATTTCATCTCTCCTCCCATGATGTTATAGCGCCCTTCCATACTCATATCTCCGGTGGGGAACATGCGCATGGACAGGTTGCCGCCGCCATGGCAATCTACGTAGCTCTTGCCATCTTCGCTGAGGTCGCAGTGCAGATGGGTGGTCTCGTCCACGTGGAGGTTAAGGTTTACGAAGAATCCGCCACGGTCGTTTTGCTCTTCCTCTTCGCCGCCTTCATCGCTGAAGTCCACAAACTCTACGAGGCCGCTGAACTGGTCATCTACCTGCAGGGGACCGTCGCGCATGATATAGGCTACGTCGGTCTTGCCGAGCACATTGAGGTCGCCGCGCAGCATCATAAAACCTGAGCGCCCCTTGAGGGTGGCATCCATATCTACATATACCTTGCCGTAGAGGAGGGTCTTTTTGGTCTTTTGGGCATTGATTAGCTCAAAGTCTTTGGCCTTGATGGTGAGGTCGTAGATGATATTGCTGAGGTCTCCGAAATCGACTGAGCCGTCGATGTAGAGGGGGTTCTGGCTTTGCTGGCCGAGCAGCTTCATCTGGTCGAAGAGTATCTTGCCGTTGTTGATGGCGATGTCCTTGTTCTCCATGGTGAGGTCAAAGCCGTAGAGTTCGGAGTAGATATGTATGGAGTCGGGCTTGAGCAGTCCGTTGAAGACGAGTTGGTCGGTTGGTCCCTTGACACTTATCTCGCCGTTGGCCCATCCCTGCAGGGCTATGGTGCCGTCGTCGCTAAGGAAGGTGTTGAGCAGCATCACGGGGAAGCGGCTGAGGTCGAGGCTGGCATCGAGGGTGCCGCCCTGTCGCTCGTAGTAGTGGCCGTCAAGCACTGCCACCTCTTTTTCGTCGCTGAGTATCTGCGCCACTACATAGTGGCCGTCCTCCTCGGGCATGTAGAATAGCTCGGTGCCAAGTTCGCCGATATACAGGCCGTCGTATTCGAGTTTGCGGCTCTGCAGCTGACCTACGGCAGTGAAACTCTGAGGAGTCTTGATGACATGGATATCTCCGTCGAGCCAGCCGCCCATCTTAGGCATGAAGGGTACCACGTCGCTTATGTCGCGGAGGTTGAGGTTGGCCAGTGAGAGGGTGATGTCCTGGTTAGGCTCGCGGTTGAGACTGTCGTCTTGGGCGATGGAGAAGAGTTTGATATTAGTGCGGTCGTCTGCCAGCAGGTCGATGTTGGCGTAGAAATAGCCTGCCGAGTCGAGGCGCAGATAGTTATCGGGATTGACCTTAAAATGGCGGTAGGCGAGGGTGGACACCTCGGGGATGAGGGTGAACGACATGCCGCCCCTGCCGTCGAGTGTTACACGGGTGCCCATGTTGATGCCCTCGCGGCCCTTGTCGTCCTTGAAGTTAGCCATGAGTTGGAATCCGTCGCTGAGCAGGCTACCGTCAAGATTGGCTTTGAAACGGTTGGGATTTTTCTTGCTACTGTTTTCTATGTAGGCGTTGAGGAGTAGTGCGTCGCTGTCCTGCACAACGGTGAGGCGAGTGTCTTCAAACACCATTGCACCAGTGCGGAGATTGGCCAGTTTCATATCGGCGTTGATACCCGTGGCGGTGTTGGTGGTGATGTCTGCTCGTAGGGTGTCGAAGCTATATCCGTTCATCAGCAGCACCTGATGGAGTGGGTTGTCGTTGCCTGCGTTGAGATGAAGTCTCATGTTGGGTAGCAACTGGCGCAGTGTGTTGTGGTCGAGTTGTGCAGCCTTGATCTTGGTAGTCAGTTCGTCAGCCACATTGCTGAGGTCGCTGATAAGTCTGTCGAAGGGCTCTTCTGCGCGTGCTCTGAGAGTCATGTCGCCGGAGTTGAAGAAGATATGTGTGGAGTCGGGGCTTGTGCCGAGGCCGAAGTTGATGGTGCCGCCCGGGTAGCCGAGTCGCGAGTCAACGGCATTGAGATTGCTGATGCTGCCGCCGAGAGCCATCTTCTTGTTTTTCTCTTCGTAGAATCCCTTGAGGTGCACATCGGCCATGTAGTACATATCATCCTGGCCAATGCCAAAGGGCTTTAGGCTGAGGCGTCTTATGTTGCCGTCGAGCGAGCCGCTGAGCCTGCCGTCTTGCTGCGTAGCGGTAAAGTTGAGGTTAGCCTTAAGCCATGAGTTATCGGCATTGATAGTGCCTTCTGCGCTGTTGCCGTTGAGCTGCGCCTTGAGGCGTATGTTGTCGAGAGGCAGTCCGCCGTAGGAGAAACTGCCGAGATTGGCGTCGATGTCGAGCGTGGTGCCCGAGGTAAGGAAGTCGGTCCCCCTGCCGCTGACATTAAATTCTCCGCTCATGGTGTTGAGGCCCATGCCCGGCAGGAAGTTCTGGAAGGGGAACTGGCGTGCAGTGAGGCGCCCGTTGTAGGTCATGCGGTTGGCATCAAACTTACCAGTGAAACTGAGGCTGCCCTTGCCGCTGTAGATAGTGTTTTTGTTCAGGTTAAACTGACTGCCGCGGAAGTCCACGTCGCCGCTTATGCGTGTGCCGTTGGGAATGCGCAGTGTGCTCTGCAGGTCTCTGGGCAGCATGCGGCGCAGGAAGCTGGCGTCCTTGAGGGCGATGTTGTAGTTCAGCCGTCCGTTGCGGTAGCGGTCGGAGCCTATCTGGTTGAGTCGCCCGCTGAGCCGCATCTCCATGTTGCCCGGAATATTGAGGTGGCAGTAGTCAATGTCGAGATTATCCATAGTGCCCTCAGCCCGCATGTTGATATTGATGGGTTTGTCGGGCAACTGCTTGCCGATGTCGGCGGCACCGAGCAGCATTATGTCTTTCTTGCCCACGTCGCCCTTCACCTTGACAGTCATACGGTCGTCTTCGCCTATCTCTACGTCGGCATCCAGCTTGCTGTGGGGTGTCTCTATGCGACCGTTGCTGAGGCTGACGCGCGTGGAGTCGTAGTGCAAGGTGCCACTCATGTCCGTCAGTTCGAGGCCACTCTTTTCCTTGAGGGCCAATTGGTGGAGGTCAACATCGATGCCATTCTTGCCGTAAGAGAAATTGCGGGCATTGAGATTAAGTTCCTCCATCAGCAGATGGTTGGTGTCGAGGCCCTTTGAGGGCTTCTCGTAAGGCACGTCGTAACCTACGTTTCTGGCTCGAAGGGCTAGCTCGCCAGCCTTGTACTCGTCGTCCTTGAGATTGATGTCCGCTTGCTTGAGACTGAGGTTATCGACTTCGCCTTTCAGCCGCATATAGCTGTGCAGATTACCCACTCCCTTATCGCTGCCCTGCGCCATAGTCTGCAAGTCAATGTCAAATTTGCTGTCCTCCACCTTCAGTTCGCCCAG
>JAGCYL010000084.1 GCA_017960825.1 Bacteroidaceae bacterium | reverse complement strand
AAGAGAAATTGCGGGCATTGAGATTAAGTTCCTCCATCAGCAGATGGTTGGTGTCGAGGCCATTTGAAGGCTTCTCGTAAGGCACGTCGTAGCCCACATTTCTGGCTCGAAGGGCTAGCTCGCCAGCCTTGTACTCTTCGTCCTTGAGATTGATGTCCGCCTGTTTCAGACTAAGGTTATCGACTTCTCCTTTCAGCCGCATATAGCTGTGCAGATTACCCACTCCCTTATCGCTGCCTTGCGCCATAGTCTGCAAGTCAATGTCAAATTTGCTGTCCTCCACCTTCAGTTCGCCCAGCGCAAGGCGCCATTCTACAGGTTCCGACGGCGTAGTATCTACAGCTGCGGTGTCGCTCAGCACTATTCGCATGTCAGCCCCTTTCAGCCGTACGCGGTTCACATCGACATGCTTTTGTTTTAGGTCGCAAACGGCAGGAATATCCATTTTCAGCAGACGGAACTGTCCCTCCAAATGGGTGTCGCTAATAAAGTCTTTGGTGTTCAGTTTGGCCTCACGCAGTTCAAAACCATTGAGGTCCACCTGTCCCTTAAGCAGTGGCAGCACCTTCACGTCAAGCAGCAGTTCGCGGGCAGCCACCACGGTGTCGCCTTTGTCCACTGCACTCATATTGTCCACTTCCAAATCAAGCCATGGAGAGAGTCTCACCTTTTCAATCTTGACCTCCATGCCTGTCTCTTTGCTCAGGTAGTCCTCAGCCAGGCCTTTGAGCCATTGCTGTACAGGGGGCAGATAAATAGCCACTACCAGCAGCATAAGAAGAATGACAAGAGAGAGCACTATCCTCCCGAGCCATTTCAAAACATTCACTGGCAGTCGCTTAATATTCATGATACGGCAAAGATAGGAATAAATTAGGAATTAGGAATTAGAAATTAGGAATTTTATATCCTTTTACTCCTTTTACTTCTTTTTCTCCTTACTCCTTACTCTTTTTCCCTTCTATCCCGCAGGTGCGTTCAAACCATGCGGCCAGCATACGCATAGGCACTATGCTGAGGCTGAAATACCATGCCATAGGCACAAAGCAGAATAGGAAACGCTTGGCAGAGAAGGCCAATACATTCTGCACACTGTCCCAAAGATAATCAACGTGATAGAGCACCAGGGCATAGCCGGCAAGGCCAATCATGATGGCCCAGAGCAAATAGCGGCTTAAGGTAATCTGCGACTTTGCGACTTTGTATATCTGCGACTTCGTAACACTGCCGTAGATAATGTAAAAAATGTGCACATGCAGCATGATGAGGGCGAAGTTGAAAGTCCACCCGTAGAACTCGCCGCCGCCCAGCAGTCCCCATATTCCGCTTAAGACGGTCTGCATCTTCTCGCCGTCCCAGAAAGGATGCATTATCAGTGCGCTCCCGGTGGAGAGTCCGCACACGTTGCTGCACACAGTCCACACTACAAGGGGCAGCAGCGCAAGCGCAGGAGGCAGCAAGCAGGAGAACTTACGGCTGCGTATCGCAGCAATGGCTATAAGTAGCAGCGCAACGCCAACAAAGACAATGCCTTCAGCCCGCATCCACACATTGACAGCCAGCAGCAAGGCGCACAGTCGCAGGTCGTGCTTCTTGCGCCGTTCCAGCCAAAGGCACAGATAGATAATCGCAGCCGAGGCAATGCAGGCGTGCATCACATTGGTCATGGAGTGAGAAGCAAACGAGGTCATCTCAGGAGTGAGCATCACGCCCATCAGCACAAGCATCGACGCCGTGTGGGTGAGCCTGCGGCGACACAGGCCGTAGAGCCCGAATAGGAAGCCGAGGTAGATGAACGCCGGGACAGCTTTCGACGTCGCCGCACCAAACACATATACATACGCATAGGATAGCTGCACCATCGGCATATAGTTCATGGCACTGCCCGCATGTTGCAATGACGGTATGTAGTCCGGCTCAAAGAGGCTCATGCGCAGATAGGTGCCCTCTCTGGCGCAGACGTAGCCAAAGGTGTCGAAGGCGGCCATCGAGTCGCGGTCGTAGGTGGGGTAGGTCAGGCACTTCGCCAGGTTGACATACTCCAAATAGACCACGCCGACAAGCAGCAGCAGCCAGACGAGATTAAACCAGCCGAAAGACGGCTTGAGGTTTGAGATCTGCGATTTGAGATTAAGGGGTTTTATCTTTGCGGGGCAGAGGCTGCGACCATTGATAGCCGTGGCTGCGGCCAACAGAGTCAGCGTCAGCACCGTCAGGCTGGTGCGCGTGAGAGCTATGCCTGCCCAGTCCATCAACAGCATGACGAGCGTCACCGCCGCCAGTCCTACGGGCAGAGCAAACCCCAGCCGCTCCAGCATCGACGACCTGCCAGCTACGCTGCGGAGCAGCAGAAACCCTATTATGAAAACCAAGACGAGCATCACTCCTAATACTTAATTCCTTTTAATACGGCACATAGTCCTCCGCGTTCACGGGCAGCACATCAATCAGGGGCATCGTATCGCTGGGATAGCTAACCATGTCGCGGTGCAAGCCGTTAACTATAGCCACGTGCGTTATCTTATCGGCATACTGAGTGATACCAAGTTCCTCAGCAGTCACCACCCTGCGCGGATAAAGCACACGGATAGCCGCCACCTTATCGGCCATCGTGCCGCGAAACGCCATCTTTTCGCCGTGAGTAGGCGTGGCCATGAAGTCGTCGAGCGAGGGATAGAACACTACCGCGTTCTCAGGGGTCATACCTTTCACCGTCTGCACAAAATCGTAGTCTATGCCAAGGCGGTGTCCTAATCGTTCCTCCAGGCTCAGCCTGCGGTCCGTCTTGATATCATCAAGGTTGGTCTTGGTAAAGGAAAACCACAGCCAATGGTAACTGCGGTTGGTGTTCACCACCGCGGTGAACACAGCCAACCCCACGACAGCTGCCGCCACATTACGCAGAGTCCAGCGCAAAAGAAGTCTGTTTCGTGTTGCTTTCTCCATGTTTTGGAGCGAAGTTACGTTATTTTTTGCACTTATTTGCTAAGAAATGACTAAATTGCGCCCAAATAGCAAACAAAACCCACTAATCATGAAAAGAATAGTCCTTTTAGCAGTCAGTTTCCTTATGGTTATGGCCGTAAGTGCCGAGCCCTCTAAGCGCAAAGTAAACATCGTCTTTATAGGCAACAGCATTACCTATGGCGCAGAGATTAACCATAACACCGAGGCCCCGCCCGTGCGTGTAGGCGAACAACTTGCCGCGGAGGGCTACGAGGTCAATGTACGCAACTGCGGTGTGTCAGGCTCCACCACTGTCGATTGGCTGCCTGAGCGCAATAGCCGTATATTCCAATATATGATAGGCGCAGCCGATGAACTTGCACAGAAGGAAGGCGTCCTCATCTTTACGATGATGCTCGGCACCAATGACAGCGCCATCGACTGCTGCACGGGTTCGCCCGTAGCTCCCGCCGATTATATCGCCAACGTAAGGAAAATAGTGGATTATCTCCTCGACCGCTACCCTGGCTCTAAGTTTATCATCAACTATCCTCTCTGGTATCACCCCCATACTTACAACGGGGCGCGCTATCTCCATACGGGCCTCGCTCGTCTGCGCACCTACCTTCCCGAAATCGACGCCCTCTGTAAGGAATATAGGAAAGTCAAACCGCAGCGTGTATTCCAAGGCAGCCGCAAGACCTTCCGCGCATTCGAGAACCGCACCGACCTCTTCGTCACCGAGAACTCTGCCCTTGGTCAGGGCCTCAAGTTCTACCTCCATCCCAATCCGCAGGGCGCCATCATCCTCGCCCACTTCTGGGCAGAGAGCATCAAGAAGGTGCTCAGTAAGTAATAATAGCTTCACCGACTTTTAGAGTAAGCACGATATATCCTATCGCGCTCTCATGTAAACTAAAGCCGCCGTTGTGCAATCTTAGCGCCCCCTCGCCAGATTTTAAGCGGCCTTAGTCTAATTTTGGCATGTCCTCCCCAGATTTTAAGCAGACTTCGCCCGATTTTTCCGCGACTTCGCGCTCGTGTCTTCGCCGAGACACGAACGTATCTTCGCCGAGACACAAGTGTGTCTTCGCCGAGTCAAAGTTGTGTTTCGGTGGAGACAATTTCAGGAACACAGGCTTTTTTCTGACAAAGGCCGCTTAAAAATCCATGAACTCTGCATAAGATTAGGCGAAGTCCGCTTAAGTTTCTGCGAACTCCGCCTAAGATTTAATGAGGTCTGTTTAACTTTTTCTAAGGTCTGCGTTAATTTACGTAAGAACGCTTTTCAATTTTTTTGCAGCGCATTTTGTACACTTTTCGCTGCATTCCATCCATTTTAGGCTGTCGCCTCCGATGTCTCCGAACTACCTCCGGCTCTACACACTAAACTATCATTAGATTTGCTGAATCATTCGGAGATGCAGAGGGAGAAAAGGGAAGATATATCTTTTTTACATACTAATAATTCATAACGAAATTGCTTCCTGTAGAGACCACAGATTGTAGGATTTCTTTAATTTCTTGAAGTGGCCTTTTTGTATGCTGAGCGATATTATACTCAACATCTTCGTATTTATACCCTTTGCATAAAAGCAAGATTATTGCTTCTTTAATCAATGCTTCATCCATATAATGTTATTTT
>JAGCYL010000083.1 GCA_017960825.1 Bacteroidaceae bacterium | reverse complement strand
GATTCCTGGTTGAGTCTTTTGGCGGAGTTGGTACTGCTGCACGGTGAGGGGCTCGTCCACTACCTTGTGGCGGATGCTGGAGGCATGGATGAAGTGTAGCTTGCCATCCTCACCCCAGTGGGCGATGGTGACGTGCGCTACATCAAGGCCGGATTTGTTGGTGACGAGTGCGAGTATGTCGCCGTCCTGTACGCAGGAGAGCTGCTTGCGGCTTTTGCCGAGTGCCGAAGTGGGGATGTAGTGCTCGGTGCGCGTGATGGCTTGCTCGGCTTGGCGTATGGCCGGCAAGAATTGACTGCCGCCAGGATTGCGTAGGGCAGGATAGAGGTCTGGATGCGTAGTCATAAAGTTGATTACTTGCTGCTTGGTTCCAGTGAAGAGCGGACTATCTTCGGGGCCAAGTTCGCGCGCTATGTTGAGACGCTCCATATTGTCGATTGCAGTAGAGTAATAATGGTTGCGCGAGGCATAGCCGTCGATGATGCCGTCTTGGTATCTCATGAGGGTGAGATTGCGGCAATAATCGGCGAAAGTTTTCTTGCCTTGGAGGGTGGTAATCGTGAGATTGCAGACGGTCTCCACAAAGGTGGTGCAGTCAAGCTCGCGAGTATTTATAATCAGCTGTTCTTTAGCAGTCTGCGGCGATTCGATGTAGTTTGCCTCGAGGGTCCGTGCGACGTAAGGAAGACCCAAAAAATGGCGTGCGTAGAAGAGCTGCAAATTGGTGCCCTCGGGCTGCTGTAGTCCCTGGCTGAGGAGCTGCTCAATAAGTATGGAATCTGCGGGCTGATAGATGATATTCTGTGCCTTGACGAGGGGTGTCATCAAGGCAGCGAAGAGACCTATAAATAATAATATATGTACGCGCATAAGGTGTGAGTTTATAATGTAGCGTTTGCAAATGTCGCAAAAATATTTGGAAAGAAGGTGGGCTGTAACTTTTTTTTGCAAAAAAAAGATGTTTTTGTCTTTGCTATGGTATGTGGAGTGGAAAACATTTTGTAACTTTGTGGAAAATTTGACAAGGTTATGGCGGATACCAACAAACAGTTTGCAGAAGTTATGAAGATGTGCCGTGAGCTATTCGAGAAAAAGCTTCACGACTACGGTGCTGCGTGGCGTATAATGCGTCCGCAGTCGCTGACCGACCAGATATATATCAAGGCAAATCGCATACGCTCATTACAGACTAAAGGCAACAATATGGTCGGCGATGGCGAGGCAGATGAGTTTATCGGCATTGTCAACTACAGCATAATCAGTCTGATACAACTGGAGCACGGCGTTGCCGAGAAGGAGGATATGAGTGCCGAGGAGGCTTTGGCCGAATACGACAAGCAGGTGGGGCGTGTCTTTGAACTGATGGTGCGCAAAAATCACGACTACGATGAGGCGTGGCGCATGATGAGGATAGCCTCCTATACGGATTTGATACTGATGAAAGTGTTCCGCACCAAGCAGATAGAGGAGCTGCACGGCGCCACTCTTGTGAGCGAGGGTGTGGAAGCTAACTATATGGATATGCTCAACTACGCTGTATTTGCATTGATAAAGTTGGTGATTGAACGTTG
The DNA here is from genome assembly GCA_017960825.1 of Bacteroidaceae bacterium. GTDB lineage: Bacteria > Bacteroidota > Bacteroidia > Bacteroidales > Bacteroidaceae > UBA6382. The sequence continues at coordinate 37,256 of JAGCYL010000083.1, read as the reverse complement.
AATATGTCTGACAGAGTGCTGAAGATAGTGATACATGTGGTGCGCCTTATACTGGGCTGCACATTTATCCTGTCGGGCTTTGTCAAGGCTGTCGATCCGAAAGGCTTTAGTTATAAGATAGAAGAATATCTGCAAGTAGTCAATGCGCAGTTCCCCGACTGGCTCAATTTGCCGCTGGTGGCAGCAGTGGTGATATGCTGCGCCGAGTTTGTGCTTGGCATATATCTGCTGCTAGGCCTACGTCGTAAGTTTACCGCTATTGCAACGCTGACAGTGTGTGTGGTGTTTACGATTATCAGTGTGCTGCTGGTAATCTTCCATCCTGTGCACGACTGCGGTTGTTTCGGTGAGTTTATCTCGCTCACTGATGCTCAGACATTGATAAAGAATGTGATACTGCTTGGGCTTGCTATCATGCTGATGCGCAATCCGCAGGTGGCCAAGCCACTGGTGCCGGAAGGCTGGCAATGGTTTGTGTCGCTCTATACTTGCGTGTTTATCTTCGTGTTCTGTTTGCGCTCGTTGTACTATCTGCCACTGATAGACTTCCGCCAGTATAAGGTGGGAGCAGACTTGAGAGAGATGGTGTTCCCCACTCACGAGGACATAAAGCCAGAGGAGATATCCGACTTCATGGTTCTCGACACGCTGAGTGAGGACCAGACTGCGCAGATACTTTTTAAGAAAGAGCCTACAATGCTAATCATCGCCCCGCTGCTAAGCGAGGCATCGGCAGGTGTGGCAGAGCGCCTGGCATCCATAAGCGACTGGTGCAATGACAAGGGTTACGACATCTATTGCCTCACGGCGTCTCCGCTGAAAGACATACGCAAGTGGTGCTACTATAACGATGCCGAGTATCCATTTCTGATTGCCGACCATACGTTGCTCAAGACAATGGTACGCTCCAATCCGGGATTGATGTTGCTCAGAGACGGAGTGATACGCAACAAATGGAGTGCTAACAATCTGCCAGAGGTAGAGGACGCTTCAGTTGACGAGAAGCAGCTGGAGGCAGCCGTTGGCAATAATGGCAAGATATTGCTGAAGATATTACTGTGGTATCTGCTGCCAATGCTGCTGATAATAATGCTGAGTAATATCATCAGGCGAAAAACAAAGTCTGCAAAGATTCCTAAGGTCATTAAGACCCTTAAGACACCTAAAGACTCTAATACTTCGAACAATTCTATAAATTCAATAACCACTAAAAACACAAAGACAATGAGAAAAAAGATTGTAGCAGGCAACTGGAAGATGAACATGACCCTGCAGGAAGGTGTGGCTCTGGCCAAAGAACTGAATGAGCTCCTTGCTGCTGACAAACCCAACTGTGGAGTAGTAATCTGCACACCGTTTATCCACCTTGCCAGCATAGCACCGATGCTTGACACTAACGTGCTGAAGCTTGGCGCAGAGAACTGTGCCGACAAGGAAAAGGGTGCCTACACCGGCGAGGTAAGTGCAGCAATGGTAAAGAGCACTGGTGCCGAGTACGTGATACTGGGTCACAGCGAGCGTCGCGCTTATTATGGCGAGACTCCTGAGATACTGAAGGAGAAGGTCAACCTTGCATTGGCCAATGGCCTGAAAGTTATCTTCTGCATCGGCGAGGTGCTGGAGGAGCGTGAGGCCGGCAAGCAGAACGAGGTTGTGGCAGCCCAGCTGAAGGGTTCGCTCTATGACCTTACTGCAGAGCAGTTTGCCAATGTGGTGCTGGCATACGAGCCTGTATGGGCTATCGGAACGGGCAAGACCGCTACGGCAGACCAGGCTGAAGAGATGCATGCCTTTATCCGCCAGGAGATAGCCAAGCAGTTCGGCCCGGAGGTAGCTGAGAATACTACCATCCAGTATGGCGGCAGCTGCAAGCCCTCTAATGCCAAAGAGCTGTTCGCAAAGCCCGATGTTGACGGAGGTCTTATCGGCGGCGCATCCCTCAAGGCTGCGGACTTCAAGGGCATCATCGACGCCTGGAAAGAATAATTAAAAACAGAGTCCCGACCTTAGGGACCTAAAAAACAAAACAATGAAGCGCCTTTACTTACTCTCGCTGTTGGTGGCTGTGCTTATGAGCGCATCTGCCAGACTTACCTTTACTCAACGGCTGCAGATGAAGTCGGGTAATCGGGTTCATCTGAAGCAGGACAAGGATATTGACCGATTGGTCGATGGCAGGGAGGCCGAGCCAGTGGCTGCAGTTAGCTCTGCGGTGCCGGCAAGCACTAAGGTGGCCAAGCCCGCTCAGCCCACTCAGCCTAATATCGTTAAGCCCTCTGCCCAAGGTAATATCAGCACGTTGGCCTCTAATTTACCTTCCCAGCCGACCGTGGCTCCTACGCAGACCAAGACGACTAAGCCTACTGCATATACCACGCGGACAGGTTGGAGGGTAAAGTTCTTCACCGGCGGCAGTTCGCGCGTTGACAAGGAGAATGCCCAGGCTGCAGGGCGGGAGTTTAAGAAACTCTTCCCTGACACACCGGTGTATATGCACTTTGTGTCGCCCCACTGGATATGCGTGGCAGGAGACTTTGTGAATAAGGAAGATGCTGATGCTTTTATAGGCAGAGTAAGAGAGTCGCGACAGTTTAACACCGCTGGTATGACAGTGATGAAATCGCGTGTGAAAGTGCCAGTTGAATAATAGATATGGAACAAATAGATTTTAATCCGCAGACACTCCATCAGCTGGAGGACCTATTCCGTCAGGAACTGGGTTTGCTGGGGGAGGACCCTCAACGAGAGGGGCTGCTTAAGACACCCTCGCGTGTGGCCAAAGCCATGTTGACACTTACGCAGGGTTATCAGATGGACCCTATGGCGGTGTTGCAGTCTGCCAAGTTTAAGGAGGACTATCAACAGATGGTGATAGTAAAGGAGATAAACTTCTACTCTCTGTGTGAGCACCACATGATTCCCTTCTATGGTCAGGCCCATGTGGCTTATATCCCTAATGGCTATATCACCGGTCTTAGCAAGATAGCCCGCGTGGTGGATATATACAGCCACCGACTGCAGGTGCAGGAACGTATGACCACGCAGATAAAGGACTGCATACAGCAGGCCCTTAATCCGCTTGGGGTGATGGTGGTGATAGAAGCCAAGCACATGTGTATGCAGATGCGGGGAGTGGAGAAGCAGAACTCCATAACTACCACCAGTGATTTCACGGGGGCATTTAATAACAAGGCAACACGCAATGAGTTCCTCGAACTAATCAAACAACACTCTACTCTGTAAATATAGGAACAAACACATAAATATCAACACCATGAGAAATACTGTTGAATTGATGAACAGGGCAGCTGACAATATAAGGATTTTGTCGGCGGCAATGGTTGAGAATGCACACTCTGGCCATCCAGGCGGTGCCATGGGAGGTGCAGACTTCATAAACGTCCTCTTTTCCGAATACCTGGTCTATGACCCCGGCAATCCACAGTGGGAGACCCGTGACCGCTTCTATCTGGATCCGGGCCACATGTCGCCGATGCTCTATTCCGCGCTGGCTATGCAGGGTAAGTTTACCTTAGATGAGCTGAAGGAGTTCCGTCGTTGGAAGTCCTCTACCCCAGGCCATCCCGAACTGAATGTGAGCAGGGGAGTAGAGAACTCCTCCGGCCCGCTCGGTCAGGGCCACTGCTACGCCGTAGGTGCGGCTATCGCAGCAAAGTTTATGGCTGCCCACTTAGGCAATGAGTCATTTTTAAAGGAGAAAATCTACACCTACATAAGCGACGGAGGAATACAGGAAGAGATATCTCAGGGCGCAGGCCGTATGGCCGGTTTCCTTGGACTGAACAATCTGATAATGTTCTATGACTCCAACGATATACAACTGTCCACGGAGTGCAGCACCGTGTCGGACGAGAACACGGCCATGAAGTATCGTGCATGGAACTGGAATGTCATTACCATCAATGGCAATGATGTTGAAGAGATACGCGCAGCCCTTGATAAAGCCGTTGCCGAGCAGGAGAGACCTACGCTGATAATAGGCAAGTGTGTGATGGGTAAGGGCTGCCTCGATGCCGACGGCAACTGTCTGGAGCGCAGTACCAAGACACATGGTGCCCCATTGGGGCAGGGAGCGTACGTCAATACTGTGCGTAATCTTGGCGGTGACCCTGACAATGCGTTTGTGATTTATGATGATGTAAAGCAGATATATAGGAACCGTGCGGCCGAGTTACAAAAAATAGTAGGCGAGCGCCAGAGCCAGGAGCGTGTCTGGGCACTGGAGAATCCCGAGAATGCAAAGAAACAGGCCGATTGGTTTGCCAACAAACTGCCTGATATTGACTGGAACTCAATAGCAGTGAAGAGCGGCGACCCGACCCGTAACGCATCGTCGGCAGTACTTGGCGAACTGGCCAAGAAAGTGGAGAATATGGTAGTATCCTCCGCCGACCTCTGCAACTCAGACAAGACAGACGGTTTCCTCAAGCCAAGCCGCAACATACAGCCAGGCGATTTCGGCGGCAACTTCCTGCAGGCCGGAGTCAGCGAACTCACAATGGCTTGTCTTTGCATCGGTATGACCCTGCACGGCGGTGTGATAACTGCCATGGGTACCTTCTTTGTGTTTAGCGACTATATGAAGCCTGCCATCCGTATGGCAGCATTGATGGAGTTGCCTGTGAAGTTTGTGTGGAGCCACGACTCTTTCCGCGTGGGAGAGGATGGTCCTACCCATCAGCCGATAGAGCAGGAGGCTCAGGTGCGTCTGCTGGAGAAGATGAAGAACCACAGTGGCCGCAACTCTCTGCTGGTAATGCGTCCTGCAGATGTCATGGAGACCGTGGTATGCTGGCGTATGGCAATGGAGAACTGGAAGACTCCTACAGCCCTTATCCTCAGTCGCCAGAATATCGCTAATCTGCCGGAAGGAACTAACTATGAAGGTGCCAAGCGTGGCGGTTACACTGTGATATCAGAGGAGAATCCTGAAATCGTTTTGGTGGCCACCGGCTCCGAAGTATCTACGCTGGTAGAGGCTGCAGAGTTGCTGAAGCAGGACGGAGTGAAATACCGCATCGTGAGTATACCCTCAGAGGGTCTTTTCCGCACCCAAGACATTACCTATCAGCATAGCGTACTGCCTGCAGGCATCAAGAAGTTCGGCCTTACGGCTGGACTGCCCGTTAACCTGCAAGGACTGGTAGGCAGCCACGGCAAGGTATTTGGCGTAGAGAGCTTTGGCTACTCCGCCCATTACAAAGTGCTGGACGAGAAGTTTGGCTTTAACGCAGAGAATGTATATAATCAGATAAAGAAATACCTGGCAGAATGAAGATAGGATTAGCATCAGATCATGCGGGCTTTGCCCTTAAGCAATTTGTGAAGCAGTATCTCACAGAGAAAGGCATTGAGTTTGAGGATTTCGGCACGTATAGCGAGGAGAGTTGTGACTATCCCGACTTCGCCCATAAGCTGGGCGAGGCTATAGACAATGATGTGTATGCCACAGGTATCGCAATATGTGGCAGTGGCGAGGGCATAAGCATGGCTCTCAATAAGCATCAGAAGGTGAGGGCTGCGCTGGTATGGATGCCTGAGATAGCTCACTTGGCTCGTCAGCACAATGATGCAAACGTGCTGGTGATGCCAGGTCGTTTTATTGGCGAAGATACAGCCCGCGCGATAATGGACGAGTTCTTTGCCACCGATTTTGAGGGCGGACGCCATGTGCGCAGGGTGAATAAGATACCGCTGACTATTGACAATTGAAGATTGAGCAAAACTGAATTATATAAAGAGGTATTGCAGCGATTGCGTGAGCAGATGCCACCCATCGATACAGAGCTGGATTACGGTACTCCGTTCCAGTTGCTGGTGGCTGTGGTGCTGTCCGCGCAGTGCACGGACAAACGGGTGAATATGGTCACCAAGTCGCTGTTCGAGCAATACCCCACGCCTCAGCGGATGGCGCTGGCTACGGAGGAGGAGATACTGAGTCATATCAGTTCAGTGTCCTATCCCAACAGTAAAGCGGGATATCTCAAGGGCATGGCGCAGATGCTGATGAGCGATTTCGGCGGTGAGGTTCCCTCCACCATGGAGGAGCTCACGCGATTGCCTGGAGTGGGGCGCAAGACGGCCAATGTGATATTGGCATTGGTTTTCAAGGAGGCAGCGTTGGCGGTAGATACCCACGTGTTCAGGGTAAGCCATAGGCTGGGCCTTGTGCCAGACCGCTGCACCACGCCGCTGGCGGTGGAGTTGGAGCTGAAAAAGCACATCGCCCGCGACACTGTGGCTCAGTCCCATTTCTGGCTCCTCTATCTGGGGCGCTACACTTGCTTGGCCCGCAAGCCTAAATGCAAGGCCTGCAAGATGACAGATATCTGCAGGCATTATCTGAAAGATCATAAAAAATCTAGAACAATTAAAACTTTATAAAACATCAACATTATGACAATCAAAGACTACAAGTTTGCCGGTAAGAAGGCAATCGTGCGCGTTGACTTCAACGTGCCACTCGACGAGAATGGAAAGATTACTGACGACACCCGTATCCGTGGCGCCCTGCCCACGCTGAAGAAGGTGCTTGACGAGGGCGGAGCCCTTATCATCATGAGCCACATGGGCAAGCCCAAGGGCAAGGTTAATCCCAAGATGAGCCTCTCGCAGATTAAGGAAGCCGTAGCTGAGAAGCTCGGCACTCCTGTTACTTTTGTAGATGACTGCATGAAGGCTGACGCTCAGGCAGCAGCCCTCAAGCCGGGCGAGGTGATATTGCTCGAAAACCTCCGCTTCTATCCCGAAGAGGAAGGCAAGCCCGTAGGCATCGAGAAGACAGACCCCGCATACGAGGAGGCTAAGAAGGCTATGAAGGCCAGCCAGAAGGACTTCGCAAAGCATCTCGCCAGCTACGCAGACTGCTATATCAACGACGCATTCGGCACTGCTCACCGCAAGCACGCCTCCACAGCCGTCATAGCTGACTACTTCGATGCTGACAATAAGATGCTCGGTCTCCTTATGGAGAAAGAGGTAGAGGCCGTTGATAACGTGCTCAGCAATATCAAGCGCCCCTTCGTGGCCATCATGGGTGGCTCAAAGGTGAGCAGCAAGATTGGTATCATCGAAAATCTGCTCGGTAAGGTGGACAAGCTTATCCTTTGCGGAGGTATGACCTACACATTCATGAAGGCTCACGGCGGTGAGATTGGCAACTCCATCGTGGAGCTTGACAAACTCGACGTTGCCCTCGGCGTAGAGGAGCTGGCCAAGAAAAATGGAGTGGAGCTCGTGCTTGGCGAGGACTCTGTTGTTGCTGACGCATTCTCCAATGACGCCAACACCCAGGTATGCCCCTCCAACGCTATCCCTGCCGGCTGGGAAGGTCTCGATGCTGGCCCCGTCACCCGCCAGAAGTTCGCCGACGCCATCAAGGGTGCCAAGACAATTCTTTGGAACGGCCCCGCAGGTGTCTTTGAGTTCGATAACTTTACCGCAGGTTCCAAGGCCGTAGCCGATGCCATAGCACAGGCAACCTCTGAGGGCGCATTCTCTCTCATCGGAGGCGGCGACTCTGTAGCCTGCATCAACAAGTTTGGCCTTGCCGACCAGGTATCTTACATCTCCACCGGTGGCGGCGCACTGCTCGAAGCCATCGAAGGTAAGGAGCTGCCCGGCATTGCCGCAATCAGAAAGTGAGAAACATCCTGCTTATTGCTCTTGCCAGTGTCCTGCTGACCGCCTGCAGTGGTGGCAGCCCTGATGCCGGCGCAGAGCCACGGGCTCAGGTGAGCGACAGTGCTGCACTTCGCGTGGCAGTCTTTCCCTCATCTGATGCCCTTCCTTTGTTGCTTGCCAGCGACTGGGGTATCTATGAGGAGCTGGGCATTCCTACCGAGATAGCAGTCTATCGTTCCCAGATGGATGCCGAGAAAGCCCTGGCCGACGGCAAGGCGGACGCTGTGCTCACCGACAAGTACAGGATAGAGTGGTGGCAGCGCAAGGGCAGCCCCATTCAGTACGCTTTTTCCACACGGCGTCCCCTGTATATGGTGCCAAATAAGCAACTGCGCATCACTCGCATCGACCAGCTCGATGACCGCATGATAGCGGGGAGCCGTTATTCCCTTGACGACCAATTTGCCGACCAGGCGGTGGCGCAGATAAAGAAACGCAAGGGTCAGATACTGCGGCCCCAGATCAATAGCGTGGAGCTCCGCCTGAGTATGCTCACATCAGGGCAGCTGGACGCTGCGGTGCTGAACACACTGCAGGCACTCAAGGCAAAGGCGGCAGGCTATAGTCCGCTAACCATCCCTGAGGGGCTGACGCTGGAGGGCGCCGTGGCATACAGCACCCGCAGCCGCCACGCCCGTAAGCTGCCCAAACTGCAGCGGGCATACCAACAGGCACTGCAACGCCTGCGCCGCAGTGCAACCATGCCCCAAGTCAGCACCAGAACCCGTGAGGCATTATTTTTGACCGACGGCATAGACACATTGCTTAACGCGAAAACAGATTTCTAATACCTTGAAACATTTCAAACAATACTGCGACACACTCCACCTGCTTGCGGAGGGACATTTATTACAGGCCATCCACAGACAGAAGAACTTCGTATCTGAGCTCCAGAACTGGGAGCTCCTGGATGAGATAGTTGAGACGGAGTCGACCTACACCCTGATGCTGAAGTATTTCGCGCAGGGCGTGAATGACGAGCGTCGCAAAGATATATACGACGAGATGGTGGAGCGCACTCTCGCTGTGGCGGAGAAGATTAAGCGCGCTGCGGGATGGGCCGAGGCTACCACTCCTTATTACTCCAAGCTGCGCACTATAGCGCGCCAAGGCCGTACGCTGCAGTACTACAGCCGTCGTCTTCAGGCAATAAGTGGGCAGCAGCTCTTCCACGACATAGTTGACAGCGACCAGACTCCGACGTCCGGCCAGCGCTCGGCATTGGTGGAAGAGTTGTTTGATTATGTTTGGGTGGCAGGCGCTTTGAGTGCCGAGGACAAGAGTGCGCTGGGCAGTCTGCTGAGCGGCGTGGTGCTCACATCCGGCGAGAAGATGTGGATAGTCAGCGCATTGACGCTGTCGCTGCTATGTTATTACGATGATGCCAAATTACAGATGCTCTCTGCCGTAGCATCATCTGGGACTCCGAGTGACGAAGACGATACTTCCGATGAAGCCTTAATCCGCTGCCGCGCCATCGTGGGCATCTCGCTGGCAGCCATGTATTACAAGGAGCGCTTTGCCGTGAGTTGCCCACACCTTCAGCTGCCGTCGGGAATAACATTTGTGCTTCTGCAGTTGCAGTACATGGTGCAGTATCAGACACGGAGGGTGCGCCAGACATTCGACAACGATTTCATGACTCTCCTCAATCAGATGCGTGGTCAGATAAGCGACCTCAACGAACTGAAGGATCTGCTTGAGGACGAAGACCCCGATATGCCACCGCCAGGTATTGACCCCGAGGTGATTCGGGCCATTCAGTCGCGTCTGCGGCAGGCAACGGACATGGCTCACCGCGGCCTCGATATGATGTATGGCCATTTCCGCCAGTTGAAGAGCTATCCCTTCTTCCGCGAGACGCGCTCGTGGCTTAAGCCAGTGCAGGTGCCGACGCCGGATTTCGAGGACGTGCTTGGCAAACTGGGTCCGCTGCTCAATTATTCGCGGATGTGTGATTCAGACATCCACTCCATGGCAGCCACGATGGCCTCCATGCCTCAGACCTTCGGTCAGATGATAGCAACGCAGATGGAGGAGCTGGATATGAACGCCGATACGGATGCTGCGGAGAATCTCGGGCGTCAGTCGCGCACTCAGGCGATGAGCACGTTCATGCAGCACTATTCTCAATATATCAAGCATGACGGTACTGCCCGTCCAGACTTCTCAATAGCCTATGCCACCGGTTATCTGCAGGACCTCTACCGTCTCTTTACCATACGCATGGACCACGAGGTGGAGGGCAATCCTTTCTGCAGTCCGGAAATTGATGGAAATAAGGATGGTGACAGACATTCTGCGCTCCTCTTCCTCGACAGTCCTCTGGTCAGTGCCACTGTAACGGGGCCTGCCGCTGCCGTGGCTCCGGAGTATGCTTTCAATAGCCGTCTGTATCGTCATGCACTTGCTCTTAATGCGGCCTTCAGCGCTGATTATGAGCAGACTCCAGCCGTTAAGCTGCGCATAGCGTTCAGCCACGCCATGCTCCACGACAGTCACTCGGCTGTTGAGGCCTATCGCCAGTGCGAAGAGTTGACTCCTGAGCATATACTGGTGTATGCCTCGTGCTTGATGGAGTGTGGGCAGCCGCAGGAAGCAATTCATCAGTATGAGACGCTGTTTAGCGGTGACGACAAAGGCATATCGCTCTACCCGTATGCTGTGGCGCTGAGTCAGAACGGCCGTTGTGCTGACGCATGCGAAGTGCTGTATCAGGAAGACTATCACCGTCCTGACCAGATAAAAGTAGTGCGCCTGCTGGCGTGGTGCAGCCTTAGAGGAATTAGGAGTGAGGAGCCGCTCAAGGAACAGCTGGCAACAGTAAACGGCCTTTATCAGCGCTTACTCACCATGGAGCCACTGCGCTCCAGCGATTGGATGAACGCCGGCCATGCAGCCCTGGCCAATGGCGATATTCAGCTTGCGATGGTGTATTATAACAATGCCGAAGCTACGGCTATCACTGCCGATGACCGCACTCTGCTCCTGTCGCTGGGAGTGCAGCCCCTGACTCTGCGACTGCTTGAGGACACGCTGGCACAGTCAATGAAAAATCAAGGTTAACACACAGACATAAAGTCCATTACTGCAATGGGTGCCAGATCTTATGGTATGGCACCCATTTGTCTTTTTACGGATAATTGCAGAGAATAATGCAATAATCGCGAGGACTTTTTCTAAGCGCGAGGAAAATACATCTATGCGCGAGGAGAAAATATCTAAGCCAGAGGAGAATACAACTAAGCCAGAGGAGAAACAATTAAAAAGCGCTCGGAGCACGAAAAAACGCGAGCAGAAATAAAAAAAACGCGCTCTCGCGTATTTGCGTTCCCGATTCAACGAATTTTAAATGCCGATTCAACGAATTTTAAATCGGGAACAAAAATACATGCGCTCTGCTTTTGTTGATTTCCCGGCGGGATTTAATGACGCGAGATGACGACTTTTTCAGTCGCCATCAGTGTTAGGTTTTTTCTGCTTGGGGAAAGGGGGAAGGAGCTCAGAATGGCAGTCCCACAGCAAAGTGGAAAGTGAAGTCGCGCGACATCTTGGGATGCACAATTGGCAGATACTTCTTGCTGCTGGTGGGATAGGCGGGATTGACAGCCTTCATGGCCATGTCGAAACGCAGTATGAAATAATCGAGATTGAATCGCAGGCCGATACCATAGGATGCTGCGAGCTGTTTCCAGAAGTTGCTGAATCTGAACTGGCCTCCTTTGCCCGTGATATCGTAGCGGCGTGTGGTCCAGATGTTGCCAACATCAGCAAAGACGGCTCCGCTGAGTTTCCATACAAGGTCGGAGCGCAGCTCTATGCTGGTCAGGAGTTTGAGGTTGCCTGTCTGGTTGATGTAATCCACTCGACCGTCTTCGCCGGTGTAGTCACCGGGTCCGAGCTCGCGCACTGACCATCCGCGCACTCCGTTGGCTCCACCGCCGAAGTAGCGTTTTTCAAAGGGCACGATGGTGCTGTTGCCGTAAGGATGGGCAATGCCGATGGCGCCGTGGATAGCCAGTGTGTTGCGGGCATTGAGCAAATAGTGCTTGGAGTAATCGATGTCCAGCTTGATGTATTGGGCAAAGGCAACGTTGAACAGACTGTACTGTCCGTCGCTTTTTTTGTGGAATCCCAATGGGCGTGCGAGGCCGTAGAGCAGGTTGCCTGCGCTCTCCACCGACCATTGCAGCTGATAGGGATTGGTGCGTCGCTGACGCGGGTTGGGTGATTTTTCTCCGCGCGCTGAGCTGTAGCTCTGGCTGTATGTGGTGTTGAGAATCAGCAGGTTCTCGTATGCGTAGCGTATGAGAGCGGAGCGGTAGTTGTCTGTCTCGAGGTAGTCTTGTCTGAATGTGGTGGAGATCCACGGCATGTAGACGTAGTTGAGGCTTGGTATGTCGAAGCGATGGTGTCGGCGACCGTTGTCCGTGCTCCACTGGTAGTTCCATAGGGCAGTCAGCACGCGCCTGTGAAACTCGGGCCGCTCCTGTGTGTCGAATTGCAGGGAGAGCGAGGTGGTGGAGGTGGGCAGGGCTGTTCCTCGCTTTGTGCGAGTGAAAGGTATTATTAGCCGTGGGAATGTGAGCCTTGTCTCAAGGCCAATCTCCACATAGTTCTGATTAGTGTATCCTTCGAGGCCTGTGATGGCTTCGTATGCTCCTTTTAGCTTGGTGCTCCACTGCTCTGAGCCGCGCAAGAGGTTGCGGTTGGTGTAGGAGAGTGTGGCGGCTACGCCTAAGTTTCCGGCTGTGTTGGTGCCCTCAAGCTCTACTCCCAGGCTGTTCGTTTTTTCCGGCAAGATAGATATGTCGCAGGCCAGTGTGTCGGGGGCTGTTTCCTGCATACGTATGGCCACATGATTGACGGCTTGCAGATTAGCCAGTGCGAGATAGGTGCGATTGACGTCCTGCTCGCGATAGAGTTGGCCCGGGCGTACGTATGTCTTGCTGTCTATCAGCTTGTGGCGCAGGGGGAGGGTGGAGTCGTATCGCACCTCGCCGATAGTGTATGTTGCGTTGTTCTCAGTATTACTGTGATAGAGGTGGAGCGTGACGTTGGCGGGGCCTGCGAGGGTGTCTATCTCATAATGTATGTTGTTCTTGTGCTCCCTGTAGTAGCCGTGGTTGCGTAGCATGGTTGTGATGCGCGTGCGCTCCCTGTCGAGTAGCGCAAGGTCGCAGTTCATGCCTTTATATAGGTATGTCTCGGCTATGCTGAGATTGATGAGGCTGTCAATTGCATGGTCGTCGGCATTATATGTGATGGAGGTGACGGTATATGGCTGGCCTGGATGCAGGGCGTAGTGTATCTTTGTGCGATGGGTGTTGGGCGGCGTGGATACGGTGGTTGTAACGCTCGCATTGAGATAGCCCTTGTCCTTTAGCGCAAGGGCTATGGCATTTTGTGTGTTGGCGGTCTGCTGGGGACTGTATATTACTGGTGCTTCACCGATTCGCTGCCATAGTGTGGGACGCGGCTTCGCTGTGTCGGCTGGTGAAGATAGGCAATAGATGCCGAGTGGCACTTTGAGTAGGTTGAACCATTTAGTGTTGGGCTTCTGCCTCACATATTGCAGGTAGGTGGAAGTAGCCACAGCGGGGTCGTCGCTGCTTAGTTTCACCGAGGTAAGCAGTCGTTGGCCTGGGGCGAGGAATTTCTCTGCCGAGCATCCGCATAGCAGCACTGCTGCCACTAAGAGGGGAAATATGTAGTTAGCCGGTCTCAATGGGTTGAGGGTCTAATTGTCGTAGATGGCCGTCAGGTCTGTGACTATGGGGGTGTTAAGGAATCGGCGGTCTTTGCGCTTGCAGTGAGCCTTGCAAATCAGATGGATTAGCGAGATGGCTGTAAATAAGATTGCTGCGCACGCAGCTATAGCCGGGATGCTGAATGTCGGCAACTGGATACTGCCCATTGACCATAGGTCAGGGTAAGCGCTTTCATCTTCTATTGCTGACCAAGCTATGCCACCAACGAGCAAGGCAAAAGCCACCAGCGCTAAAGTCGTGAGGAAGGTGTATCTCTTGCGTCGTATTTTTGTTGACGAGGACAATCGGCGGTATGCTTTCAGTGTCTGCCGATGCTCTGTCTCCCATAACTGCAGGATGGGCGGTATGAGTGTCTCTACCTGTGCCTCGGGTTGCATCAGCATCTGAGTGCTGCAGCGCGAAGCGAAGGTTGTGGCATACAGGTGCTCGTGGCAATTGGGCAGGTTGAGCCATCGGCCGTAGCCTCCGTTGTCCAGGAAATCTTGCTTGCGGAATGCGATGTTTGAGCTCTCGGCGGCGATGGGCTTGCGTTTGCCGCGATTGATGGCGCGATAGTTAAGAATCTGTTGGTGTTGGTGCCAGCGCAGGGCTCGCCGTTCCCAGGCTGTCTTGTCGTAGCTGTAGTATTGGTTGTAACCGATACACATGTCGTGCCCTTGCATTATGGAGAATGCAATGTTTTGCAACCAAAGGTTACTCTTGGGCGTGGAGTTGGGGCGCAACAATACTATCCACTCTTTTCGCGCAGCCCTCACTCCGAGCGTGGTTGCAATGGTCATGTGGAGTATGCCATTGCGGTTTTGAGGCAGATGGGTGCTGCGCAGCAGGGTGGGGTATTGCTTGGTGGCGCGTTTGATAACATCGTTTGTGTCGTCGGTGGAAGCATTATTGACGACTACTATCTCGTAATCGGGATATTGTTGCGCGGCAACAGTGTCAATGGCGTGCTGCAGCATACGGTCAGAGTCGTGGGTGATGATAACCACTGATATGCCAGGCCATGGGCTGACGCTGTCGGGTATTGGTGCGGCCTTTACTGATACATAGCTGCGCCAGTAGAGTATAAGATATATCAGCAGTAGTAGGATTGACGATGATAATATGATAATGTAGAGGGGCATCTGGGAATGAGGAATTAGGAATGAGGAATGTGGAATTAGGAATTGGTGTTTGCCCTGCGGCGGAACTCTGCGCACGTGATGGCTGTGGCTACGCCTACGTTGAGGCTCTCTATGGTGGGGGTGCCTGCGGGGTATGGTGGGATGTAAAGGCGATGGGTGACGTGGCTGGCCGTCAGCTGACTGATGCCGTTGCCCTCATTGCCCATTACGATGATACCTCGGTAGCTTAGAGGGGTGTCATAGATATTGGTGCCGTCGAGGAAGGTGCCATATACGGGTATGTCTGCGGGGATGCCCGAAAGATATTGCGGCAATGGGGTGTAGCCTACGCTGACCTTGCCGAGCGCTCCCATGGCAGCTTGCACCACCTTGGGTGAGTAGATGTCGGCGGTGCCGGGCGAGCATATCACATAGTTGATGCCAAACCATCGCGCGAGGCGCAGTATGGTGCCCAGATTGCCGGGGTCTTGCACGGTGTCGAGTGCCAGGCATAGCTCCGACTGCAGGGCGGAGTCTGTGGGCAGTGTGTTTTCTTTTTGGCGGAATATGGCTAGAACTTGCTGCGGAGTTTCCAACAGGCTTGCCTTTGCCAGCTCTTCCGGTTGGACTGTCTCACACGGTATGCCGGCAGGGATGATTTGTCGGTTTGCCTCTATCCACGATGCCGTGGCAGCGACAAAGGTACATTCAAAGGTATGCAACAGCTCGCCCACCACCTTGGGACCTTCGCCCACAAAGAGTCCGCGTTGGTCGCGGTATTTCTTTAGGCGGAGGGAGTGGATGGCCTTTATCTGCTGTTTGCTTATCATGGGATGCTGTCGTGGTCAATGAAAATAGTAGTACCAAAAATACGTGTTGCCGTAGAGGTCTTTACACTTGTATTTGCTTTCAGCGGGTGAAGAGTATCTTTTCTTTTCTGCAATGAATTCTACATAGTTGGCCTCTATAAGTGTGTTGCTATAGGCAATCTGCGGATTGGCTGTGCGCGTCATATAAATGATGAGGGCCTCCTTGTAATGTTGTGGCAGTGTGGAACTGCTGATATCATAATAGTGAGGCAACAGTCGGACAAAATCGTTTAGCCGTTTCTGCAGCAGAAGATTGCACAGCATAATGTCTGGACTGTACTTGCTGTTAGCAGCGATACTGCTTGTCTTTGCGGGCACAGGAAAAGTAAACATTTTGTCGGCCAACTGATTGGCGCGAATCATGGCTGTAGCTCTGAGATTGAAGACGGCAGTGTCGGCCTCATCAGTGCGTATGCCTATCTGCAGAGCCTCTTGGTAATCATTGTTCGCCAGGTGGGACTGTATGCGACAACGATAATGTGTCAGCATATCGGTATTGCCTGCCATGTAGGTAACTGCTGCGACTGTAATGAGCGTCCAAAGGTTTAAGTTAATTTTTTTTAGATGGAGGCGCGGACGCCTGATAACCAAGTATAGCCATACTATCAGCAAAGCTGCAGTTAAGATAACTGTACGCCATCCTACTTGCTCATTGGACACAATGGCAAGTATCGCCATGCTGGGGCAGAAGGCAAGCGAATACCATGCGGTGTCGAGCTTCAGCCTGTGGCTGAGAGAGTAGGGGAGCAGGCAGAGAACCAGCAAAAGGCATAGGACAGTGAGGTCACTTACTCCGTATGCAGCGTAGGCGCTGAGTATAAGCGGTCGCTGAAACAGATAATAGCCTGCTGTCCACAGTATAAAGAATGTCCAGCAGACTATCTTTATGCTGCGGTCGGGGCTGGGGAGGTATTTGGCTATCTGGTTTGTCACCTTTGTCAATCCTCAATTATTCGGAGCACCTGTGCGGAGCGTGCGGGGATATAGAGCTTAAGCCATCCCTTGTGCTGGCGGGCCAGCAGTGGGTCGTAGTTGGTGAAATGGTCTATACTGTCGTCAGTCAGTCCGAAGCCGCCGTATTTCTTGTCGTCGGTATTGAGCATCACCTTGTATTTGCCTTCGGGCACCATGAAGCCGTAGTCCTCATAGCTGCGGGTGGGGCTGAAGTTGAACACGAATATCCACTTGCCACGGCTGTAGGCGAGCACCTGGTCGCCGTCGTTGTGCCATATCTCGCGTACTTTGGTCTGCAGCATGTGGGGGTTGGCCTTGAGGGTTTGCAGCATGGCGCGGTCGAAGTCGCCGAGGTAATGATAGAGAAGGTCATGGTCGTCAACGAGGTGCCACTGGCGTCGGGCATACTTGTGGCTCCAGCCGTTGCCCTCGCGCGGAAAGTCAATCCACTCGGGATGGCCGAACTCGTTGCCCATGAAGTTGTGGTAGGCTCCGTTGATTGTGGAACTGGTTATGAGGCGCAGCATCTTGTGGAGTGCCAAGCCGCGATTGGCCACATCGTTTTCATCGCCCTTCTTGAAGTGCCAATACATGTCGGCATCTATCAGGCGGAAGATAACGGTCTTGTCACCTACCAATGCCTGGTCGTGGCTCTCGAGGTACGACACGGTATGCTCGTCGCTGCGACGGTTGGTTACCTCCCAGAGTATTGAGGACGGCTTCCAGTCTTCGTCCTTCAGTTCCTTGATAGTCTTTATCCAGAAGTCGGGGATATTCATAGCCATGCGGTAGTCAAAGCCGTAGCCTCCGTCTTCTATCTTTGCGGCAAGTCCGGGCATGCCTGACACTTCCTCTGCTATGGTTACGGCATTGGGATTGACCTGATGAATTAGGCGATTGGCCAGGGTCAGGTAGCAGATTGCGTTGTCGTCCTGGTGGCCATTGAAATAGGCCCCATAGTCTAGAAAATCTTCGCCTATGCCGTGGCTGTAGTAAAGCATGGATGTCACTCCGTCGAAGCGGAATCCATCGAAGTGATATTCTTCCAGCCAATAGCGGCAGTTGCTAAGCAGGAAATGGATTACCTCGTTTTTGCCGTAGTCAAAGCAAAGGCTGTCCCACTGATTATGGTTGCGGCGGTCGCCGGGATAGAAATATTGGTTGGGGTCTCCGGCAAGGTTGCCAAGACCTTCTACCTCATTCTTCACTGCGTGGCTGTGCACGAGGTCCATTATTACGGCAATGCCCATAGAGTGAGCCGTGTCAATGAGTTGCTTCAGCTCGTCGGGTGTGCCAAAGCGGCTGGAAGGTGCAAAGAAACTGGATACGTGATAGCCGAAACTGCCGTAGTAGGGGTGCTCCTGTATGGCCATTATCTGTATGCAGTTGTAGCCGGCCTGCTTTATGCGTGGCAGGATATTCTCGCGGAATTCATTGTAGGTGCCGACCTTCTCGGCGTCTTGCGCCATGCCGATGTGACACTCGTAGATAAACAGCGGACCTGCCTGGCGCTTGAAATGACGATGCCGAACTTTATAGGGTTTCGACGGCGCCCACACTTGCGCACTGAATATTTTGGTCTGGTCATCCTGCACCACTCGCTGTGCCCATGCCGGGATGCGCTCGCCCTGGCCTCCCTGCCAATAGACCAGCATCTTGTAGAGTTGACCATGCTGTAAAGTGTCAGCCGGCAGCATTATCTCCCACACCCCATTGCCCAGGGCGGTGAGGCGGTAGTCCTCTGATTGCTGCCAGTTGTTAAAGTCGCCAATCAGGTAAATGGCTGTAGCATTTGGAGCCCATTCTCTGAACGCCCATCGCTTGTCGGCACACTGGTGTAGGCCGAAATACTGATGGCCGGCTGCAAAGTCTTTCAGGCTGCCTTTGCCAACCAACTCGCTTTCTTTCTGCATCGCATGCAGGTGGCGTCCCTCAATGGCTGCCTCATAGGGCTTGAGCCACGGATCTCTGTCAATGATTTTCATATTGTTGCTAGTCTGTTTGTTGCTATTCTACTTGTTTCTTTCCGTTTACATATTTGCCTTTGGCGGTGACTCTGCCTGTCTTGTCGCGCTCAATGAACTCGCCGTCGCGCACTCCGTTGCGGTAAGAGCCTTCAAAGCGCTGGCCGTCCTTGTCAACCTCCACACACTTGCCGTGCTTCACTCCATTCTGGAAACCGCCACGATATTTCTCGCCGTCTTTCTTGCGCAGGATGGCATCAGGGTCATTCATCTCATCGTCTTTCCAAATGCCGTCGTATATATCGCCATTGCCATAGGTGAGCTTACCCTTGCCGTTGCGACGGTCGTTGGCCCAGCTGCCCACGTAGATTGAGCCGTCTTCTTTCCAGGTAAAGGTACCGGTGCCGCTCTTCTCTCCGTTGAGGAAGGTGCCGTTATATTTGTTGCCATTGGCAAATTTGTATATGCCGGTGCCAATACGCTTGCCATCGCGATACTGGCCGTCATATTCATCGCCATTACTAAAGCGATATTGGCCCTTGCCGTTCATGTTGTCGTCTTTCCATTCGCCGGTATATACGTCGCCGTCAGAGTAGGTGAAAGTGCCGTAGCCGTTGCGCATGTTGGCCAGCCAGGAGCCTACGTACTTGGAATTGTCGGGCCACACAAAGGTGCCGGTGCCAGATTTCTGATCATCCTTCCATTCGCCAGTATAGTGTGCGCCTTTGGCGTAGGTGTAGGTGCCTTTGCCGTGACGCTTGTCGTTTACCCAATCGCCGTCGTAGATGTCACCGTTGTAGTAGTACATTACGCCATGGCCCTGCTGCACATCTTTGTACCATAGTCCTTCGTAGCGATTGTTGTTGTTATAATAGTAGGTGCCGTTGCCGTGCTGGTGGTCTTCCAGCCACTCGCCCACATATTTCTCGCCGTCGGTGAAAGTGTATGTGCCCTGGCCATAGCGCTTCCCTTTGAGGTAACCGCCTTCGTAGGTGTCTCCGTTCACCATCTGTGTCTTGCCCTTACCATTGGGGCGGCCTCCCACGAGTTGGCCGTTATATACATCACCATTCTTGAAGGTGTAGGTGCCGATACTAATCTTTTGCGCATCACTTGCAGTGCTTGTCAGCAGGATGGCTCCCATCAGGAATGCAGTCTTTAGTATTTTGTAACTCTTCATATTTATACTATTTTTCTTTGTTTAATTCTTTTTCTGCCCGCGCCAGGTCTTCTGGCGTATCGATGCCTATAGTCTCAATGTCGGTTATGCCCACTTGAATCTGATAACCATTTTCAAGCCAGCGCAATTGCTCCAGCGACTCTGCCAACTCCAGCGGTGACGGCTGCAGCATTGTTATCTCTTTAAGCACCGTGGTACGGTAGGCATAGATGCCGATGTGCTTGTAGTAGGTGTGGTGCTTCATCCATTCTGCCTTGTCACGGTTTCGCAGATAGGGTATTATCGAGCGGCTGAAATAGAGGGCGCGTCCATCGGGACTTACCACCACCTTCGGCGAATTGGGATTTTCCACCGCCTCTATAGGTGCGTCATGGCCGAATGGCTTAACCAGCGTTGCTATTTGTGTGGCTGGCGCGTTGAAGCAGTCGCGCAGTGCCTCTATCTGCTGTGTGTGGATGAATGGCTCGTCACCCTGCACATTTATGATTACGTCAAATCTCTCAGCCCCCAATTTGCTCACAGCTTCCCAGCAGCGGTCAGTGCCGCTTTTGTGGTCTGTACGCGTCATTATTGCCTTACCGCCAAATTTCTCCACGGTGTTATAGATGCGCTCGTCATCCGTAGCCACGTATGTCTCGGCCACGCAGCTGCTCACTCGCTCATACACTCTCTGTATGATTGGCTTTCCTCCCAGCATAGCCAAAGGCTTGCCTGGGAAGCGTGTGGACGCATATCTTGCCGGTATTATTGCTGCAAATTTCATGTTGTCTATTCTCTGTTAGAGTTTATTAGTGCGTTTCACCAATCTTCTATCTCAAAGATTTCGTCATCGGTGTTTAGGTTATAGTCCAGCGAGTCGGCATCCAGGCCTATGCCATAGCCACACATGTCGAACTCGGGCGGAATGTTGAATGTCTCATTCTCCAGATATCCCAGGCTTCGGTCGGCATACACCTTCTTCATATATAGAGCCCAGATGGGCAGTGCCATCGCGGCACCTTGGCCGTAAGCCATGCTGTTGAAATGGATATTGGGGTTCTCGCCGCCAACCCAGCAGCCGCTCACCAGTCTGGGCACGCATCCCATAAACCAACCGTCAGAGTTCCTCTGCGTAGTACCCGTCTTACCGGCAATCTGGGCTGTGAGTCCATATTTGCTGCGTAGTCTGCGGCCTGTACCTTGGTCTATCACCGCCTTCATCATATCCAGCATACGATAACTGCTCTCGCTGCTTATCACCTCATCGGTGTTGGTGCGGAACTGCTCTATCACCTTGCCATTACTATTTTCAATTCTGGTGACCATGAGCGGCAACACCCTCATTCCGCTGTTGACAAAGCTGGTGTACGCACTGACCATCTCTTTTACGGAAATCTCGCAGGTGCCCAGACACAGCGTCATATTAGGATTGGCGATATTATGCTTTATGCCGAAGTGGTGGAGCATCTGCACGAATGCAGTGGGGCCGTATTTGTCAATCAGGAATGCTGATATCCAGTTGTTTGACTGAGCCAGTCCCCATTTCAGCGGCACCAGTTCTCCGTAGCGTGCGTGACTGCCGTTGCGCGGACTCCAGTTTCCGTAGGTGCGCTGTATGTTGAGCACAAGGTCACAGGGCGTCATGCCGTTCTCCATAGCCATAGCGTAGAGGTAGGGCTTGATGGTGGAGCCCACCTGCCTGTGGCTCTGCGAGCACATATCATATTGGAAGTTGGTGTAGTCGATGCCGCCCACGTAGGCCTTCACATAGCCATTGCTGGGGTCCATCGACATAAATCCTGCCTGCAGGAAAGCCTTGTGATAGAGTATAGAGTCCAGCGGAGTCATCACAGTGTCCACGTCGCCGTGATAAGTAAACACTGTCATGGGCACCTTGGTTCTCAGGGCACGCTCTATCTCATCTTCGCTGGCACCATTGGCCTTCATATTACGATAAAGTGCGCTCTGCTTTATAGCTTGCCTTACGAGGTTGCTGCGTGTCTTGGCTCCGACGCTGGCTGCATATGGATAGTTGGCAGAACCGCGCTGTTCCTTATAGAATACATGCTGCAGATAGCCCCCCAGATGCTCCCTCACTGCCTGTTCGGCATATCGCTGCATACGACTGTCGATGGTAGTGTGTATCTTCAGGCCGTCAGTATAGATATTGTAAGGCTCACCGTTGCTCTTGAAGTTTTTGTTACACCATCCGTAGAGAGGATTGTTGTCCCATTCATACTTAGCGTCGGTGTACTCCAGGTCAGTGGCAAAATGGTCTCTTTCAGGTCGCTGGGCCATCATAATATGGCGCAGATATTCGCGGAAATAAGTGGCGATGCCCTTGTCGTGCGACACTCGCTGGAAGTCGAGCCCCAGCTCCTGGGTCTGATAGGCCGCAGCTTCTATGTCGCTGATGTATCCCTCGTCGGCCATCAGTTGCAGCACAGTATTGCGGCGCTCCTTCACTCGCTCCGGATTGCGTATTGGGTTGAAATAGGAGGGGTTCTTGCACATGCCCACCAGCATCGCGGCCTCTGGCACCGTCAGTTGTGAGGCCTCCTTGTTGAAATAAATCTTCGCGGCGCTCTTGATGCCTACGGCGTGGTGCAGGAAGTCGAAGTTATTGAGATAAAGCGTCATTATCTCATCCTTTGAGTAGTAGTGCTCAATCTTGAGGGCGATGACCCACTCAATGGCCTTCTGCATCACGCGCTCGGTGCTGTTCTGCGTCACGGAGGTATATAGCTGCTTGGCCAACTGCTGTGTGATGGTGCTGCCACCGCCAGCCGATGACTGTCGCATAATGCCGCGCTTGACGATAGCCCTGAGCAGTGAGCGGATGTCTATGCCCGAGTGTTCGTAGAAGCGCTTGTCCTCAGTGGCAATCAGGGCCTTGAACACGCAGGGCGCAATCTCGTCGTAGCTGGCGTAGATACGGTTTTCATTGTACGACCATGTGCCCAGCAACTCCCCGTCGTCAGATATTATCTGCGAAGCATATCGACTGATAGGGTTCTCCAGCTCCTCTACGGGCGGCACATAGCCTATCCATCCATTCCAGATAGCAACGAAGAACATCGTCACTCCAATGATGAAGCAGGCAGTCAGGCTCCAAAGAATGATAGTTATGCGTTTTCTCATATTAATTGCTCACGCGTATGCGCAGTGCGTGTACATTTATGCAAAGATACAACATTTTTTCGGTACTACGCCTATTTTAGTGCTACTTTCCGCAAAAACACATGTTTTTACCGCAACTCTTGCAAGGAGTGGCCTCCATTTCCCAACAATAAAACCGCACCTCGTGGGTGAGAGATGCGGGATTAGTTTTTGTGCTCAAAGCGAAAAAAACTATGATTTTGTTTTGTCTTTTGCCTGGCGTGCAAACTCAAACAGGGATTGCGGAAGATGGCAGTAGCCGGTGGGATTTTTGTCGAGATAGTCCTGATGATACTCCTCTGCGGTGTAGTAATTCTGCAGCGGCATTTTCTCCACAGCCATCGGCTGCGAGTATTTCTTCTGTTCCTCGGCAAAGACTTTCTCAATGACGGGCAGGTCTGCGGTGTCAGTGAAGTAGATGCCGGTGCGATAGCGCGTGCCTTCGTCGTGCCCTTGCTTGTTGAGGCTTGTGGGGTCAATGGCTTTGAAGAACATCTGTAGCAGAAACTCCAGGCTGATAATATCAGGGTCGTACCTCACGTGGACAGTCTCGGCATATCCCGTGGTGTCAGTATAGACTTCTTTATAAGAGGGATTGGCAGTGTGACCATTGGCAAACCCTACGCCCGTAAGCACTACACCCTCTATTTGCTTGAAGTAATGCTCCGTACCCCAGAAGCAGCCACCGGCAAGGAATATGTCTTTGCCACTCTTTAGGTCCAGGATGCCGTCAACTTCGTGCTCCACAAAGGGGCCTGCCTTGCACTCCATGAGCACTGCAGGCTCTTGGCATTCTACGCTGTGCCACACGTTCTGAGGTATGTCTGCGCCAAGCTGACCGCTCTCCTGACTGAGAGCAAAGGTCTGCAGGATTTTGCCTTTGTCGTCGTAAGTGGTGACTCTGACCTTGCCCCTCAGGACAATGACGGTCTCGTCTTTGGTAGGGTGGTGGTGCACGGGGATATATGTGCCGGGCTCCAATGCGTTGAGGAATCTGTGGCACTTATCGTCGAGGCTCTGGTGGAAGTTGTAGTTCATCCTCAGTCGCGGAGAGCGCTTGGCTTGTTCTGCCACGCCGTCTATCAGTTGATTGTCGATGAGTTGCATAGTTGGTGTGTATTCAATCCTTTTTCTTCCATTGTTTCCTTACCATTTTAGGCATATCGCTATAGTTGATGCCGACCATCAGTGTCATAATCTTCTGGAGCGTGCCAAAAAAGACAATCATAATGATGGGGCCGAAGACATAGTCGTACCATTGGCCAAGATGATTACCAATGAGCCAGGCCAGCATAAGTCCGCTCACCACCAGTTCCAGCCATGCGGTGACCATGCCGGGGGTATAGAAACTCTTCCTATGAAACAGGCGGATGCCCACAGTGTGGACGCAGCCCTCAATGATGCCAAATGTGACCACGGTCATAGTTATCATTACCACATCGTGGAACACAAACGGCACAATTGACAGCAGAAGCAGCAGTATGCCTGCCGGAATGCGACTGGCCCTCTTTGTCTCGTCGCCAACTTTCACATTAATCATCCCAGCTACCATCTCAACGAAGCCGCCCGGATAGTGGCTTTCCTCCCACTCGTGGAGGATGAAGAGAAAAGCGTCAATGACCACCAGTTTTTGTATCACGGAGAGTTCGCCCATCATGGCAGTGCCTACGATAAACCCCATGGCCAGCACGGTGTATATCTCCAGCGCGTAGTGTTTGATAAACCTTATCATTTTTAGTTAAATTGATTGTTGTTGCTCAGTTGTTCAAATATCATGGAAAAGAAAAACGTCTTCCCGGTCATATCTCTGCAAAGTTACAATTTTTCTTCGGTTGTGACTGCATTTTAGGCGCAGTGTCCGCAAAAACCATTACTTTTGCAGCAACTTTCGTCGCATCATGATAACCGTAAAGGAAGAATCGCGCCTGTTGCAGCAGCTCCAGTCATCGTTCAAGGACATGAGCCGCACCAGCCTCAAGCAGTACCTGCAGCGAGGCAGGATACTCGTCAACGGCAAGCCCGTGACACGCCATGACTATCAGCTTCACACCGGCGACACCATTGAGATAGCACCGTCTTCCCGTCAGACAATTGCGCTGACCGACTGCCAGATTGTCTATGAGGACCGCCACCTGATAGTGATAGACAAGGCCGCAGGCCTTCTCTCCATGGCCACCTCGGCTCACAGCCCGTGCGTGAAGACTATCCTCGACACCTATTTTGAGCGCACCCACCAGCCGTGCCATGCCCATGTGGTCCATCGTCTGGACCGCGAGACCTCGGGATTGATGGTCCTTGCCAAGAGCCGCAGGGTGCAGCAGCTGTTTGAGGCGGACTGGAAGGGGCTGGTTTATGACCGCCGCTATGTTGCAGTGACCCAAGGCGCGATGCCCCGTCAGCAGGGCACCGTAGAAAGTTGGCTCACCGAGTCAAGGCAGTACCTCGTCAGCAGCAGTCCCACTGACAACGGAGGCAAACAGGCCGTGACCCATTATAAAGTGTTGCAGCAGGGCTCTTCCAACAGCCTCGTTGAGGCTCGTTTAGACACGGGGCGCAAGCATCAGATTCGCGTCCATTTCGCATCCCTTGGCTGCCCCGTCCTGGGTGACAGGAAGTATGGCAATAAGAACCAAGTCTCGCAAGGCGACCTATATCTCCACGCCTATCGTCTCCACTTCATTCACCCGATAACCGGAGAGCGCCTGCAGTTCGACACTCCCATTCCGCAACGCTTCCTCAAGGCGCTGTAGATAACAGCCTTAGCCCCCACTGCGAAGCATCTCCCATTCATTCTTTGCGTAGTAAAATTAAATAAATCCGTACGAAATTCACAGAAATCCGTGCGGATATTATATAAGTGCGTGAAGAAGTCAAAAAACGCGTTCTCGCGTATTTGCGTTCCCGATTTACTTTTCGTTGAATGCCCATTTACTTTTCGTTAAATCGGGAACGCAAATATCTCCGCACGCTTTTTTCTCCTTTTTTGACGCTATTTAAAAATCTCGCTTCGTAGTTTTTGTTTCTATTCACGAAGCGAGATAATTTCTCCTCAGTATAAATAAAAGATGGAGGAGTGCAATAAAATTGCCGGAGATTGTTTGTTTACCTACTGACGTTCTTAACTCCTTTTACAGTGCGGAGTTTCTTGACGATGCTGTCCAGTTGGCGTGTGTCAGTGAGCATTATCGTCAGCGTCCCTTCAAAAAGTCCGTCGTGACTGTCGATGCTGAAGGAGCGGATGTTGACTTTCTCGTCCTTGCTGAGGATTGAGGAGATGTTGTTGACCACACCGAGGTCGTCGTTGCCCACAATGTGGAGTACGATGGGGTATGTGCCTTTGCTGCCCTCGCCAGCCCAGCGGGCCTTGACAATGCGGTAGCCGTACTTCTCTCGCAGCGCAGGGGCATTGGGGCAATTGGTGCGGTGGATGCGTATGCCGTTGTTGATGGTCACGAAACCGAAGATGTTGTCGCCGTAAATGGGCGAGCAGCACTTGGCCAGTGTGTAGTCAAGCCCCTTGATGTTGCGGTCAATGACGAGTTCTTCGCCGGATGTGCCTTCTTCGCGACCGCTGTTGCCCCATACAAATTCGTCGGCTTTGTGCAGTGGGGCGGTGTTCTCCAATTCTCCCAGGTCACGCTTCACCACGAGCTGGTACTGCTCTATGATGTCGTTGATGTCAAGCTGGTCGTCCACTACCTTCCTATAAAACTCGTTGGGGTCTTTGTAGCCCATCTTCTTGATGACGGTGTTGAGGTAGTTGCCGTTAAGTTCTATCTTTCGGTTGCGGAATTTTCGCTCGAGAATCTCCTTGGCCATGCTGGTGGCCTTGGTCTGCATCTCGTTGAGAGCCTGGCGTATCTTGCTCTTTGCCTTGCCCGTGACTACGTACTCCAGCCATGCTGCTTTGGGCGTCTGACTGGCTGAGGTGAGGATGGTGACCTGGTCGCCGCTGACGAGTTTCTGGCGGAGTGGGGCGTTCTTGTCGTTGACGATGGCTCCGGTGCAGTGGTCGCCGATGTTTGTGTGGATGCTGTAGGCAAA
Source organism: Bacteroidaceae bacterium (assembly GCA_017960825.1). Classification (GTDB taxonomy): domain Bacteria; phylum Bacteroidota; class Bacteroidia; order Bacteroidales; family Bacteroidaceae; genus UBA6382. The sequence continues at coordinate 10,532 of JAGCYL010000083.1, read as the reverse complement.
GTCGAGCACGGTGGCTCCGGCTATGAGTTTGTGAAGGTCGCCCTTGGGGGTGAAGATATATACTTCATCGCTCTGGAGGTCGGTCTTGAACTGGTCCATCATTTGCATACTGTCGCCTTCCTCCAAGGCTGTGCGTATGCTGGAGAGCCAATTTTCTATGCCGCGCTCACCGCCTTTGACTCCTTTGTAGCGCCAGTGGGCTGCCAGGCCATGTTCGGCTATGTCGTCCATGCGCTCTGTGCGTATCTGCACCTCCACCCATTTCTGCTCCTGTCCCAGCACGGTGATGTGGAGGCTCTCGTAGCCGTTGCTCTTGGGAATGGACAGCCAGTCGCGCAGTCGGCGCGGGTTGGGCTGATACATGTCGGTGATAATGCTGTACGCCTGCCAGCACTGGGCTTTCTCCTTCTGCAAGGGCGAGTCGAGGATGATGCGGATGGCAAAGAGATCGTATACGCCTTCGAAGTCGCACTTTTGATTCTTCATTTTCTGCCAGATGGAGTGGATGCTCTTGGTGCGGCCCTTGATATGGAATTTCAGCCCTTGCTCTTTCAGTTTCTGCTCTACCGGTGCGATGAAGTTGTCGATGTATTTGTCGCGGGCCTGCTTAGTAGTGTTGAGTTTCTCTTTAATATGGTAATAGGCATCGTGCTCGAGTATCTTGAGGGAGATGTCCTCCAGTTCGCTCTTTATCTTGTAGAGGCCTAGTTTGTGGGCAAGCGGAGCGTATAGGAATGATGCTTCGCCAGCGATGCGCTCCATAAATTCAGGGCTGTATTCGGAATTGTCGGAGTATTCGCCCTTTTCTTTATCTTCAGAGCATAAGACGCTCATTTTGCGCATCATATTAGTGCAGCTGGCTATCATCAGCAGGATGACGCGCATATCTTTGGCAAAGGACACGAGCAGATTGCGGAAATTGTCGGTCTTTATGCTGGTGTTCTTATGGTAGAGTTGCTGCACACTGATGATTCCCTCCAGTATTGTGGCGATGCTTTCGCCCATTTTCTTGCGTATGTGGTCTATCTGGCTGGTGTCGCTGCAGAAGGGGGCTATCAGGCATGCTTTGATGCCTTCCGGACTCATTCCTATTTCGCGGCTCACGATGATGGCTGTCTCTATGGCGTGTATCACCTGCGCCTGTTGCTCTGCGGGGGGCAGTGTGCTGGCAGAGGCCATGCGCTCGATGTCTCGTCTGAGTTCGCGGTAGTGCTCTCCCTTGAAAGTGTTGGCTTGCAAGGAGCGTAGTTCCTTATATAATGGTATGATCTTCAATGTTCAATGTTCAATCTTCAATGTTCAATCTTCAATGTTCAATATTAACTATCATGGTCGTGCCGCCAATATTGATTACTGCCTCGTTTTCCAGGAAGATGCGGTCTTGGTCTTTCAGTATCTCGCCTTGATAGAAGGTGCCGGTGAGACTTGGGGCGTCTCTGAGCACAAACTGCAGTTCGCCCTTCTTGTTCTTCTTGACTGTTACGATGCAGTGGGTTGTGTCTATACTGGGATCTGTGGTGATGATGGGGCGGTTGGCTGCAGTACCCTTGACGTAGCGCCCTATCACGTTGTCACCCATGGCGAGGGGTATGGTCTGTCGCTCGTGGAAACTGTTTTCCAGTACCACGAGCTTGCCCAGGGCAGGGGTAGGCTTGTCGCTACGAGTGCCTATTTTAATCTTAAATTGTTTCTGACATGCCGGACACACAAATACCAATACCCTGTCGGCGGGGTATTCGTTTTCATTAAAGGTGAGGTAGTGTCCGCATCGGGGACAAGAGAGTCGCTTCATTCCTATTTCTTCATCACCCATGCAGAGCGGAAACCCTTGTGCTGTGAGCGCAGTGTCTTGGCGGCACGGTAGGCTTCGTCGTCGGTGGGATAGGAGGAGTAAATAACTCGTGTCATGCCATCATCGTCTATAACCTGTGCTTCAGCAAAGCCGCTCTCCTTGAGTTCGTCGGCCAGCCTGCGGGCTCCCTTTTCACTGACTTTGCTGGCCAAGACGAGAGTATATTCTCCCAACGCTTCCTTTGGTGTTGCTGCAATGTCGTGATTTTGTGACTTTAACGCCTGATTACTTTGCGCCTTGGCGTGATGACGAGTCGACGAGTTGGCAAGTTGATGAGTTTTTGTGTTCGTAACTATACCGGCCTGCTGCACTCCACTGCCTATCACGGGCTCCACATTGGGTGCGATGGTAAACACAAAGTAGAGTAGTGCTGCCGCAATGGTGGTCACAGTGTAGCGCACAGCGTTCTTGCTTACTCGGATAATATAATGGGTGTTGTCCTTGTCGCGCTCTATGATTCGCATGGAGCTTCTGGGCTCATTCACCTGCTGGCTATTGGTGGTAACAGGCTCTGCCACTTCAATTCCCGGATTCGTAGTCGCCCCGATTCTTGAATTGTTGATTTCGCTTTGTACCAGTCCGTAGAGTTCTTTGGCAAAGAGGCCACACTCCTCTGACGGTGTGAAGAGCAGTGAGTAGTTGAGTGTAAGCTGCAGGGTGCCAATGGTACCAATCTGCAACTCCATATTTTTGCGCAGAGTGTCGCGCATTTCTGCTACATCGTCGTTGACAAGCGCCAGTGCCTTCGGGTAGTTAATGTCGTAGGCAGTCATGTACGATTGGGTGAGCATGCCGTATTTGTCCTCTTTGTCGGAGAGGTGCGCATTAAAGCTGACGGAGCAATAGGGAGGGAATATCTCGCTGCCGTCTTCAGAGAAGAATGCCTCCTCGAAGTGGGTTACGAAACCACCTATTCCAGGCACGATAACGCAGTCGTGACTGAGCAGCAGATTTTCTATGTGGGAGATTATTCGAAGCATTATGTTTGTTTGCACTGCGAAATTACTACTTTCTCATAAAATGCGGAAGAATTTTCTGAGGATTTTTTTGTAATAATTTAGCGTCTTTTTTTTAAGTGTTTTGTTCTTAATAAGATATGCCTGAAAAATTTTTAGGAATTGGTTGCAGACTGCAACCATGTGCGTTTCCGCGAGGCGTTTGCATAATGCGTCTGTGTCGTAATCCGTCTGATTGTCAGCTTGTTGGCATGTTGCGCAACGATGATTCGATAAAGTGCAAATCGTAATGCAGCGCGTTGTTAAGAAGCTGATTTATAGCCGTGATAACGGCTTGGCTTAAACTAAATGACCAAGTCTCGTCATGGCTATTCCCTTTTACGTTATTACACCTATTCTCCTTTCTCCGTTGCTGTGTTAATATCTATAGTAAAACCAAGACTTTCTACGGCTTTTTTTATCTCTGCATCGTCAAAACCAGTGCCGCTTACTATCGCGATTCCGCTCTTCAAATCCACTGTTGCTGCCTTCACGCCTTTCACGGAAAGTATGGCTCTCTCTGTGTTGGAGCGGCAGTGGTTGCAGGTCATGCCCTTCACGGAGTAGATGCGGCTTGTGTGGGCAAGGTCATGGCAGCAGGCGTGAGTCGCCTCACTCTCGCAGCTGCAACAACGTCTTTTGCTTAGTTTCCTCCGCAGCACATTGAGCAGCAGAAGGGCAAGAATGCCTGTGCACAGCCACTCAAACCATCCTGCCGTATCATGGCAGCAGGCGTGAGTGTCACTAAGATGCCCTATGAACCATTCGCGAGGCAACAGTTGGTCGATGGCTATTCCGCTCAGTACGGCTCCGCCAATGATGGCCGCGAGATATAGCAGCAGGGTTCGTCTCCCCATTACTTTGTTCACTACGAGAACGGAGGCTACATTACATGCAGGACCAGCCATGAGCATCACCAGTGCAGCACCCGGGGTGAGCCCCTTAATCATCAGGGCTACAGCTATTGGGATGCTTCCTGTGGCACATATATACATAGGAATGCTGATACATAGCACTAGCAATATGCTGAGCAGTGTGTTGTCCTTGAAGATTGCAAAGACGTTGTCAGGTACGAGCACGGTAATAAGCCCTGCTACGATTAGTCCTACTACAAGCCATTTGCCAATGTCCTCCATCATCTCAATAAAGCCGTAACGGAGGACAGAAAGGATACGGCTACCTACACTATGATTTGGTATATTCTCTCTTCTATTATTATTATAAGGTGAGACCGGTAGTAGGTCCGGGTGACCGTTATCTCTCTTCCGTTCTCCCCAGTTCACCAGTGAGCCGCCGATGATTGCAGTGAAGAATGCAGCAATGGGCCGCACTATTGCAAATGGCAGTCCCATGAGCGAATAAGTCGCGATGATGCTGTCGACGCCTGTCTGCGGTGTGGCAATGAGGAACGATGTTACAGCCCCTTTGCCGGCTCCCTCGCGGCGCAGGGACATGGCTGTCGGTATCACACCGCACGAACATAGCGGCAGAGGTACGCCAAAAAGGGCAGCGTTTATTACTGAACGCAGCGAGTGACCACTCAAATACTTGGCGTACCATCCGCCTGGGATAAAGGCATGCATTAAGCCTGCCAGCAGAAAACCAAGTAGCAAATAAGGCGACATCTCATTAATGATGCCTGCCACAGCTTTCATAATATCCAGGATAGAGTCCATTCAGGGGGAAGATTAGTGATTGTTAGGGTGAGTTAATGCTACTTTGCGACCTTGTGTTTTTATATCCGGAACAAAATTAATAAATAATTGGGAGCTGGCGTCGGAGTGAGTGCCATGAACATAAAAATACGCGAGTTTTATGTTATATATGTAAAATATAGATTCCATTTCCGAACTTCTTTATAATTTTGCAATGCAAACGTATGAAGAAGTTCTGTCATTATATATCTCAATACATGGGCGTGATGGTTCTGGCTGTGGCAGTGGTGTCACTATGCTGTCCGTCATCTTTCTTATGGGTTGATACTAGTGCTATCAGTCCTATGTTGGGTGTGATAATGTTTGGTATGGGCTTGACTCTCTCGTTGCAGGACTTCCGCATCGTGTTGAGTCGTCCCAAGGATATCTTAATTGGATGCTTGGCCCAATATACTGTGATGCCTTTGCTGGCATGGGTGTTGACTTGCATGTTTGTATTGCCAAAGGAATTGGCTCTGGGTATCATCCTTGTGGGATGCAGTCCGGGAGGAACTGCCTCCAATGTGATAACATATTTAGCGAAGGGTGACCTTGCTCTTTCCGTAGGCATGACTGCAATCTCCACACTGCTTGCCCCTCTTCTTACTCCGCTGCTGGTGTGGCTGATGGCAGGCATGATGGTTGAGGTGGACACCATAGGCATGTTGCTGAGCATCGTTTATGTAGTTATAGCCCCAATAGTCGTCGGTTTACTGTGGCAGCGTTTCCTGCCCGGGATAACCAAGAAACTTGTCCCTTATCTGCCGGCATTGTCATCGCTTGCGATATGCCTGGTGGTTGGCATCGTCGTATCCCACAATGCAGGTCAACTGCTTGTGGGGGGACTGTTGTTGTTGGTGGTAGTGATGGCACACAATATTTGTGGTTTAGGCATAGGATATCTTATAGGACAGACATTAGGCCTTCCTGTTCAAAAGAAGAGAGCTATATCCATTGAGGTCGGAATGCAGAATTCCGGTCTGGCCAGCAGTCTGGCGGCCATTCATTTTGCGGCCTTTCCGTTAGCCGCTATTCCCGGGGCTATCTTCAGCGTATGGCATAATATAAGTGGAGCGTTGGTAGCACGCTTTTACGCAAAAAGAGATAATTTGGCCAAAGCTGACCAAAACTAAATCCGAGCAAGTCGACTTGCTCGGATTTAGTTGAATGATTGTGCGCCTGATAGGACTCGAACCTACACGACCTGAGTCACCAGATCCTAAGTCTGGCGCGTCTACCAATTTCGCCACAAGCGCTTAATATTAACTAGTCAAACTCGTTAATGAGTTAACTTATTATCTCTGGTTGGGTGAAAATCCCACTATCTCACGCACCTCACGAATGGTTTGTGCTGCAGAGGCTCGTGCACGCTCTGCACCGTCGCGGGCTATGCGCTCCAGCAATGCATCGTCGCTGCTGAATTGCTGTATGCGCTCCCTGATGGGGCCAATGATGCGGCATAGATCTTCAGCAAGTTGCTTCTTGAGGTCACCGAAACGAATGGCACAGTTGTTCCACTGTTCCTCAAAAAATGCGTTTACCTCTGGTGAGGAGCATATCTGCAGGAAGGTAAAGAGGTTCTGTATACATTCGGGCTTCTCGGCACAGGGCTCGGTGGGGCCACTGACGGTAAGAGCTTTCTTTACTTTCTTGGTGATTGTGGCGTCGTCGTCGCAGAGGTAGATGCAGTTGCCATCACTCTTGCCCATTTTGCCACTGCCGTCAAGGCCTGGTATCTTAATGGCCTGTGCCGCATAGGTGAAGTCCTGTGGTTCGGGGAAATACTCTACACCATATATATTATTAAAGCGACGCGCACATTTGCGCATCATCTCCATATTCTGCTGTTGGTCTTTACCCACAGGTACCTTGACTGCCCGGTGCTGCAGCACGTCTGCAGCCATGAGAGTGGGGTATGTAAATAGACCTGCATTAACATTGTTAGGCTGCTGACGGGCTTTCTCTTTGAAGGTGGTAACACGGCCAAGTTCGCCCAGATAGGCGTTCATGTTGAGGTAGAGGTACAGCTCCAGGGTCTCACGTACATCGCTCTGTATGTAGATAACGGCCTTTTCAGGGTCTATGCCGCATGCCAAATATTCAGCAAGTATCGTCTTCACACTGCGGCGGATATCCTCCGGTTTGGGCTGTGTGGTAAGCGAGTGCCAGTCGGCAATAAAGAACATGCAATCGTAGTCGTCCTGCATCTGTACGAACGACTTGACGGCTCCAAAATAGTTGCCGAGATGTAGATTGCCTGTGGGGCGAATGCCTGATACTACATTTTCCATTGTGAACGTGTTGAGCCGAAGGCGGGACTCGAACCCGCGACCTACGCATTACGAATGCGTTGCTCTACCAACTGAGCTATTTCGGCAATTTGCGGCGCGAAGTTACGACTTTTTTGTGAATTATACTATGCTTGTGGTGCGAAAAATTTGTATGTCAATCTTTTTTGCCACTAACATCTTACTCTTGGCGGTGGTATTACTAATTGATTATTTCCTCTGGCAGAGGCCGCATATTATAGTTAGAGGCCATGGTAAATCCGTATGCTCCCGCTGAGAGGATGGCTATCTCATCTCCACGCTTCATCTCATGCAGGCGCACCTGTGTGGCGAAAACATCGCTGCTTTCGCAGATAGGGCCAACTACATCGTAAGTGTGGAGTGGACGCTGCTCGCGCTGACCGGTGATATTTACTATCTTATGTATAGCTTGATAGAGCGCAGGACGTATCAGTTCTGTCATGCCCGCGTCAATGATTGCAATGTCATGACCTACGGCTTGTTTTACATAGAGGCAACGGGCAATGAGCTTGCCGCACTGTGCGCTGAGTGCGCGTCCTAATTCGAAGTGAAGCTCTTGCCCTGGGCGCAGGTTCAGATTGTCCTTGAAAGCGCTAAAGTATGTCTTGAAGTCGGGGATGGGGTTTGCCTCGGGGTTAACATAGTCCACACCGAGACCTCCGCCTACATTGATAGATACGGTGTCAGTGATACCCTCAGCTTCTATCATGTTTTGCAGTTTGTTGATGTAGCGGGAAAGGTGAACGTAGGGTGTCATGTCAAGCACTTGCGAGCCTATATGAAAATGTAGGCCAACGTAGCGGATGTTTTCCAACCTGTGAGCAAGGTGTATGATATCAAAGACCTGAATGAGTGGTATGCCGAATTTGTTTTCGTCAAGGCCAGTGGTGATATTGGCATGGGTGCCGGCATCAATGTTGGGGTTTACGCGAATAGCGATATTTGCTACCTTGCCGCATTGCTTGGCAAGTTGACTAATTACTTCAAGTTCGGGAATGCTTTCTACATTGAGGCATCCAACGCCTGCATTGAGGGCGAGCAGTATCTCTCTGTCGGTCTTGCCTACGCCGGCATACATTATTTTTTCGGCAGGGATGCCACAGCTAATGCAGCGCTCTATCTCATATCCGCTGACGCAGTCTGCACCAAGTCCGGCCTTGGCGGCTATGCTTACAAGGGTGGGATTGCTGTTACTTTTTACGGCAAAGTGTATCTGTGCTCCAGGCAGTGAGGATGCTTCTATCTTTGCTGCTTCAATGGTGCGGGCAAAGAGTGCAGTATCGTAGAGATAATAAGGGGTGTTCATTTAGGAGTTAAGAAGTTAGAGGAGTTAAAGAAGTTAAGCTGATAGTCTGCGACTTTTGTCAAATTGTGAAATTGTCAAATAGTTAGTTGAATAGTTCTTGGCTGAGTGCTTTGAGGGCTGCCTTCTTGTCTTTCAGACTAATGAGGAAAGAGATATTATGTTCGCTGCCGCCGAAGGATATCATGCGGATAGGTATGTCTCGCAGTGCGTTGGTGATGGCGGATTCGAATCCAATATTTTTGCTGCGGAGGTCGCCTACCACGCAGATGATGCACATGTCCTGGTCCACGACCACGGTACCGTACTGCTTGAGTTCGTTTACTATATTGGCGAGTTGGTCTATCTTGTCGATCGACATTGAGATACCAACCTCCGAGGTAGTTACCACATCGATAGGTGTGTGGTATGTCTCGAATATCTCAAATACCTTGCGCAGGAAGCCTGTCTGCAGCAACATACGAGTACTGACAATCTTTACTGTGGTAATGTTGTCTTTGGCTGCAATAGCTTTTATCTGGCCTGGGTCGAAGATATTATCTATAAGTGTGCCTTCAGCCTCTGGCTCCATTGTGTTGAGCACCTTGACAGGGATGCCTGCTGCCTTGGCTGGCAACACGCAGGTGGGGTGGAGTATCTTAGCGCCAAAGTATGCAAGCTCGGCAGCTTCCTCAAAATGCAGGTGATGTACGGGCTGTGTGCCCTCTACATAGCGTGGGTCATTGTTATGCATACCGTCAATGTCAGTCCAAATCTCTATCACATCGGCCTTGATGGCTGCACCAATGAGCGAGGCTGTGTAGTCGGAGCCTCCACGCTGTAGATTGTCAACCTTGTTTTCATGATTCAGGCAGATAAAGCCCTGTGTGATAAACAACTTGGTATTGGCATTCTTCTCCAGCAACGGCAGCAGATTCTGGCGCAGATGATTGATGTCGGGTTCCTGATTCTGATCTATCCGCATGAAGTCGAAGGCGTTTAGAAGCACAGCGTGCAGTCCTTGCTCGTTGCAATAGTTGGCTACCATATTGGTACTCATTATCTCGCCGAGACTCACAATCTCCTTTGCCATCTGAGGTGTAAAGTCGCTTTTCTTGTAGCTAAGGAGTACATTGAATATCTTATCAGTGATAAAGGCGCGTGTCTGTTCCTTCATCTTCTCGGTGGAATACAGTTCGTCGATATGGGCCATGTATTTGGTATATAGTTTGCCTATCATGGCTGCGGCGCTCTCTCTGTTGCCTCGGGCAAAGTAGTCGGCTATCTCGATAAGGGCATTGGTAGTGCCAGCCATAGCAGATAGCACCACAATGCTGCTATCATTTTTGCTGATGAGCTTTACCACTTCCTTTATCCTCTGCGCACTACCTACGGACGTGCCGCCAAATTTCTGTATCTTCATATTCTTAGGAGTTTAGAGTTAGGTGTTCGTCGCTGCAAGTGTATACTGTGGCATTGTCCACAAAGCTAAGCAGTTGTAGATTATGGGTTGACATGATGATGGCGGTGCCTTCCTCGTGGCGTATCTCGTTGAGCAGTTTCACCACTTCTGTACTGCTCTCAATGTCAAGATTGCCTGTAGGCTCGTCAGCCAGTATTATTTTGGGTTTGTTAAGAATGGCGCGAGCTATGGCCACTCGCTGCTGTTGGCCTCCGGAGAGTTCGTATGGATACTTGTCTATTTTGTCGAGCATGCCCACTTTGCTTAGCACCTCCTGTATGCGTAATTGAATGTCGGCTTTTACCTTCCAGCCTGTGGCTCTAAGCACAAACTCCATATTCTTGCGCACTGTGCGGTCGGTGAGCAACTGGAAACTTTGAAACACCATGCCGAGCTGTTTGCGTAGTGCCGGCAGTTGCTTGGCTTTAATCTTAAGCATATCGAAATCGAGCACATTAGCCTCGCCGCCTACGGGGCGCAACTCACCATAGATGGTGCTGAGCAGGGTTGACTTGCCACTGCCCACCTTGCCGGTGATAAACACATAGTCACCACTGTTGACACAGAGATTGATATCCTTCAGTATCAGAGCATCTTCTTGTTTGATCTCTACATTGTTATAATTTAGAAGCATGGTCTTGGGTTTTAACTTTCTTTTTTTTCAACTCTCGAACTGTTTAGTGTTTTGTCCATCCCGGTTTGTGGCGCGTCTGCAGTTCGCGTGCCAGATTCTCTATGCGCAGGCCCTTTGCGGTGAGCAATACGATGAGGTGATAGAACAGGTCAGAGCCTTCATACACCAATCTCTCATTGGTGCCGTTGCATGCCTCTATCACAGCCTCCAGAGCCTCTTCGCCAACCTTCTGGGCTATGCGGTTGATGCCATCCTTGAACAGTGATGTGGTGTAGGAACCTTCAGGCATCTCTTCGTGACGCTT
>JAGCYL010000082.1 GCA_017960825.1 Bacteroidaceae bacterium | reverse complement strand
TACACCGCGCCGCTCGATAAGAAGCAGCTGACCACACTCACCTCTACCACCCACGGACATATCAATCACGGCGTGGACCTGATAGGCATGGATGATGGTAGCGCGCCCCTGCGTTCCTCTGTCTATACACATAGCTACACCGAGCGCTTGCGCCTCGACCGCAAGATAGGCAAGCACACTCTAGGAGCCAAAGGCTATATTGGCATCGGTCATGTAACGTCATCACGCCCCGATTTTGAATCCTTCACGCTCTACGACTTCCACTACGGCCTCACCTCGCTCGTGAACCTGCCCCTCGGCCTCCAGCTCTCCACCGACCTCACCATGTACTCCCGTCGCGGATATGCCAGTAGCTCCGCCAACACCAACGACCTCGTGTGGAACGCCCGCGTCAGCAAGACCTTCACTAAGGCCGGCCTCACCTTCGCCCTCGATGCCTTCGACATCCTCGGCAACCTCAGCAACATCTCCCAGGTCCTCAACTCGCAGGGCCGCACCGAAACATACCGCAACTCCCTTCCCCGCTACATCATGGCGCACCTCATTTACCGCCTCAATAAAAAACCCAAGAAGAAGGAGTAAGAAACAGATATCGCAGAACCTAAAACAGACTTCATAAAATCTTAGGCGGAGCTCGCGAAAAATAAAGCGGACTTCGCCAAATCTTACGCTGACTTCGTAGAATTTTACGCTGACTTCGCCAGAAAAAAGCCCGCTCTCGCCGCCGTATCTTCGCGATAAAATTTCACGAGAACACACTAAAATCTGGCGAGGGGGCTCTAAGATTCCATGAGGTACGCAAAAAAAACAGGGAGAACGCGCTAAAAATTCGGGAGGTCTGCAGTAAGAAAGGTGGGGAAAGAAAAAGCAAGCGCCCTGAGCAGATGCTCAAGGCGCTGTGGGGTGATAGCAGGGAGTGTCCCTGTTTACTTATTCTTTATTATCTGTGCGGTGAAGGTGCATTCGCTGACGACCTTCTCGCCTACGAAGATGTAGCCGCGCATGGAACTGATACCGTGGCGCACGGGAGCAAGCAGCTCTACCTTGAAGATGAGGGTGTCGCCGGGCACTACCTTCTGGCGGAACTTAACATTGTCGATGCGCATGAAGTAAGTGCTCCACTTCTCGGGCTCGTCAAGGCCGCTGAGTACGAGTAGTCCGCCGGCCTGTGCCATGGCTTCTATCTGCAGCACGCCAGGCATGACGGGCTCCTGGGGGAAGTGACCCTGGAAGAAGGGCTCGTTGCTGGTGACGTTCTTCACGCCCACGATGTGGGTCTTGCCTATCTCTATTATCTTATCTACGAGCTGCATGGGGTAACGGTGGGGTAGCAGCTCGCGGATTCGGTTGACATCCATGAGGGGTGCTTCGTTGCAGTCGTAATGGGGGGCTTGCACTTCGTGAGCACGTATCTCGCGGCGCATCTGACGCGCGAACTTGTTGTTGATGGTGTGGCCCGGGCGGGTGGCGATAATTCGGCCTTTGATGGGACGCCCTATGAGGGCCATGTCACCGATGATATCGAGCAACTTATGGCGTGCGGGCTCATTTTGCCACACGAGGGGACGGGTATTGAGGAAGCCGAGCTTGGTGGCGTCCTGATGCTCCACGTTGATGGTGTCGGCAAGGCGGTCGAGGCGCTCCTGCGATATCTGGTTCTCGTAGATAACGATGGCATTGTCGAGGTCGCCGCCCTTGATGAGCCCGGCATTGATGAGGGGCTCTATCTCGCGCACAAAGACGAAGGTGCGGGCGCCGGCTATCTCGGTCTCAAAATCCTTTACATCCTCCACGGTGGCAAACTGGCTGGAGAACCAGTCGCTCTCGTAGCTGATCATGACGGTGAGGCTGAAGCGCTCGTCAGGAAGGAGAACGATGGAGGCGCCGGTGGAGTCATCGCGCAGCTCTATCTTTTTCTTTATGACGTAGTAGTCGCGCGGGGCTTGCTGCTCCTCTTTTCCTACTTCTTTTATATGGTTGACGTATGTCATGGCACTGCCTTCGAGAATTGGCATCTCCGGGCCGTCAATGGTGATGAGACAATTGTCGATGCCCATGCCATAGAGGGCGGCAAGGGCATGCTCTACGGTGCCTACGCGGGCATCGCCTTTCTGGAGGACGGTGCTGCGTGTGGTTTCAGCGACATTGTCGGCGATGGCCTCAATGATAGGTTGTCCCTCAAGGTCGGTGCGCTGGAAGCGGTAGCCGGTATTCTCGGGCGCGGAGTTGAAAGTGGCAGTGGTAACGATGCCGGTGTGGAGGCCTTTGCCTGACACGCTGAAGGAACTCTGTAGGGTATGTTGCTTGGACACGACTATTTTGTTTGACAATTTGACAAGATGATTGTAAATTTGAAATTTATAATCTTTTCAATTTTTCAATTCTATTTCAATCTTTCGAATTCTTTTTTATTTCGGCGAGTTCACGCTTGAGGGCTTGAACCTCGGCGGCGAGGTCGGGCAGATTGCGGAACACGGCATTGCAGCGTGCGAAGCGGCGGGCGTCGATGGCTGGGATGCCTATGACAGTGGTGCCTTCCTTATTGATATGGCCAGGAATGGCGGCAGTGGCTCCTGCGGTGGTGCGGTCGGCGATATGTATGTGGCCGGCGATGCCTACCTTACCGCCAAAGGTACAGGCTGCGCCTATCTTGGTGCTGCCCGCTACACCCACCTGGGCGCTCATGACGGTGTTAGGACCTATGGTTACGTTGTGGCCCACCTGCACAAGGTTGTCGAGTTTGACGCCACGGCTGATAAGCGTAGTGCCCATGGTGGAGCGGTCGATGCAGGTGTTAGCCCCTACCTCTACGTCATCTTCTATTGTCACGATGCCTATCTGGGGTATTTTCTCATATCCGTCGGCAGAGGGGGCGAAGCCAAATCCGTCAGCACCGATGACGCAGCCAGAATGGAGGATGACACGATTGCCGATGATGCAGTCGTGGTAGATGGTGACGTTGGGATAGATGATGGTGTGGCTGCCTACCTTGACGCCTTCGCCTACGGTGGAGTGGGCGTATAGCTGAGTGGAATCTCCTATCACGGCATGGGCACCGACCACGGCGAAAGGCTCTATGTAGCAGTCGCTACCTATCTGGGCTGTGGGGTCAACGAAGGCAAGGGGATGAATGCCTGTCTTGCGGGGTTTGCTCTGCTCGTAGAGAGTGAGCAGGGAGGCGATGGCCTCGTAAGCGTTGGGCACGCGAATGAGTGTGGCGCTGACGGGCTTGGCGGCCTTGAATGTGTCGTTGACGAGCACTATGGTGGCCTTGGTGTCGTAGATGTGCTGCTCGTAGGCGGGGTTAGCAAGGAAGGTAATGGTACCAGGCAACCCTTCTTCTATCTTGGAGAAGGTGCTGACGGTTGCGTTTTCATTGCCTTCGATGACTCCGTGGAGATAGTCGGCAATCTGACGTGCGGAAAAATCCATGTCGTTGTTTGTCTTTAATAAATTTGTGCAAATATCGCAAAAAATAATGACATGGGCGAATATTGGTCTCCTTTTTATGTGTTTTAGGGCAGGAAGTCCGTCCTATTTTTCCCCAGAAATGTTCTAATTGTCTTTTCTCTGCAAAAAGACATAGTGTCGTTCGCTGCGGCGGTCTACCATCTCGCTGTGGAGGAGTTCGGAAAAGTCACTTATGTCGCGCACGGTGCCGTCTTTCATGAGTATGGTGATATGGTCGTCGCTGGTGGAGTAGAGCATCTGTGACACACGGAGGGGCCGCACAAAGTAGCGGGCCTCGGAGGGGGTGATGCCGAGGTGGGCTGCCATGTCAGTGCGCAGGGAGTGGAGGGCGTCGTCGGCAAGTGGGGCGGTCAGCTCCTTGGCCCTAAACAGGCGGCGGTTAATATAGTTGGCGGCGAGGAGGGCGAGGACTTTGTCGGAGCCCTGCATCCATTGCTTGAGGGCGGAGAGAAGGTCGCTGTCGTCGAGGAGGATATAGTTGGCGAGGGCTTCGGGGTGCGCCTGTATATATGCGCGGTCAATGGTATTATGGAGGAAATACTGCAGGGTGGCGGAGGCGGGCAGCCGCTGCCTCTGGGCTATAAGCTCGTCGGCTCGCTGGAGTACGGCGAGGAGCACTTGCTGGGCGGCGAGGGCTGTCTTGTGGAGATAGACCTGCCAGTACATAAGGCGCCGCGCCATGAGATAGTTCTCGATAGTATAGATGCCCTTCTGCTCCACCACCAGGCGGTCGGCGTTGACATTGAGCATCTTGATGATGCGCTCGGCGCCGATGTTTCCCTCTCGTACTCCTGCAAAGAAACTGTCGCGGCAGAGGTAGTCGAGGCGGTCCATGTCGAGCTGGCTGCAGATGAGTTCATGGAGGAAATGCTTGGGGTAGGTGTCGGTGAAGATGCTGATGGCGAGCTGCAACTGGCCGTCGAACTCGCGGTCGAGCTGCTGCATGAGCAGGAGGGTCATGTCCTCGTGGGTGAGGCCATGGACGAAGCATCCCTCAAGGGTGTGGGACATGGGGCCGTGGCCTATGTCGTGGAGGAGCATGGCTATCTTGGCTCCTTCTGCCTCGGTGGGGGTAATGGCGCAGCCCTTGCGCTGGAGGATGGTAAGTGCCTCGCTAATCAGGTGAAATGCCCCGATGGAATGGGAAAAACGAGTATGGCGACCCCCAGGATAGACATAGGAGGTGGGGCCAAGCTGCTCTATGCGGTTGAGACGCACAAAGATGGGATGCTTGACCAGCGAGGTGAGTATGCCCTTGGGTATCTCTATAAATCCGTGGACGGGGTCGTTGATAATCATAGTAGAGGGTCGTGGGTCATGAGTCTTGAGTCATGGGTTCAAGAGTGAGGCCATTTGCTGCTGCAGTTCACGGGCCTTGGCGGCTGCTACCTCGGCAAATTGCTCGGTAGAATCGGCATAAATGATGCCGCGCGAGGAGTTGACAAG
Organism: Bacteroidaceae bacterium; assembly: GCA_017960825.1. Classification (GTDB taxonomy): domain Bacteria; phylum Bacteroidota; class Bacteroidia; order Bacteroidales; family Bacteroidaceae; genus UBA6382. The sequence continues at coordinate 3,411 of JAGCYL010000082.1, read as the reverse complement.
GAGTCCGCAGTCAGGGGTCATTCCGTAGCGGCACACCTCCTCAAGGCTACCGCCCTGAGCTCCCACTCCAGGCACGAGGAGGAAATGGTTGGGGACTATCTTGCGGATGTCTTCAAAGAGTTTTCCTTGTGTGGCGCCGACGACATACATCATCTGCTCTTCGTCGGCCCACTGCTGGGAGGTGCGGAGCACTTTCTCAAAGAGGCGCTCGCCCTGCTGGTCGGCGGTAAGCTGGAAGTCGTGGCTGCCCTTGTTGCTGGTAAGGGCAAGGAGGATTACCCACTTTCCTGAATATTGCAAGAAAGGAGTGACACTGTCTTCACCCATGTAAGGTGCTACTGTCAGAGCGTCGATGTCCAGTTCCTCAAAGAAACAGCGGGCATACATGGCGGAGGTGTTGCCTATGTCGCCGCGCTTGGCATCGGCAATGATGAACTGGTCGGGATAGTGGGTCTTGAGATAGCGTACTGTCTTCTCAAACGCCTGCCAACCTTTGAGGCCGAAGCACTCATAGAAAGCGAGGTTGGGTTTGTAGGCTACGCAGTAGGGCGCCGTGGCATCGATGATTGCTTTGTTGAAAGCGAAGATGGGGTCGTCCTCGCGGAGCAAATGCTGCGGAATCTTGCGGAGGTCTGTGTCGAGTCCCACGCAGAGGAAACTCTGCTTGCGGCGGATATTGTCGATGAGTTGTTGGCGTATCATAATGCTGCTTCTTTAAGTCGTTCGGTGTTTTCGGCCACGATGAGATGGTCGATGCAGTCTTGTATGTCTCCGTCCATGAAGGCGGCGAGGTTGTATATGGTGTAGTTGATGCGGTGGTCGGTGATGCGGCCCTGGGGATAGTTGTAGGTGCGTATCTTGGCAGAGCGGTCGCCGGTGGAAACGAGGGTCTTGCGGCGTGAGGCAATATCATCGACGTATTTCTGGTGCTCCTTGTCATAGATAAAGGTGCGCAGTCGGGCGAGGGCACGCTCTTTGTTCTTTGGCTGGTCGCGGGTCTCGGTACACTCTATGAGAATCTCCTGCACCTCCCCGGTGTTGGGGTTGCGCCAGTTGTAGCGAAGGCGCACGCCGGACTCTACCTTGTTGACATTCTGGCCTCCGGCACCAGAGGAGCGGAAGGTGTCCCATTTTATCTCTCCCTCATTGATGACAACGTCGAAGGCCTCTGCCTCAGGCAGCACAGCTACGGTGGCGGCGCTGGTGTGGACGCGTCCCTGTGTCTCAGTGGCAGGCACTCGCTGCACGCGGTGGACTCCGCTCTCATATTTGAGGGTGCCATAGACATCGGTGCCGGTAACAGAGCAGACTATCTCCTTGTAGCCGCCCACGGCTCCCTCGCTGAATGACGAAACCTCGAGCTTCCAGCCTTTGGCTTCGCAGTACTTGGTGTACATACGGAAGAGGTCGCCGGCAAAGAGGGCTGCCTCGTCGCCACCGGTACCGCCACGTATCTCAAGGATGGCATTCTTGCTGTCCTCGGGGTCTTTTGGCACAAGCATGATTTTGATTTTCTCTTCCAGCGAGGGGATGCGCTGTTCACAGTCGGTCACCTGCTCACGGGCCATCTCCTTGAGGTCGGGGTCGGTCTCATTGACGAGCATATCCTTGCCTTCTTCAAGGTTGCCGAGCAGTGTGGCGTACTCCTTGCGAGCGGCCATAAGGTCCTCCAATTCCTTGTACTCCTTTGTAAGGCGGACGTAGCGCTGCTGGTCGGCGATGACACTGGGGTCGGTGATGAGAGTGCTCACTTCTTCAAAGCGGGCGACGAGAGAATCGAGTTTTTCGAGTAATGAATTCATTGTTTAGTAGTTAAAGTCACCGTATTCGCTGTGTATGGTCAGGGAGCGCGGCCCTTCCTCTATGCGACCTACAATCTGCGCGTCGATATAGAAGGAACGCGAGATGTCAATGACTTCCTGAGCGTGGTCAGGTGCCAGATAGACTTCGAGACGGTGGCCCATGTTGAATACTTTATACATCTCGCTCCAGTCAGTGCCGCTCTCCTTGGCGATGGCCTTGAACAGCGGGGGCACAGGGAACATATTGTCTTTTATCACTCTGCAGTTGTCGCCCACAAAATGAAGCACCTTGGTCTGCGCACCGCCGGTGCAGTGCACCATACCGTGAATATTTGGGCGCAATTTGTCGAGCAACACCTTGACCACCGGAGCGTATGTGCGAGTGGGTGAAAGGACGAGCAGTCCAGCGTTGACAGGGGCTCCATCCACAGGGTCGGTGAGGTGGAAACTGCCGCTATAAACGAGGTCGTCGGGCACTGCGTGGTCGTAGCTCTCAGGATATTTAGTGGCGAGGTATTTTGCGAAAACATCGTGGCGGGCAGAGGTGAGTCCGTTGCTGCCCATGCCACCGTTATAAGCAGACTCGTAGGTAGCCTGGCCGCTGGAAGAAAGACCTACAATCACATCGCCGGGGCGTATGTTGGCATTGTTTATGACATCGCTACGGCGCATACGACAGGTGACGGTGGAATCGACGATGATGGTGCGGACGAGGTCGCCCACGTCGGCTGTCTCGCCACCGGTGCCGTAGATGCCAATGCCCATGTCGCGCATCTGTGCCATCAGTTCATCCGTGCCGTTGATGATGGCGCTGATTACCTCGCCCGGGATAAGCATTTTGTTGCGCCCTATGGTGCTGGACACAAGGATATTGTCAGTAGCACCCACGCAGAGCAAGTCATCGGTGTTCATTATGAGAGCATCTTGCGCAATGCCTTTCCATACGCTGAGGTCACCCGTCTCGCGCCAGTACATATAGGCGAGACTGGACTTGGTGCCGGCCCCGTCAGCATGCATAATGTTGCAATAGTCGGGGTCGCCGCCAAGTATGTCAGGTATTATTTTGCAGAAGGCTTGCGGGAAGAGTCCCTTGTCAATATTCTTGATGGCGGCGTGCACATCTTCCTTCATTGCGCTCACACCGCGCATCATGTAGCGGTTGTTCATCTTTATAATGATGTGATTAGAACTTTACTTCGGGAGCTTTGTCGGCCCCTGCGTCAGCCTCAAACTTAGCCATCTTGTCGAAACCGAAGATGCCGGCGAGGAGTGAGTTGGGGAACTTGCGGATCTTGATGTTGTAATCCTGTACAGCGTTGTTGAACGAGTTACGGGCCTCGTTGATACGATTCTCTGTTCCTTCGAGCTGTTTCTGCAAGTCAAGAAAGTTCTCATTAGCCTTCAGGTCGGGATAGGCCTCGCCCACAGCGATGAGGCGACCCAGTGCCTGGGAGAGCTCGCCCTGTGCAGCCTGAAACTGCTGCAGCTTCTCGGGAGTGAGGTCGGAGGCATCTACATTGATGCTGGTAGCCTTGGCGCGTGCGGCAACGACACCCTCGAGAGTCTCTTTCTCGTGAGCGGCATAGCCTTTTACAACCTCTACGAGGTT
>JAGCYL010000081.1 GCA_017960825.1 Bacteroidaceae bacterium | reverse complement strand
TGGCGCCACACTTCGATACTTTTTATAAGTGTGGGGCTACACTCCCAGCCATTTGCGCGACTTTGGCAGCAATCCCAGCAGGCGGGCTGCGATATATACGGCCACAAAGGTCATTACTGCAAGCACTGGCACTGCGATGAGTACTGCGGGTATGCCACCGAACACCCTGTGATAGGCGTAGTCGCCCCCAAACACGGCCTGGAATAGCGTGGGGTTGACCTTGACCATCCAGTCGTGGAAGAGCAGCAGGGGTATCATGTGGAGCAGATAGATACCGTAGCTGCGCTGTGAGTAGTCGGTCAGCAGGCGCCCTACCCTGCCCTGCCTCCGCCAGCGTATCTTGCTGAAGAGACTGAAGACTCCGTAGGTCATCAGCACAACGTTGAGCGCGCAGAAGTTCCAGCCCAGCTCAAGGTCGGCATACTCTGTGTATAGGTACATATCGTGGGTGAAGAACCATACGGAGGGAATGTAGCCAAAGACAATGAGTAGCAGCGATGTCCACACTCCTGCCCCGCCAAAGCGCCGTGCATAGTAGCCCAGGATGTAGTAGCCTACGAAACCAGTGAAGTAGTAGAACGTGGGGCTTACATTCCAGAAGCATGCGCCCCACATCTCGGGGTTAACATAGCGATTGAGATATGGCAGCAGTGTGGTGATGAGCCACAGGGCGAGATAGAAGTGCAGCTGGCGCTTGGTGCAACGCTCCAGCCACGGACTGATGACGGGGGTCAGCAGGTAAAGCCCCAGCAACATATAGATGTACCACATGTGGGACCATTTCTCGCCGAAGGTGATGAATATACCAAAGAAATTCCTGACCGCGTCGGCAGGGCTGTCGCCGCTGAAGAAGATGAAGAATATGGCGTACACCGCATTCCATACGAGGAAGGGCAAGACTATGCGGCTGACTCGCTTACGGAAGAACTCGCTCACAGTTCCCCTCATGGGGAGCAGGAAATAGCCCGAAATCATGGCAAACAGCGGTACGCAAATGCGTCCAAGCGATGTGTTGAACCCGATGAAGAAGGTGTCATCGCCTATCTCCACGTGGCCTGTGGCGCCGTAGAAGGTCTCGGCGCAGTGCTGGTGGATTACGAAAAAGCAGGCCAGGACTCTCAGCAGGTCCATGGCGAAGTTGCGCTTTGTGGTATTCATAAGTCAGGAGTTAGGGGTCTATAAATTGTAAAGCAGTTTCTGCACTACGCGGTTCATTATGGTGCGTCGGTCGTCGGCATTGCTGACGGCCTCCAGTGGGAACCCCATCACGACGGTGTGGGACGTGGCCACTGCGGCGCAGTCGCCGTTGTGATACCAGATGAAGGGCTCGCCGTCGGCTGCTGCCTGCAGCACATCTACGCGCTTTGCTGCGTAGCGGTGCGGGTTCCACTCATGGACGAGGGTGAAGCGGGTGTTGCCGAGGCGCAGTCGGTGTTCGTCGGTTGTCTTATGACCTACATAGCCGAGGCTCCTCGCCTTGAAGCTGCTCTCTTGGCTGCCTTGCATGTCGCTTCCTATATAGCTGCCGGAGATGACGACGCTGCCGCCACCGGCCAGCCAGATGTCTATCTGCTGCTGCAGGGTGGGTGTGATGGTTTTGTAGGGTAATATGCTGCTTGGGCTGCAGTCGCGCTGCAGACCGAAGATGATGTCGAGCATTTTACATTGAACATTGAACATGTTACATTGAAGGAATGCGTCCATCGAGCAGGATGAGATGCTGCGCGCATGGTGGTCACTGCGCAAGGCTTGAGCGTGGATATAGGGGTAGTCGAAGTTGTTGCCTGCTATCACCTTGCCCTCCAGCTCCGAGCCGCTGTAGCCGAGGCCGTCCTTTGCCTCACTGCCTATGTTGCGGCGGTCGAAGCCCTGCTGCGCACCGCAGTACTCGGCTGTGTTGATATATGCTACGCCGATGTCGCTGTTGAGGTTGAAGCCTTGCCTGTCCTCGGTGTTGATGATGGCGGGTGAACTGAGGCGCGTAAATCCGTTGACTATCAGCACGTGCTCCTGCTCCTTGCCGGCGCAGAGGGCGGCCAGTGTCTCGCTGGGCCAGCTCTCGCCACCGCCGTTGTAGGCTGTCACCCTAAAACGGTAGAGCTTGTCTTTCTCCACCCGTATGGTGCAGGCGGTGCCATTGCTTACGAGGGTGCCGTTGTCAAAGTCACTCCCCTCCATGGCGGTATAGACAATGTAGCCCTTGGGCTCAGCGGTGGGCTCCAGTGTGTCAGACTGCGCCCTCCAGCTGAGGCGCACCACGCTGTCGCAGGCCTCGGCCTTGAAGTGGGTGACGGGCAGGGGCTGTATGACGTAGTCGCGGCTGTGCTGCGTGGCTACAAAGCGCACGATTGCCTTATAGACGCTGCGTGCGAAGAGCATCTTGAAGTAGGGGTCGTGGGCGTAGAGCATGTCCTGAAAGTTTTGGTGCGACAGGCTCTCGAGTATTATCGACGGCACCTCGGGCTTGCGGCTCTCGCTGTAGTTGCGGTTGTATATCTCGCGGTGAGGCCACTGCTGCCCCAGGGCGTGGGTGAGGTCGCGGCAGATGGCGTCCTGCACTATGCACGCGAGGTCGGAACATGCCATGCGGCTTACTCCGGAGCGCAGAGTGTCGGTATCGTTGTCACCGTTAATGGTATAGATGGCCAGTGTGCCGTAGGGCTTGGCCTCCTTAAACCATCCTGCGTCGCTGTGGAAGGCGAGACTCAGCTCCAGCGGTACGCCCATGCCAGTAGTGTCGGGCATGTAGGCAGAGCCTCCCGCCAGATAGTTGAGTATGTTGGAGCGCACATTTATGTCGTCGGCATAGTCATTGTTGCCGTCCTTGGTGTAATATACATATTGAGGGAAGCCTGCATACTCGGCCCAGTATCTGGAGCCCTCCAGGTAGCGCGGCATACTGCTCACTTTGCCGCCCCGCTCTATGCTGCCCATACCACCACCGATGCGCACTTCGCTCTTTAGCACTGCTTTATTATACGCTGATATTTCGCTCAGGCTCACTGAATTACGCTCTCTGCTGTCGGCGGAGAAATGGAATGTGCCGAGGTATGTCCATGTGCCTCCACCTATCTGCTGATTGACTCTCACATGGGTCTCCACGCCGCTGTGACGAACGGTGTACAGGGCATCGGGTGCAGCATTGTCGGCCACAGGGTAACGCACATATACCGCGTAGTCGCCAGCGCTGGTAATGTCTGGAACAAACTGCGAGGCCCCTATTACCGAGTCGCCTATCCACTCCTCGCTATGCCAGTCTCTCTCACGCGGACAGTATGCCACGGCTCCGGCGCTCTCCAGCATTGGCAGCAGGAACGGCACTACTATAGAGCGGGTAAACATGTCCTCGGTGGTGCACCACAGGTTCGGACGCTGCCATCGCCATTTCTTCTTTATGTTGTCGAAGTAGCGGCCGTGGCTTGGCCACACGGTAAGATGGCAGCCATGCAAACCCTCCGCAGGGGTGAATGGCCGCGATATGTTTTGAACCCACTGTACTTGATTCTTCGTCTGTTGTTTTATATCCAAGGGCCACAGTCTTGCACTGTCCTTGTCGGTGCGATAGATGTTGGGGATGAGCGTGGATATTTCCCTTTCAAAACCGAGTATTTGTAGCTTATAGCCCTTGTATGGCTCCGGCAATATTGAGGTGATTCCGTCGTATGCGGCCTTTACCTTAGCCGGCGTGAACACTTGACTGGCAAAACCTTCTTTGGCATACACCCGTAGGGTGGAGTCCTCGTCGTTCACCTCGGTGCGGTCCAGTGCCACAGCGAGCGGAGTACGGAAGTCGCACTCGTAGGCCTCGAAGAAATCCATGATGCAGGAGTCCAGCTGAGAGCTTGTCTCCACACCTTGCGCTGCGGCATCAACGCAGCACAGACTTATGACAGCAAGGAGTGTAAGGATACAGCTCTTCATTTCTCTGTTCTGTGGCTCCCGGCCTTGCGTTGCAGGGTAAGAAAGACGAAAGGCTTTTGGTGCCGCTCATCGGCGGGATACTTCTCACGGAATATTTCTTCCCATTCGTCATAATTAATTTCCGGGAAGAAGGCGTCGGCATCTTCTGGCTCATCGTCTATGACGGTAAGATAAAGCCTGTCGGCAAGGGGCAGTGTCTGTCGATATACGTATGCTCCACCGATAATAAACACCTCCTCCTCGTCTTTGCAAAGGTCAAAGGCCTGCCAGAGGGAGTTGACCCATTCGGCACCTTCTTTATCCTCGGGCACTTCAAAGGGCATGGCGAGGACTATATTGCGACGGTTTGGCAACGGCCGCTTGGGGAAGGAGGCAAAGGTGTTCTTGCCCATTATCACGGTGTGTCCGGTGGTGGTCTCTTTGAATCGCTTCATGTCGATGGGCATGTGGTAAAGCAATTCGTTGTTTCTGCCTATGGCAAAGTTTTTTGCGATGGCTACAATGATGGAGAGCATATAGATTTGAGGTTTGAAATTCGAAAAGTAAAATGTAAAAGGAGATATAGGACCAATGAAAAATGTATAATATAAAATGTTCAACCCTGAAAGGGTCGCATCAATGTTAATTATAAATTATCAACTGTTAATTGTTAATTATTTTACACCGACACTTTCCCTGCGATGTGTGGCCAGGGGTCGTAGTCTTCGAGTTGGAAGTCTTCGTACTTGAAATCGAAGATGGACTTCACGTCAGGGTTGATAATCATCTTGGGCAGAGGCCGCGGCGTGCGGGTAAGCTGCAGCTTTACCTGCTCGAGGTGATTGGTGTAGATGTGTGTGTCGCCGAGCGTATGTATAAATTCTCCTGCCTCAAGACCGCACACCTGTGCCATCATCTGCAGTAACAGTGCGTATGAGGCAATATTGAACGGTACGCCGAGGAAGGTGTCGGCACTGCGTTGGTACATCTGCAGGCTGAGACGCCCTCCGGCGACATAGAACTGAAAGAACATGTGGCATGGCGGCAGGTTCATATTCTCAAGGTCGCCCACATTCCATGCGTTGACGATGATGCGCCGCGAGTCAGGGTTGTTTTTTATCTGCTCCACGGCCTGCGCTATCTGGTCGATGTGTCCCCCTTTATAGTCGGGCC
>JAGCYL010000080.1 GCA_017960825.1 Bacteroidaceae bacterium | reverse complement strand
CTGAACCCCGAAAGTTAGACAATAAACGTTCGGGGTTCATACTCAAGCTAACGCTTTTTTTCTATATGTCTTTTGTTTGTTATGCTACATAGACAGGAGGGGTTGTGGTAAATATATTAGAATAAATCTGCGTGCGTGCCTGTATCAACGAGTATTTTATATCGTACATAATTAGCCTAATATCTGGCGAATTAGGTCCTCCGAATTCTTGGCATGAAAGACATTGCCTTTGCGAATGTCCTCAAGCCCCTTGTCAATGCCGCTTTTCCGCTGCAATTTAAGCGACCACCCCATTTTCCTTGAGATAGTACGCAAAAAACTCAGGTCTGAATTAGGTAAGCTGATTCTTACATTTTCAGTTGATGCTATCGTCTGCATATCTATTTGTTTTGTTTTCGTTTGCAAAAATAGCGAATTTTATTATTACCGCAAAGTTTTGAGTGACAAAAGAGTTTTATTTACAATCGGATAATGAACAATTAACCATTTAGCAAGTCGTTGGGCAGACATTCACATTAACCATTCACATTCTTAATAGCGGTAAGAAAAGCTATTCATCGTAGTCGTCGATGGTGTCGTTGAGGAAATCGATGAAGGGTTTGCTGATCTGGAAGATGTGGGCGAGGTCATCGAGCCAGTGGGGGGAGAGGAAGAAGTCCTCGCTGAGTTGGTGGCCGCAGGAGTAGACTTTCGGGCGCAGCCACTCGGGGTGGGGGAAGTCTTTGGGGAAGCCTTTGGGCATGGTCTTGAGCAGCTCGTAGCCTACGGTGGGGAAGGTGTGGCGGAACTCCTTGTTTTCTACGATGGAACGGAATGTTGTGGTGTCCTCGAGTATCGACATGCGCACCTCTTTCAGGATCTTGGACGGCAGATACCATGTGCCGCCTACCGCGAAGCATCCGTTGAATCCGTATTCGCCGTTGTCATCCTCCTTGGCTGGCTCCAGATGGAGATAGTAGCCCGCGTGGTAGCTCTGCTTGCCGCGTGCACTGATGAAGGTGCCGAGATGGCGCTTGTAGGGCGACTTGTCGGAGGAGAAGCGCACGTCGCGGTAGATACGGTAGGTGCAGTCCTTGACATCGAGGTGCGCTATGGAGGGGTCAAACTGTGCTATGCGCACAAGCAGGCTACGGACGATGTTTTCGTAGTGGGCGCGCACCTCGTCGTAGCGGCTGCGGTTGGCTTGAAACCACGGTCGGTTGTTGTTGGCCGCGAGGTCGCGAAGAAAGGTAAGGATTTCTTTCATAATGGGGTGTTTTTTTGTCTGCAAAGATAGCAATTTTGATTGAACATTGCCCATTGGCCATTGAACATTGAGTTTTTTCAGCCCTTTTTCTGCAAGATTTATATATTATATATATGGTATTAGGAAAAATTTTATTAATTTCGCGGCGCATTTAATACTAATACCTGAGTTATGAACTTTACTTTATTTCTAACGGTCTTGCTGACTGGCATCCTGTTTGTGGGGCTGGTGGTGGTGTTGGCCGGTTGGCTGGCTCCCCGCTCGTTCAACAAGCAGAAGCTGGAGGCTTACGAATGCGGTATCCCGACGCGCGGCTCCTCGTGGGCTCAGTTTCATGTGGGATACTATTTGTTTGCCATCCTCTTTTTGATGTTTGACGTGGAGACAATGTTTCTCTTTCCGTGGGCCACGATAGCCAAGAGTCTTGGCACGGGTGGCCTGCTGGCGGTATTGTTCTTCCTCATTATTCTGGTTCTGGGCCTCGCTTATGCCTGGAGGAAAGGAGCACTGGCATGGAAGTAAAAAAGAGAGCTAAAATTAAGTCCTTCCCCTACGAGGAGTTTAAGGACAACGAGTCTTATGAGAAGCTTGTGCAGGAACTGAATGCCAACGGTGCCAACGTCATCGTTACGCAGCTGGACAACCTGATTGACTGGGGTCGCAGCAATTCGCTGTGGCCTCTTACGTTTGCTACAAGCTGTTGCGGCATCGAGTTTATGGCAGTGTGCGCCGCCCGTTACGACATCGCGCGCTTCGGTTTTGAGGTGACGCGCAACAGTCCGCGCCAGGCTGACGTGATTCTGGTGAGCGGTACCATTACCACTAAGATGGCGCCTGTGCTCAAGAGGCTCTACGATCAGATGGCCGACCCCAAGTATGTGGTGGCTGTGGGTGGATGCGCCATCAGCGGCGGACCGTTTACCAAGTCGTACCATGTACTGAAGGGCGTGGATAAGATTATCCCCGTCGATGTGTATGTGCCGGGCTGCCCGCCGAGGCCGGAGTCATTCCTCTACGGCATGATGCAGCTGCAGCGCAAGGTAAAGGTGGAGCAGTTCTTCGGCACTACGAATAAGAAGCAAAAAGAACCTAAAGAGTAGAATACCATGACTTTAGATAATATCAAGACTTTGGAGCCGTCGCAGCTCCGCGCCGAGATGCAGGGGCTCAAGGCCAAGGGCTTTGACTTCCTGAGCAACCTCATTGGCATGGACTGGGGCGAGGAGGGCGGCCTCGGCGTGGTGTACTGCGTGGAGAACACCAGTACCCATGAGCAGGCATGGCTCAAGACGGCTACTACCGACCGCGAGCAGCCTCTGCTGCCCACCGTGAGCGACCTGTGGGACATAGCCAACATATATGAGCGCGAGGCCTACGACTTCTACGGAATAATCTTTGCAGGCCACCCCGATATGCGCCGCATATTCCTCAGAGAGGACTGGGTGGGCTACCCTATGCGCAAGGATGACAAGCCCGAGGAGCAGAATCCGCTGCGCATGACCAACGAGCCGCTGGCCGACGACACCACTCAATATGACGTGCAGGCTGACGGCACCGTTAAGACTAAGAAAAACATCGTCTTCGGCCCCGATGACTACGTGGTGAATATTGGTCCGCAGCACCCCAGTACCCACGGTGTGCTCCACTTCCGCGTAGCGCTGGAGGGCGAGATAATACGCAAGATTGACCCTGTGCTGGGCTACATACACCGCGGTGTGGAGAAACTCAACGAGAGCTATACCTATCCGCAGACGCTTGCCCTCACCGACCGTCTCGACTATCTGGCCGCCATGCAGAGCCGCCATGCGCTGTGCATGTGCATTGAGAAGGCTATGGAGATAGAGGTGAGCGAGAGGGTGCAGGTAGTGCGCACTATTCTGGATGAGCTGCAGCGAATAGACAGCCATATCCTGTTCTTCAGCTGCCTCTGCCAGGACATGGGAGCCACTACGGCGTTCCTCTATGGATTCCGCGACAGGGAGAAGATTCTCGATATCTTCGAGGAGACTTGCGGCGGACGCTTGATTATCAACTACAACACCATCGGTGGACTGATGGCCGATATTCACCCCAACTTCCAGAAGAGGGTGAAGGAGTTCATCCCTTATATGCGTAAGAATATTAAGGAGTACCACGCACTGTTCACCGGTAACGTGATTTTCCAGAACCGCTCGAAGGGCATCGGCCCGCTCACCAAGGAGCAGGTCATCAGTTGGGGCTGTACCGGTGGTACAGGCCGTGCCGCTGGATGGGCCAACGACGTGAGGAAAAATCACCCATACGCCGCTTACGGCAAGGTTGATTTCAATCAGGTGCTGCGCGAGAGCGGCGATAGCTTCGACCGCTATATGATTCGTCTGGACGAGATATTGGAAAGCCTCAACATCATTGAGCAGCTTATCGACAATATCCCCGAAGGCAACTACAAGGAAAAGACCAAGCCTGTCATTAAGGTGCCGGAGGGTACCTACTATCAGGCAGTGGAGAGCAGCCGCGGCGAGTTTGGCGTGTTCCTGGAGAGCAAGGGCGACAAGAGTCCTTACCGTCTCCACTATCGCTCTACCGGTCTGCCGCTGGTAGCAGCCATGGACACGGCTTGCCGTGGATTTAAGATTGCCGACTTAGTAACCATCGGTGGCACAATGGATTACATCGTGCCTGATATCGATAGGTAATGAAATAAATTTCAAATCTCAAACCTCAAATCTCAAATAGATTATGTTTGATTTCACAGTTGTAACAAATTGGATAGACGCCCTGCTCCTGTCATTTCTCCCGGGTTGGGCAGCCACACTGGTAGAGTGTGTGCTGGTGGCGCTGGCCATCATCACGCTGTATGCCGTGTTTGCTATTATCCTTATTTATATGGAGCGCAAGATTTGTGCCTTCTTCCAGTGCAGACTTGGTCCCAACCGTGTGGGCAAGTGGGGCAGCATCCAGGTGCTGGCCGACGTGCTCAAGATGCTTACCAAGGAGATTATCGACATGAAGAACGTGGACCGTCTGCTCCACAAGATGGCGCCATTCCTCGTTATCGTGGCTTCGATGCTCACCTTCGCCTGTCTGCCGTGGAACAAGGGTGCAGAGGTGCTCGACTTCAATATCGGTATCTTCTTCTTCCTTGCTGCGGGCAGCATCGGCGTGGTAGGCATTCTGCTGGCCGGATGGAGCAGCAACAACAAGTATGCTCTTATCGGCGCCATGCGAAGTGGTGCGCAGATCATCAGCTACGAGGTGTCTATCGGCCTTGTGATGCTGACCATGATTGTGCTCACAGGCACCATGTCGTTCTCCGAGATATGCCAGCAGCAGGCTGACCTGGGCTGGAATATCTTCCGTGGTCATGTGCCCGCAGTGCTGGCGTTTATCATCTATCTGATTGCCGGCAATGCCGAGTGTAACCGTGGCCCGTTTGACATGCCTGAGGCTGAGAGCGAGCTTACCGCCGGATACCACGTTGAGTATTCGGGCATGCACTTCGGTTTCTACTATCTGGCCGAGTATCTCAACCTCTTTATCTGCGCAGGCATCGCCAGCACCATCTTCCTTGGTGGCTGGGCGCCGTTCCATGTGCCGGGCCTCGACGGCTTCAATCATGTGATGGACTATATCCCAGGTGCCGTATGGATGGTGGGCAAGACATTCTTCGTAGTCTTCCTGCTGATGTGGATACGCTGGACCTTCCCCCGTCTGAGGATTGACCAGCTGCTGGCTCTGGAGTGGAAGTACCTGATGCCCATGAGCCTTGTGCTGCTTGTGCTGATGGCAATCTGCGTATCGCTTGGTTTAACTCTGTAAATTCAACGCCATGTCAAATAACAATTATTTTTCGGGCCTCTTTAGCGGCATAAAGTCGCTGCTCGTAGGACTGGGAGTGACGATGAAGGAATTCTTCACTCGCAAGATTACCGAGCAGTATCCTGAGAACCGCAAGGAGTTGAAGATGTTTGACCGTTTCCGCGGTCGCCTCGTCATGCCCCACAATGAGAATAACGAGCATAAGTGCATTGGCTGTGGCCTGTGCCAAATGGCTTGCCCCAACGGTAGCATCACGGTGACTACTGAGATGCTCGACACCGAGGACGGCAAGAAGAAGCGCAGCCTTGTGAAGTACGAGTACGACCTCGGCTGCTGTATGTTCTGCGAACTGTGTATCACTGCTTGTCCGCAGGGAGCCATTGAGTTCTGCACTGATTTTGAGAATGCAGTCTTTGACCGCTCCAAGCTCGTGCAGCAGCTCAATAAGCCTGGCAGCAAGGCGGTGGAGAAGAAGCCTGTTCCCAAGCCCGCAGCTCCCGCTGCAAAGCCTGCCGCTCCTGCAGCGCAGCCTGCCCCGAAGGCCACTGAGGTAGCCGCTCCTGCTGAAAAGAAAGAGTCTAACCCTGAAACACCTACTACCGTATGAATTCAGAATCAATAGTCTTTATTGTGCTGGCGGTGCTGATAGCCCTGTTCTCTGTGCTGTCAGTGACCACCAAGCGCATAATCCGCGCCGCCACCTACCTGCTCTTTGTCCTCTTTGGCACGGCAGGCCTCTATTTCCTGATGGGCTACACCTTCCTTGGTGCAGTGCAGATAATGGTATATGCCGGCGGTATAGTGGTGCTTTACATCTTTGCCATAATGCTTACGGGCAAGACTGGCGATGCTAAGCAACACAGTCTTTCGCTTGCCAAGAAGGGCGCTGCACTGGTGGCTGCACTGGTGGGTGCCGGATTGCTGATGTTTATAATCATCTCCCATCAGTTTGTGAGCCAGAGCCTCAGCGCTGATATTACCAACGAAGCCGCAGCTCCTATCGGTGAGATAGGCTCGTCGCTGCTCAGTGCCGGCGAGGGTGGCAACCTGCTGCCGTTTGAGGCAGTCAGCGTGTTGCTGCTGGCCTGCATCATCGGTGGACTGATAATTGCCCGTAAACGCTAACCACTTAAAGAAACCATTACAGCTATGAATATCACAATAGATTATTTCCTGATACTGTCCGCCTTTATGCTGGGTGCCGGTATGTACGGTTTCTTTACCCGTCGCAATACACTGGCAATCCTCATCTCCATTGAGCTTATCCTCAATGCTGCCGACATCAACTTTGCTGCCTTCAACCGTCTCTGCCAGACGGGCATAGAGGGCTACGTGTTCACCCTGTTCTCCATCGCTATCTCCGCTGCCGAGACGGCTATCGCCATTGCGGTGATGATTAACATCTACCGTATGCTGAAGAACAATTACGTTGACGAACTCGACACCCTGAAATGGTAACCGCTAATCACTACAGACTATGACATATACATTATTTATAATATTGCTGCCTCTTATCAGCTTCCTTGTATTAGGCCTCGGCGGTAAGTGGTTCAGCCATAAGACAGCGGGCTGGATAGGCACTCTCGCCTTGGCGGGAGTGACGGTGCTGTCCTACTATGCAGCCTACGAGTATTTCTTTGTCATCGGCCGCGGTGCCGACGGTGCCTTTGCACCGCTGGAGGTTATGAATTTCTGCTGGCTGCCGTTCTTCGACCAAGGGCTTCATTTCGACATGGGCATAATGCTTGACCCCATCTCGGTAATGATGCTTATCGTCATCTCCACTGTGAGTTTCATGGTTCACATCTACTCCTTCGGCTATATGAAGGGCGAGAAGGGCTTCCAGCGCTACTTTGCGTTCCTTAGCCTGTTCACCATGTCGATGCTTGGCCTCGTAGTGGCCACCAATATTTTCCAGATGTATCTCTTCTGGGAGCTGGTGGGCGTAAGCTCTTATCTGCTTATCGGATTCTACTACACGTCGCCCGCAGCTATCGCGGCCAGCAAGAAGGCATTTATCGTTACCCGCTTCGCTGACCTGTTCTTCCTCATAGGTATTCTCATCTATGGTTTCTACACAGGCTCTTTCGCCTTTGTGTTCGACACCCCCGAGCATATCGCCAACTATGCCCAGGCAGGCTTCATCCTTCCGCTGGCATTGACGCTGATGTTTATCGGTGGTGCAGGTAAGAGTGCAATGTTCCCGCTGCATATATGGTTGCCTGACGCAATGGAAGGTCCTACGCCTGTCAGCGCACTCATCCATGCTGCCACGATGGTGGTGGCCGGTGTGTTCCAGGTGGCTCGCCTGTTCCCCCTCTGGGTGACCTACGCTCAGGACTGGATGCCCATCATAGTATGGGTGGGTGTGTTCACGGCGTTCTATGCTGCAGCCGTGGCCTGTGCCCAGACCGACATCAAGCGTGTGCTGGCCTTCTCCACCATCTCGCAGATTGCGTTCATGATGGTGGCTCTCGGCGTATGCACCGAGATGCAGACTGGTCATGAGCACGCAGGCAGTGTAGGTTATATGGCTTCTATGTTCCACCTCTTCACCCACGCCATGTTCAAGGCATGTCTCTTCCTCGGGGCGGGCTGCATCATCCATGCTGTCCACTCCAACGAGATGAATGCAATGGGCGGGTTGCGCAAATATATGCCGCTCACCCATATCACCTTCCTCATCTCATGTCTCGCCATCAGTGGCATACCCTTCTTCTCCGGCTTTAGCAGCAAGGACGAAATAATCACCGCCTGCATGGCCTACAGCCCTGCCGTGGGTTATATCATGACCGGTATTGCTGCCATGACGGCTTTCTATATGTTCCGTCTCTACTACGGCATCTTCTGGGGCACAGAGAACAAGGAACTCCACGCTGCCCATCATCCCCACGAGACCAAGGTAATGACTTGGCCGCTCATCATACTGAGCCTTATCACCGTTGGTGTCGGTATATATACCACCCTCGCAGGCTTCGGCATGTTTGAGGGCTACAGCTTCGGCTCTCTCATCAGCGCTGATGGTCAGGATTATCGCATTCATTTCGACACCAGCGTGGCTCTCACCTCCACCATCGTGGCCATCGTGGCTATTGGTGTTGCCACTTGGATATTCAAGGGCGAGCGTCAGCCTATTGCCGACAAGCTCTACGCCACCTTCCCGCGGCTCCACCGCTGGGCACACAAGCGCTTCTACATGGACGAGGTTTGGCAGTTTGTCACCCATCGCATCATCTTTGCCTGCGTCAGCAAGCCCATCGCATGGTTTGACCGCCATGTGGTCGATGGCTTCTTTAACTTCCTCGCTTGGGGCACCCATGCCACTTCCAATGGCATCAAGTCTCTCCAGAGTGGTCGTGTGCAGCAGTATGCCTTTGTTTATCTCATCGGCACGATTGTGCTCATTGCAATGTTATTAATCTTCTAAACTATCAGCAACCATGAATTTCCTATCATTATTCGTATTGATTCCGCTCCTTATGCTCCTGGGCCTCTGGTTGGCCAAGGGTGTCAAGGCCGTTCGCGGCGTGATGGTCGTTGGTAGTTCGCTGCTGCTGGGGCTGGCCGTGTGGCTGACCATTGACTTCATCGCTCAGCGTGCTGGCGGCAACACCGCCGAGATGCTCTACCAGGCATCCTTCACATGGTTCGAGCCGCTCAATATCTCCTACCGCGTAGGCGTGGACGGCATCTCTGTGTCGATGCTTCTGCTCAGTGCGGTCATCGTGTTCACTGGCACTTTCGTAAGCTGGAAGTTGTCGCCCAACCTCAAGGACTATTTCCTGTGGTTCACCCTCTTGTCGATGGGTGTGTTCGGCTTCTTCATCAGCATTGATATGTTCATGATGTTCATGTTCTACGAGATAGCCCTCATCCCCATGTATCTGCTTATCGGAGTGTGGGGCACGGGCCACAAGGAATACTCGGCCATGAAGCTGACACTCATGCTTATGGGTGGCTCGGCATTCCTTATGCTCGGCATCTTTGGCATCTTCTATGATGCTGGCGGTAATACCATGAACATCCTCGACATTGCCAATCACACGGGTGGCGCCAGTCCCATTGAGTTTGGTCGCCAGTGCATCTGGTTCCCGCTTACCTTTGTGGGCTTCGGAGTGCTGGGAGCCCTCTTCCCGTTCCACACATGGAGTCCCGATGGTCATGCTTCGGCCCCCACAGCCGTGTCGATGCTCCACGCCGGCGTGCTGATGAAGCTCGGAGGCTACGGCTGTTTCCGCATAGCTATATTCCTCTTGCCTGAGGCAGCCAACGAGCTGAACTGGATATTCCTTATCCTCACTGGCATCTCGGTGGTCTATGGAGCCATGAGCGCCTGTGTGCAGACCGACCTCAAGTATATCAACGCCTACTCGTCGGTTAGTCACTGCGGCCTTGTGCTGTTCGGTATCTTGATGCTTACCACCACCTCCACCACAGGTGCAGTGTTGCAGATGCTCTCCCACGGTCTGATGACAGCCCTCTTCTTTGCTCTCATCGGTATGATATATGGTCGCACCCATACGCGCGACGTCACACTCATGAAGGGACTGATGCAGATCATGCCGTTCCTCGGTGTCAGCTTTGTCCTCGCCGGTCTCGCCAACCTCGGATTGCCGGGCTTGAGCGGATTTGTGGCAGAGATGAGCATCTTCGTCGGTTCGTTCCAGAACGCCGACACGTTCCATCGCGTGCTCACCATCATGTCCACCTGTTCCATCGTGGTGGCAGCCGTCTATATCCTGCGTATGGTTGGCCGTATGCTCTATGGCAAATGCACCGATGAGCATCATCTCCATCTCACCGACGCCACCTGGGAGGAGCGCCTGGCAGTCATCTGCCTCATCGCCTGCATAGCAGGCATCGGCTGTTTCCCCTCATGGATAAGCAATCTTATCAGCGACAGCGTGGCTCCTATCATAGAGTCCGTCAAGCAGGTAGGCCCAATAGTATCGTCGTGCAACCCGTTTATGTAGAATTGAAGAATTGAAAAGTTTATAAATTTCAAACCTCAAACTTCAAATTTCAAACCTCAAACCCCAAACTTCAATTCTTCAATCCTTTAATTTTTCAATTCTTTAAATAAGATAACATGGATTATTCACAGTTTCTGAATATGGCCCCCGAGCTATCGCTGCTCGCAGTGATACTCATTCTGTTTGTGGCAGACCTCTTCATGTGTACCGACCGCAAGAGTGGGCGCGGCATCCTCAATACTCCGCTGCCTGTTGTGCTGCTCACTCTCCATACCCTGTTTTGCATTGCTCCGTTGGTATGCCCGATGTTCAGCGCTCAATGCTCAATGCTCAATGCTGAATGTTTCGGCGGCATGTACGTCAGCAGTGCCATGGCCTTGGTCGTAAAGGCAATCCTCAATGTCGGCACTATCATCGTGTTCCTCACGGCCCACGAGTGGCTCAAGCAGCCCGAGATGACCAACAAGCAGGGCGAGTACTATATCCTCACCCTGTTCACCCTGCTGGGCATGTATTTCATGATTAGCGCAGGCCATTTCCTGATGTTCTTCATCGGCCTTGAGTTAGCCTCCGTGCCCATGACCGCCCTCATCGCCTACAGCAAGCGCTCACAGGAGTCCGCCGAGGCAGCCGCCAAGTACATCCTTACGGCGCTCTTCTCGTCAGGACTGATGCTCTACGGCATCTCCCTCATCTACGGCACCACCGGCACCCTCTACTTTGACAAGATTGCCCCGCTGATGCTCAATGGCCAGTGTTCAATGGTCAATATCGCAGCCCTCGTGCTCTTCATCGGTGGCATCGGCTTCAAGATAAGCCTCGTGCCCTTCCATCTCTGGACAGCCGACGCCTACCAGGGAGCCCCCACGGCCGTGACCTCCTACCTCAGCGTCATCTCCAAGGGAGCGGCAGCCTTTGTGCTCTTTGTAGTATTATATAAGGTGTTTGCCCCCATCATCGACCAGGCCAATGTGCTCTTCTTCTGGATCATCGTGTTCAGTATCACGCTGGCCAACATCTTCGCTGTGCGTCAGAACAATCTGAAGCGATTTATGGCCTTCTCAGCCATCAGCCAGGCCGGTTACCTCGTGCTCGGCGTCATGGGTGCCACGCCGCAGGGCCTCACGGCAATCGTTTACTATCTGCTCGTCTATATGGCCGCCAACCTGGGCGTGTTCCTCATTATCAGCATCACCGAGCAGCGCAGTGGCAAACTGCTCATCTCCGATTACGACGGCTACTACCGCACCAACCCACGGCTCGCCTTCCTCATGACACTCTGCCTGTTCAGCCTCGCCGGCATACCGCCGTTCGCAGGCTTCTTCAGCAAGTTCTTCATGTTCATGGCCGCCTTCAAGGCAGGGTTCATCGTGCTGGTGCTCATAGCGTTGGTCAACACCGTCATCTCGCTCTACTACTATCTCCTTATTGTCAAGGCTATGTATATCAAGCCAAACGACAATCCGATAGCACCCTTCCGCAGCGACGGTTACACACGCTTCGGCCTCGGCCTCTGCATCGCCGGCGTGGTCCTCATCGGCATCATCAGCTGGTTCTACGCCTACATCGACCAGTTCTCTTTCGGACTTTAGAAGACACATCCATAAATAATATAATCCCTGGGCATCTCCCAGGGATTATATTATTGTAGCTTCATTCCTAATAACATTTCCCATTCACATTGAGCTTTCGAACTTTACAACTTCTAAAAACTTCAATTTTTCAATTCTTTAATTTTTCAATTCTCACATCTCTCCCCTAATACCCCTTTCCATCAGCTTCCGCACCATCTCCGTGTCGTCAGGATACAGCGCCAGCAGAAACATCAGTTTAGTCACGGCACTCTCCACTGTTGAGTCGCGCCCGCTGATTACCCCTGCCTCCTGCAGGTGGTAGCCGCAGTCGTAGCGTGTCATCTCCACTGCGCCCTGTACACACTGGCTAATGTTCACAATCACCTTGCCCTGCTGAGTGCCCTCGCGCAGCGCGTTGAGCAGCCACGGCTGTTGGGGAGCGTTGCCGCTGCCGAAGGTGCGCATCACGATAGCCTTGAGGTTGGGCGCATGGATGATATGCTGGATGATGTCCTCACGTATGCCTGGGAAGAGCGAGAAGATAATTACATTATTGTCAAGGTCGTAGTGTGGCATCATAGGCTTAGTCCAGTCAGGCATGAGCATACGCTCTCGGTGATAAGTGATGTCCACGCCTGCGTCCGCCAGACACGGGTAGTTAAACGACTCGAAGGCTCTGAACGCCTCAGCACTCTGCTTAGTGGTGCGGTTGCCCCTGAGCAGACGTCCGCCGAAGTATATGCCCACTTCTGGCACCATCGCGTGGCCGTCGCCATCCTTTGCGGCAGCCATCTCCACCGCCGTGATGACATTCTCCTTGCCGTCCGTGCGCAGCTGGTCGATGGGCAGCTGCGAGCCTGTAAAGATGACAGGCTTCGTCAGGTTCTCCAGCATGAAAGATAAGGCAGAGGCCGTGTAGGCCATCGTGTCAGTGCCGTGCAGCACCACAAAACCGTCATAGTCGTCATAGTTGCCCGCTATGCACCGCGCCAGGTCAGACCACAGGCTCGGCGTCATGTCGCTGGAGTCGATGGGCGGCAGCGACCATAGGAGAGGACATTCTATTGTGGCATCAATCTGCCGCAGCTCCGGCACATGGTCCAGCAAGTGCCCGAAGTCAAAGGGCTCAAGGGCCCCGGTTGCAGGGTTGCGGTTCATGCCGATGGTGCCACCCGTATAAATAAGAAGAATCTTGCTGCGCATAGTTCCGTTAAGCAAATAATTAGCGCTGCAAAGGTAAGTTTTTTTTCTAAACGCAGCAAATTTCTGCCGACGTAGTTCTTGAATATAGTTTTACGTATTTAATAGAAAAAAGTTAATTTTTCGGAGGGTTCTGCGTGTATATATAAATAAGGTTTGGGGTGGGGAAATGCGTTTTTTGACTTTGAAATTCAAAAAAAATGGTTTTTTGTTGAAATTATGCAACTCAAAAATTTTTTTTGACTATTAAAATGCGTAAAAAAAAGAAAAAAAGACTTATTTTTGACATGAATATAGAAAGAGTAGGAAGACAAACATATCGAATTTTTGATTTAAATATTCATAACTTGCATAAGAGAAAAGAAATCAATATTATTAACAATTTAAAATTTACAACAAGATGAGAAAAACATTAACATTAAGTGCGTGGCTGGGGAGGCGGCTGTCTCTCCTGCTCATGATGGTGATTATGGCCGGCTCGGTGGCTAAGGCCGACGGCTATATCACAGACTTGGCAGTCATTGGCTGCTACTACAAGAGCGAGATTTCCAGCCTGCAGTCAAGTTGGACCAGCAATGGCTGGACTGTCATCAACAAAGACCTCAACTCTGGCGCAGGCGAGTCCAGCTGGTTCGTTTACTTAGCCTACAAGACGAGCACTACGGCTAATCCAGAGACGGGCTACATTACCGACATCATTGCTTCGCCCAACCTCAAGAACTCTATTACCCTTAATGGTAGAACCTATACCAGAATCACGGGAAACTCGGGTTTTAGTAGCGACTTGAATCGTGGAGCAAGCGGTCCGAACATCTACTTGTATGCCACTAGGAGCCGTACTAATCTTGGTACCAGCAGTGGTGGTGTCAAGCGCGTTATCACGGGCATCAACATCTCTACAAGTTCCAGCGGCACTCCGATTTGTTGGGGTGAGACATACAGCGGAGCCTGCGATGCCAATAAGGGTGCAGGTGGTGACTACATCTACATGCACATGGCATTCACCACCCAGACGCTGTCGATACAGAATCATCCCACAATGGCAAGCGGTCTGGTGTATGACGGCAATTCAAAGACGCTAGTGGCAAGCACATCCAGCAACTATGGTACCATGAAGTACAGAGTCAACGGCGGCTCGTGGTCAACCAACCTGCCGACGGCTACGAATGTGGGCAATTACAATGTAGAGTATTACCTCGAAGCCTATTACGCTAACAGCAGTGGCACTGCCTCCAGAACGGTGACCATCAACCCGCCCGTTGTGGCTCCGGTAGGTCTGAGCGCAAGTTTCAACCAGCGTGAAAAGAGAGTAGAGCTGAACTGGAGTGCTCCCACCATTCCCGGCAACTACAAAAATTACCAGTGGCAAGTCTATCGCGGCAACTCGCTGATAGAGACACTGCATCGGGACTCTCTCTCTTATAAAGATAAGGGATTCCCCTATGAGTCAAATATCACATACTCAGTGTACTATGTGTCGGACTTCTGGAGTTCCGGCACAAAGACCAGCGGTGCCGGAGCATCTAAGCAGGTGGGTACTACCCGTACGGTGCCGGTAAACGGGCTGAAGGCTGATAGCAAGCCCGACCGCATCGTGTTCACATGGACATCTACCGGTCTTCCCGCCAACTGGGGTAATAAGTTCGAAATCTATGTGGACAACGAGTCAACGCCTATTGCTACCATCACGCCCACTGCGGGCCAGACTGACTTCCAGTGGGAGCACCGCACCACCGACAAGCACACAGACCGTCAGTCGAAGACCGATGCTACCACGGGCGTTAAGTATGTAGAGGAGCCCCTCAACGGTTGCCAGCCCCACAACTATCGCGTGGTGGGTTTAGCTGACAACAAAAAGCTCAACGAAGCCTCACAAAACGGCAAGGCCATCGGTAGCGGCACGATATTCTACTCCTTCGATGCCACCAAGGGCGCCTTCCCCGGCACAGTGAAGCTGTCGTGGCACGTGGATCTGCAAGGCTCCACCACTGCCAAGACCTACATTATTGACCGTCGCCGTGCCGAGAAGGAGGATGAGCCGTGGGTAACACTCCACCGCACCGCAAGCGACGAGGAATACCTCTTCTATACCGACGACACACCGCTGCCCGGCGTGTACTATGACTACCGCGTAACGGTGCAGGACAAGTGCTCCGACGGAACAATCATATCCACTGACGATACAGACATAGGCTTCGCGCAGACCACAGGTACCGTGAGCGGACGTGTCACCTACGGCACCACCGGTAGTGCGGTGGCTAATGTTGATGTGGTAGTGGAAAAGACAGGCGCCTCAGGTGAGTCCTCAGAGCAATACCACTCCATGCGTTTCACCGACACCAATGGTGCTGTGATATGGCAGTATCCCGACACAGCATACGCCAGGAAGAACTTTGCCACTGGCGACTTCTCGATTCAGATGTGGATTAACCCAGAGGAGTATCCCGAGCAGTGGGTTGCCAGGTTTAAGGACAACAAGGCATTTGGTATCAGCTCTGCCGGCAAACTGCTCTTCTGCGATGGCACCACTAACTATGACTTCGGCCTCACCGTGAAGAAGGGTAAGTATAATCACGTTACTCTTACCCGCAGCGGAAGGACCCTGACATGCTACCTGATGGACGCCAACTCCGATGGCACGTTACTGGTAAGAAAGGCTACCAAGACTTTGAATCGTGACCTTGACCTTAAGAATGCCACCCAGTTTGAGCTGGGATACATGAAGGGCTTTATCGATGAGTTCCGTCTCTGGACCAAGGTGCTCACCGAGGACGAGATAAAGGAGAACTACTCTCATCTGCTCGTGGGCAACGAGAAGAACCTGGAGACCTACTGGACCTTCGATGAGGGCCTGCGCACACAGTTCTTCGACTACTCGCGTGACGGCACCGTCTATCGCCAGCACCACGGCAAGATTGGCAGCAATGCCGAGTCTTCCACCACCACTCCCGCCGACCTCGCGCTGAGGGCAAAGACCGACTCGATAGGTAACTACATCATCCAGGGCATACCGTTCACTGGTGAGGGTACCACCTACGCAGTCATTCCAAAGCTGGGAGTCCATGACTTCAACCCCACTCAGCAGCTCCGCTTCGTATGCAACAACTCGCTCGTACACAACTCGGTAGACTTCACCGACATCTCCTCCTTCCCCGTATCCGGTACTGTTTACTATGCAGGCACCGACTATCCCGTGGAGGGCGTGAGCTTCTATGTTGACGGCATGGTGTGCTCCAAGGACGGCGAGGTTATCTACACCGGTGCCGATGGAACCTACACTATCAGCGTTCCCATTGGCGACCACTATATCACCGTAGCCAAGGGTGGCCACGTCTTCACCGACGGAGGGCGCTATCCTGCTGACCCCGACGGAGTGCGCACAGTGAGGAACTACAACTCTAAGGTTGTCGACCTCGACTTCTACGACGAGACACTGGTTAACTTCACCGGTCGCGTAGTCGGTGGTAGCATCGAGGGCAACAAGCCCTTAGGATTCGGCGAGAGTGTCAACAATATCGGTGTCACCGAGTTTGTGCTGACACCCACCAACACCACTCCTCGCATGAACGTATTTAAGAAAGAAACAGAGACTTCCTTCAGCTACAAGACCGACTCTGTGACAAAGGTAATACCATCCGCCACTCCCGTCATCAACAGTCACTCATGGAGAGGCGCCGGCGACGATGACTGCAAGAAGTTATTCATCCGCACCGACTCCCTTACCGGTGAGTTCTCGGCTATGGTGCCCCCGCTGCAGTACACCGTTAGCACCATGAACCTCGTCAAGAACGGACGAGAGGTGGGACCCTCTGTCGCTATTGACCTCACTAACCCCAACACGGTGCAGAGCGACACACTCTACACAGAGGACGGCTCTGACTACGAACTCTACGAGTACAACACCAAGCTCATGCAGACCTTCCATGAGAATGCCACCTTTACCGTTACCCAGCAGGGACGTACCGATGGCTCATTTGGTATCAGCAGCTACAAGATAGTCGATGAGCTGGGCGAAATGGAAATCGACGATATCTACACCGTTGGCACCAACGGCACTGTGACTTATAACTACGGTGCACCGCTCTTTGTAAAGGACGACTCCTACACCTTCCTCATTGAGGGATACGAGGAGTACACCAACGTTGACAATGGCATCGTCACTCACGTGCCTCTCAAGGGCAACACCGTCGTTATCAACAACGCCCTCTCATCGCAGCAGAGCGTATATGTGGAGGACGGCACAGTCAATGGAGAGGATGTGAAGGCCGGAGAGGTGGCTGACATGAAGTCCAACGAACTGACCCTCGACGACAACGGAAAGGCTAAGTACAAGTGGACCGCAGGTCTGCCCAACATTGTTGATCCTTACAAGCGTACCATTAATATATTTTATGACATCGACGGTCGCCTTATCGACTGGAGTGGCAATAGCATGGACGCTATCATCCTCGGCGAGCTACCTACCGGTAGCAACTTCATCACATCAGGCCCCGACAAGCTGCTCATGATTCTGCGCGACCCACCGGGCTCATACTCTTCTGCTACATGGACCACAGGTACGAGCATTACCAAATCAGAGCTACGAGGAAGCACCTTCTCAGAGAACTTCACCACGAAGTTCAACCATAAGTTCGGATTCAAGAACTCCGTCATCACCGGTACTCCTGCCGTCGGCACCATCACCGAGGCAGAGGCTAAAGACGAGCTCACCGCCGGTGTCAAGGTAGAGGCAGCTACTGAGTCAGCCAACACCACCACATGGTCCACCACCGTGACCACCGAGGTAAGCACCTCTGGTGAGCCCGACTTTGTGGGCGACGCAGGCGATGTCTTTGTGGGCAATGCCACCAACATCATCTTCGGCAAGGCACGCAACGTAGGCTTCCAGCGTGAGGCAACCGGAGCATCGCTCGGACTCAAGGACATCATCACCACAGGTCTGCAGTTCGGTACCACCTTCACCTACACTCGCAGCTACATCGAGAACACCCTGTTCCCCAACTGGGAGCAGATGCTCACCAGGTTCCTCCAGTATGCTTCAAGCCAGAGTGCAATCAACACCTATGTGAACAATACCGACCATGTAGTCTATCTCACCACTCTCAAGCCCGGCGACGAAGGCTATGGCCAGAAGGGTACCTACACCGCCATCCAGCCCAAGAATCCTAAGCAAGGCGTGGTTTACGAAGACTCTGTAATATGGGTTAACACTCAGATTGCTAACTGGACCAAATACCTCAAGCAGAATGAGGAGGCTAAGGTCAAGGCATACGAGAAGCGCGACAAGTATCTCAAGCTCAACCGCTCCTTCGACGGCGGTGCATCAGTTACCTACACCGTTGAGAAGGACACCACTACCAATCACTCCTATGACTGGACCTGTGCCGCCGGAGTTGTGGTAGAGAATACCTTCGGATTTGAGATAGCAGGCGTAGGCTTCGACTGCACCATAGAAGACGAGACCACGGGCGGACGTCACGAGACTGACGAGAACGACACCGTGCGGGTATCCTCCTTCAGCTACACGCTGGCTGATGAGGGCATTGATGCCATCACCGTCGATGTATATGAGTACGATGCCTTCAGTCCTATCTTCCGTACTCGTGGCGGCCAGACCAGCAACCCCTATGAGGGCGAGACCGTCACCCAGTACTATGAGCCAGGCACAACCATCATGGAGGCCACCATGCAGATTGAGGTGCCGCAGATTGATGTCGACAAGGCCATTGTCAACGATGTGCCCACCGGCAACGCAGCCAACTTCAACCTCTCACTTGGCAACGCATCCGAGATAGGCGAAGACGTCACATACATCATGTTTATGCTTGACGACACCAATGCCAACGGCGCCAAGATATCTATCGACGGCAAGGTGCTCACTGACGGACGCTACATCAAGGTGCCCGCCAACCAGGCACTCATCAAGGCTCTCCAGCTCTATCAGACCAACACCAGCGTTCTCGATTATGAGAATATCGGTATTGTGCTCGCATCAGAGTCGCAGCCCGAGGAAATCGCCGACACCGTATATATCTCGGCTCACTTCGTTCCGTCATCGTCTGATGTGACGCTGGCTATCTCCAACACCACCATGAACACCCAGACAGGCTCCAACCTCGTGCTCACGTTCTCTAACTTCGATCGCAACTACAAGAACCTGAAGGCCTTCCGCCTGCAGCACAAGAAGCAAGGCGCTACCGACTGGACCCTCCTCAAGGAGTATGTACTCGAAAGCAAGAACAAGACCGACAACAACGAGTACCTGCCCACCACCGGAGGCTCCGTAAGCCTCAACCTACCCATGGAGAGCTACACTGATGGCGACTACATCTTCCGCGTAGTCTCAGTGGCCACCTACGGACCTGACGAGGTATACAAGTACAGCGATGAGCTGGCACTCACCAAAGACATGATGCGTCCGCGTCCGCTCGGACAGCCGGAGCCCGCCGACGGCGTCTATGACATCGGCGACGATCTGAGCATCACCTTCAATGAAGCCATCCTCAAGGGAGAGCTCACCAAGACAGCCAACTTCGAAGTCACCGGTGTACTCAACGGAGCAGAGATAGACCACGAGACAGCCCTCAACCTCAGCGACGCTGCTACGGCAGCCACCACCGAGGCAGACATCATGCTCGCAGGCAAAGACTTCAGCATTGATGCATGGGTTAACCTCAAGGGCGGAGCAGGCACACTGCTTACCCACGGACGAGGTACCAAGAAACTCACCGTAGGCACCAACGCCCTCGGACGCTTCGTCGTCAAGATAGGTAGCAAGACCTACACCTCCACCAAGAGCGTGCCTACCGACAAGTGGGCGTTCCTCACGATGAACATCACCGCCGACGGCAAGCTCAGCGCAACTATCGCCGATGATGCCAACGAGACCCAGCTCTTCCAGAACCGCACCGTGGTAGCCTACGACGGCAACGGACCTCTGGCAGTGGGTAGCGATATCAGCGGAGCCATCCATGAGTTGCTCCTCTGGGATGAGGCACACGACATCGCCACAGCCCTTATGAACCGCAGCCGCTCGAAGAGCCCGTCAACACGCCACCTCATCGGCTACTGGAAGATGAACGAGGGCGAAGGCACCGAGATACGCGACTATGCTCGCAATCGCCACATGACCATGGCCGACGAGACATGGTACATTAACAACAAGAACAAGGCCGTCAGCCTCGACGGACAGCACTATGTGGGCATACCTACTGCTGATCTCAATGCCTTCCCCGAGGATGATGGAGCCATCGAGTTCTGGATGCGCGGTGACAAGCATACCGCAGAAGCACAGCTCCTCCAGATGGGCGAGGTAGCCCTCTGGACCAACAAACAGGGCGAGCTTCAGCTCACCACCAACGGAGCCTACAAGGCAGCCGCAGAGATGGAGAGCTACGCCACCTCCAGCGGCAATATCCTCGACAACGCATGGCACCACATCGCACTCAATATACTGCGTCAGGGAGCAGCCGCCGTCTATGTTGATGGCAAGCGCTGCCTCACCGTCAATGGTGCCAACGTGGGCGCTATCTCCACCGACAAACTGTTCGTCGGAGCCAAGCGCACCAGCGTATCCCCGGGCGTTTACAACTATGAGCGTCCGTTCAAGGGCGAGGTGGATGAGATTCGCGTATGGAACGCCACCCTCAACGCCGACCTGCTCAGCAAGAACCGCAAGATACGCTTGGTAGGCAGCGAGGACGGACTCGTCGTTTACTACCCGTTTGAGAAGAAGCAGCTCGACAGCGGCAACCAGGTACAGACAGTAGGCAACGATGCTGACCTCACCGGTAGCGGCCACACAGCACAGCTGTTTAACCTCAGTGCACAGGCTTCAGCCCTCGACTACACCGACGAGGCTCCCGCCCTGCGCACCAAGCCGACGGAGACAAACGTTAACTTCAGCTTCGTGGCATCCGACAACAAGATAGTCATCAACCTCGACGAAGATCCCGCTACCATCGAAGGCTGCACCATCAACCTCACCGTCCTCTCCCTGCGCGACGAGAACGGCAACTACTCCGAGCCCGCCAAGTGGTCAGTATTCGTAGACCGCAAGTCGCTCACATGGAAGGAAGATGTCATCGCTGCCCAGCAAGAGGTGAAGAGTGGCTCTACCTTTACCGCCACCGTGGTCAACAAGGGTGGCCAGCAGCAGATGTGGACACTCAGCGGCATGCCTTCATGGCTCACCGCCGATGCAGACTACGGCACCACCAACCCGCGCAGCGAGTCACAGGTGACCTTCGCCGTAAGTCCTGCCACGCCAATCGGCAGATATGAGGAGACCATCTACCTCAAGGGCAATGACAATATCGAGGTGCCCCTCACCCTCAACTTCACCGTTACCGGTCAGGTGCCCGCATGGAGCGTTAACCCGCGTGGCTTCGAGACCTCGATGAACGTAATCGGTCGAGTAGAGCTGGAAGGCGCACCGCTGGCAGATCCCGACGACATTGTGGCAGCCTTTGTGGGCGAAGAGTGCCGTGGCGTGGCCAAACTCGAGTATAAGGAGCGCTATGACGGCTATTATGCCACCATCGACATCTACGGCAACGCCGACGATGAGACACAGCCCGTCACCTTCCGCGCATACGATGCAGCCACCGGCACACTCTATCCCGTAGTAGAGCCAAACCGCACTATAAAGTTTGAGGCCCTTGCCCTCATCGGCAAGTACGCCGATCCCGTAGTGTTCACCATTCAGGATAAGATAGAGCCGTCCACTGACCTCAAGACAGGCTGGAACTGGATATCACTCAATGTCAAGGCCGACGATATGAAGGCCCAGAGCGTCTTTGAGAAGATAGCCTCCGATGTGGCCACCATCAAGAGTCAGGGCAATGGCTGGCTCATGTATGAAGACGGCGAGTGGGCCGGTAGCATGACCACTGCACTCACCAACGACCAGATGTATGCAGTGCAGATGAACGCAGACCGCAACCTGCGCGTAGTAGGTAAGGGCGTCAACTCCAGCAACACCACCATCACCGTCAAGCCGGGATGGAACTGGGTAAGCTACTATGGACGCCAGGTAGCCACCGTGGCAGATGCCATGGCAGGCTTGCAGCCAGTTGACGGCGACATCCTCAAGGCACAGAGCGGCGTAGCCTACTTCGATACCTACGAGTGGGCAGGCTCTATCCCGATGATGGAACCCGGTCAGGGCTACATGGTCAAGAGCATAACAACCTCTCAGCGTACTTACGGCTACTCCGCTATCACTGGAGCTAAGTCACCGACGTTCAATGCTCAATCTTCAATGTTCAATGAAGATAACATTCCCGCCGCTACGATGTTCACTCCCGTTGACTTCCGCAACTACTCAGGCAACGCCATCATGGCAGTGCAGCTTATTGACGGTGGCATGCCGATGGCAAACACTGAACTGGGCGTCTTTGCAGACGGTGAGTGCCGTACCGCAGCCGTTACCAACGAAAACGGTATCGCCTTCCTCACCATCCCAGGTGACGATGCAGCCGTGCTCACCTTCAAGGTAGTGATTGGCGAGGCAGCAGCCGATGCACCTGAGACACTCACCTACGAGAAGGATGCCACCTACGGCTCGCCCAAGCACCCGTTCGTCATCGATATGAGTGATGTCACTGGCATCCATGCTTTGAGCATCGATCAGCTGGAGAGCAAGACCATCTACGACCTCCAGGGTCGCAGGATAACCGCTAAGGACGTCATCAAGAACAACGTCTATATCATTGACGGTCGAAAGCAAATAGTCAAGTAAAGTAGACCCTCACACTCCTAACTCTCAGGCACTCCATATTGGGGTGCCTGATTGTTTTTTCATCCCCTATTTTCCCCGTTTCACAACCACATTTCTCAAGGGTAGGAGCGTTGTACAACGAATGAGGAAGGAAAAGCTTAGCGCGACTTTGCAGCAACCCTCCACATGACCGTCGCAGGATTGCGGTTCATCCCTATTGTGCCCCCGGTATAGATAAGTAAAATCTTGCTCTTGTTCATGCCGCGAAGTTACACCTTATTTCTGACATAACCAACATTTCACATCTCAAACCTCAAACCCTAAAAAAGTAGATTGGAAACAGGAGGATTGAAAAAAGTTATAACTTTGCAAGAAGAAATAAATTGGGACAATATGAGAACTAAATCCCGCAAGCCTATTAAACATAATTCTCAGCGACAAAACGCCCCTTCACGATTCACGAGAATCGCGCAGACGAAAACGAACAAAACTTCGCTCCGAAATAACGCATTCTCGCCTATTTTCGTAAGCTACTGTTTATCAACTATTTACGAAAAATCACCCAAAAAACAAGCGTTTTTTGCGCCTTTTTGTAAAGAAAAAGCGACTTCTTCGATAAAAAGCGCACTCTTATCGAAAAAAAACGCGACTTTATCCTCCCAAAAAGCGGACTTT
>JAGCYL010000079.1 GCA_017960825.1 Bacteroidaceae bacterium | reverse complement strand
TTGTCGTGTATGTGCAGGTAGTTGTGCTCTACGGCATTGCGACTGTCCTCCGAGAGCAGGTAGTCGTCAACAAACGGTTTGGTGGTCTCGCTGGCAAATTTCATCATCATGCCGGCAGGTGTGTCGGCATTCATGTTGGCGTTCTCGCGAGTCACGTCGTTGTTCTTAATGTTCACAATGTCGAGGAACACCTCGCGGGTCTTGGCCTTACGGGCTATCGAGCGCTGGTTGCGATAAGCGATGTACTTCTGAGCCACGTCTTTACGGCTCGATTTCATCAGCTCCATCTCCACCAGGTCCTGTATCTCCTCTACCGTTAGCTGACCGTCGCCCTTCTGGGTAATGCGGTCGGTAATCTGGTAGAGCAGGCGCTCGTCCTCTCCCTTATCAGTATGCAACATGGCCTTACGGATGGCGGCCATCACCTTCTGTTCGTTAAATCCAACAATGCGCCCGTCGCGCTTTACTACTGTCTGTATCATAGGTCGTTATTCATTTTTCTTATTTCTTGCTGAATGCAAGCGCGTACATCTTAATTTGTTTTACCATGGCCAGGAGTCCGTTGCTGCGTGTAGGCGACAAGTGCTCCTTCAAGCCGATCTCCTCGATAAAATAGAGGTCGGCATCCAGAATCTCCTGTGGCGTGTGGTCGCTCAGTACGCGTATCAGCAGGGCCACAATACCCTTCACTATCAGGGCATCGCTCTCGGCACTGAAGTGGATGTTGCCATCCACCAGGTCGGCCTGCAGCCAAACACGACTCTGACAACCGTCTATCAGGTTCTGCTCGGTCTTATACTTATCGTCCAGCGGCTCCTGCTCGTTGCCTAAGTCAATGAGTAACTGATACTTATCCATCCAGTCGTCGAACCCGCTGAACTCCTCTATAATCTCGTCTTGTATCTCGTTTATTGTCATAGTGTTTATAATTTGCCTGCAAAATTAATAAATTTCCCCTATCCCACCAAACATATCCCATATTAAAATGCGTTAATTATTTGCCCCGATTTTGTTACGTATTGATATACAATACTTTGTGTCGATTCCCTCGAAAACGCACCGCAAAATGCAGCCAAATGGCTCCAAATCTGTTTCTTTCCACCAGCAGTTCGTCGAACTCCTGTCCCGTTTCGTCGGCATAATCAAGTAATATTGCTGCATAGCGTATTACCTGCTCAAATCCGGTCACTCTGATGTCGGCCGCACAGCCCGTAAGATGGTTGCTATTGCTGGCTCCGCCAACCGCACGGTTAAGCTGTGGCGAGCGATAGCCCGAGTTTATCACGATGGGACCGCCCGAGCGTTCACGCAACACCTCAAGCCACTGACACAGGTGTTTCATATTGGCTATCGCCTCGTGCGTGGGTACATTATATATATTAGGGTGACTCCCACTCTTTGTAAACTCCCCGAGCAAAAAATGCTCGGAGAGTTTTGCATTTGCATTTAATTGAATTATCTTTTCCATTTTAATTTTTAAATTGTTACACTTTTACATTTGAGAACTGTATTTCCTGCTCTTTTCAAAACTGTGCTCTGTGCGCTGTGCGCAGTAGCCGCGATTGGTCCATGTCCTAATCATGTGCATAGTGTCACGCCTGCTGGCATTCTTACCTTGCTGCTGACGAATGCGGATAGCATCTTCGAGCGTAAACACATCGGGCAACAGCTCCAGCATATTTTGAGGACCACGAGAGCCAATGCGCTCGCCTACTCGATTTGCAGCTTCGATGTCCTCGCCAAAGAACTGCATCTTGCACCATAGGTCATACTGCAGACTCCAACGCACAAAGTCCTCAATGTTCTTCTCCCATTGGTTGCCATTGGCCACATAAAGCACGCAGGCCTTAAGCCAGGCGATAACAATAGCACGATGGCTTAAATTCCAATAGGTCTCGTCTTGCGACAATCGGGCAAACTCAGCGCATTCTTCCTGCAGCTTCTTGGCCAACTTGAATGCCTGCGGACAATCAACCCTGCCGCGAGCGGCAACAAGGTTGTCGATGTAAGGTTTAAGTTCCTCATCGAATGCGGAATCATATTTTCCGTAGATGGGCTGCTCGGCACCAATCTCCATTTCGGGGATAGTGCAGAAGTTGATACGACTGATAGGACCATCTGTCAGTACGCGGCTAAAGAACTTGCGACCCTTCTGGATAGTAGTACAAGCGTTCCAGTTGAACCGACACTTGGGTCTTGCCGTTACGCTCTGCGTACCTACACGCGTCTGTCCGAACTCGGCACCTGGGTCGAAGGCTAAGCACATCAGTTGGAAGTGCTGCTTGCCAGTCTGCCCCTTCAGCTGCTCAAACAAGTCAATCTCGTTCAGTTTCACGTAAACAAAGTGTCCTTCAGCTTCATCCATGCGGGTAACAAGCGCAGGCTTGGTCATATCGGGGTCGATTTCTTGGATTACAAGCCCCTCTGGGCGCACCTGTTTATCCTTATTGGCACCCTTCTTCTGGCAGTCTTTTTTCCACTCAGCCTCACGACGTGTATTCTCTTCGTCACGCCTTTTTATGTCGGCCATTATGTGGCGTATCGGCTCATCTATGCAGCCCTTACCAGCACCTGTGTGAGCCATCAGGCAGTTCATCAGTGTAGCCTCGTGAGGCACATAGTCAGTGTATTCAAACGATACTTCTTTCAAGTGTGTTCCTAATGGCGGGAACACAGCATGCGCCACTGCCGCTTTGTACTGTTTAGGCGTATTGCGCGTAAGCAGCCTAATGAGCTTTGGCAGTTTCTTCTCCGCCGGCATCACCGGCATCTGTTCAGGCAGAGCGCTTTGTTCAGGTTGCTCTTCCTGCACCTTTGTCTTTCGCCCTTCCAGCGCATCAAGCACATCCTTCAAACGCCCCGGCATGCCTTCATAGCTGGATTTCAGAGCATTGGCTATCTTCTGTCGTTTCTCCTCAATCGGGAATCCGTCATAGCAAGGTATCACCTGATCCAGCCACTCTGCATTCCTAGCACAGATATGTCTCAAATCGCAGGCTAGTTGATACGTCAAAGTATCCCTGTCACCAATATTAGGTTCAAACCCTCCATTGTTCATCTCCCAATACTTCTTGAGGATGGTAGTAAAGAGTATGCCGTGATAGTTGTCGGGGAATTCTTTTTGGCACGGATCTACACGGCTCTCTTTTTGAGAAACGCTGCTTTCTGCGCTCATAACAGCCGTGTCTTTATTTATAAAGCCGCGATAATCCGTGCCTAAAACTTCCTCCCACGGGCGGTAGTGCTTATTCGCCTTCTTGGCGCTTGGGGGCAGTTGCTCCTCACCATTGCGCTCACGGGCCTTCAGGCGGGCATACTCCGCCTCGCACTCCTCCGGCGACATCGGCTCATCAAACAGATTATCGTCAAGATAAATCAAGTCTTCAGCCGACCCACTACTAGCAAAAGCCACGCGCTGCAAATCCTTAGTATTAGTATCCATCTCAATCTGCAACGCCACAGCCACACGCACTTGATTCTCTAAGATTGTCGTCCCTGGCACCCTCTTGCACACCAGATGGAATCCACCGCTGGCGCTCTTCTCCAAGAACATCAATCCTATCTCCTCTTTTTGGGCGAGTATCTGCTTCGCCATTGCCTCCGATTCCGACGGATTGTAGCAGTCGATATCATGGAAGAAGTAACTGCCGATGCTCTTGCATCCAGCCAATGCCCCCTCTACGTGTCCCAGGTTATAGGCAAACTGCACCAGTCGGCCCTTGGCCTCGCTATCGCCCGCGCGAGCCTTGGCCAGGCACTCCAAGTTCTCTTTAGAGCTGCGCAGAGCCAAGAATTCTTCACGGTTTTTGACGGGTGTAGCAAATTTACGATTGTTTTTATAAGTAATATGGTAAATCATTTATTCGTTCAAAAGGTTTTCAATAAAATTACTGGCCTGTGCGGCTTCTCTCTTCAGCAGACGGGGCAGCTGGTCTATCTCGGCGCTTTTTCAAGCAATCAAACGTGCCGTTGCTCAACATCTGGGCGCGACTAGCCCCCACAAACGGCGTTACTAATCCCACAGTTTTATTTAAGTTTTTCTTCATTTTGTTTCCCCTACG
>JAGCYL010000078.1 GCA_017960825.1 Bacteroidaceae bacterium | reverse complement strand
CAACGAGGCCAAAGCCCGCGAACAAAAGACTATGATAAAGTCGCGAGCCATTGCCAAAGACCTCGGACTGGACATGAAGATTGGCGACGTGGAGTTTCAGGGCGACGGCAACAAGGCCATCTTCTATTATATCGCTGACCAGCGCGTGGACTTCCGCGAGCTCATCAAAGTGCTGGCACAGGAGTTTAATATCCGCGTAGAGATGCGCCAGATTGGTGCGCGTCAAGAGGCAGGCCTTATCGGCGGCTTCGGACCATGTGGCAGAGAGATGTGCTGCGCTACATGGATGAAGAATTTTAATACCGTGAGCACCGGCGCAGCGCGATGCCAAGACGTGTCGCTCAATCCGCAGAAGCTCGCTGGCCAGTGCGCCAAGTTGAAATGCTGCCTCAACTACGAAGTGGCCACTTACTCTGAAGCCGCACAGAAACTGCCACCGCGCCACACTCATCTGGAGACAGCAGATGCTATCTACTATTTCTTCAAAGCCGACATCTTGGCAGGCCTTGTCAGCTACTCCACCGACCGCCATCTGGCCGCCAACATAGTTACTCTCACCGCTGAGCAGGCCGCTGAGGTTATCGAGATGAATCGCCGTGGCGAGAGGCCCACCTCGCTGTCTGGAGTGCAGACCGGCGATGAGAGGCCTGCCGTGATTGACCTCGCCGAACAGGAGAGCCTGACACGTTTCGACAAGAGCAAGCGTCGCAAGAAACATAAGAACAGACAGCAGAAGGACTCTGGCAATGAGGCCGAATAGCATAAACTATATCATACTGCTGTGGTTGGCGGCACTGCCGCTACTGATAGGAGCATGCAGTGTGGACAGCAGCGTAGCGCTCCGCTCATATAACCATATTGAGGGGAGCGAATGGAACTCAGTGGACAAACAATCCTTTGTGCTTGACACCGTAAGCACCACCGGCGATTACAGACTCAGCGTGG
Organism: Bacteroidaceae bacterium; assembly: GCA_017960825.1. Taxonomy (GTDB): domain Bacteria; phylum Bacteroidota; class Bacteroidia; order Bacteroidales; family Bacteroidaceae; genus UBA6382. The sequence goes on along the minus strand of JAGCYL010000078.1, from coordinate 7,248 downwards.
GACTGCGCGCCACGAAGGAGGTGCAACTGCGGGAGATTTATATTGTAGTAGAGCAACAGCTGCACAATCCGGCTCTATACCAAAAGGACACCCTAAAGGTGCTGCTCACTGATGAACAGGGCAATATGATGGGGAAAGGGCTTGCCCTCCATGAATATGTGACTCCGCTCAGCAGGCCTGTCCATCTGCATAAGGGGCAGAGCGGCGAGATCACATTAGGCCACATCATGCGCCGCACGCAACTTAAAGGTATCACCGACGTAGGAATCAAGATTGAGTATGAAGATAGCGGCCATTGATATAGGCTCCAATGCCCTGCGCCTCTGCATCAAGAATACGGATTACGGCAAACTGCTCACCTCCACTGACGATGTGCATGCCGATGAATACTACGAGCGCGTGCCGCTAAAGAGCGGCATGGATGTCTTCGCACATGGCCAGATACTGCCGCCCACCAAGATCAGGCTGGCATTTGCTTTGCAGCGCTTCGCAAAAATAATGGACAGCTATGGTGTAGATGCTTACCGCGCGGTCGCCACCTCTGCCTACCGCGACGCAGAAAACGGTCAGGATATTATCACCGCTGTAAACGAAATAAGTGGCCTCAATGTGGAAATAATCAGCGGTGAGGAGGAGGCCCGTCTCACTCGCCTCAGCTTTATCCCGCCGTCGGGACAGGAAAACGATTTCTTTCTCTTTGCAGACGTAGGCGGCGGCAGCACAGAGGTGAGTCTGCTCCGTCGCAGCCAGGTGCTCTATAGCCATTCCTTCCGCGTAGGCTCAATGCGCTACCGCTGTAACAATCAAAATCCGCAAGAAGAATCGGCCCTTGACCACAAGGTGACAGAGATAAGACAAGACTACGCTCCCATCAACTACATAGGCGTAGGAGGCTGCGTCAAATTTATGAGCAAATATCTTTATAAGGAGAAAAGGAGTAAGGAGGAGCGAGTAAGAAGGAATGTTATCTTCGTTTCAGATATGGAGCATATCTATGCCGACCTCAAGACCAAGACCATTGATGAGATAGTCAATTCTTACGGCCTGCCTCACGAACGCGCCGACATCCTCACCCCTGCTTGTTCTATCTTCCTGCGCATAGCCCACGGCTTAGGTGCGCAGACCATCAACGTACCAGCCATCGGAGTGAGGAACGGCATTCTTGCCGAACTCTACAGCAAAATCTAAGAATCTTTAGTTATGCACCAAAGTGCCTATCGGCTCACCATCGAGCACCTTCTTCAGATTGCCATACACATCCATGTTAAACACATAAATAGGCAATCCGTTCTCCTTGCACATCGTGGTAGCAGTGAGATCCATCACCTTCAGCCCGCGGTTATAAATCTCATCAAAGGTAATGTCACCAAACTTGGTGGCTGAGGGGTCCTTCTCCGGGTCGGCGGTATAGACTCCGTCCACGCGAGTGCCCTTGAGCATTACATCAGCCTCAATCTCTATGCCACGCAGAGAGGAGCCCGTGTCGGTTGTGAAATAGGGATTGCCCGTGCCACCGCTCATAATCACCACCTCGCCAGCCTCAAGGGCTTCGATGGCCTTCCACTTATTATAAAACTCACCGATAGGCTCCATGCGTATGGCCGTGAACACCCTGCTCTTCACACCCTTTGCGCCTAACGCACTGCTAAGGGCAAGACTGTTGATTACAGTGGCACACATACCCATCTGGTCGCCCTTCACGCGGTCAAAACCTTTGCCAGCTCCACTGAGACCGCGGAAGATATTACCTCCGCCAATCACGATGCCTACTTGCACGCCCATTTGGCAGACCTGCTTTATTTGCTCGGCATAATCATTGAGTCTGTCCACATCGATGCCATAGCCTTGGTTGCCCTGCAGACTCTCGCCGCTGAGCTTTAGAAGAATCCTCTTGAACTTCATAGTTTTTAGTTTATTTGTATTTTGCGCAAAGTTACGCAGAAACTCTCTAACAGCAAAGTTTTTAAGCTTTCAAATTTCTCTGACTATCTTTGGAAACACAATACACTGAGTCACACCGCGCCCCAGCAGATAGAGCAGGAAACTAACCCAGAGGCCGTCGTTACCGTAAGATGGGAACAGCAGAAGATATGACGCGAAGAATATCACTGTGCCCACAAACATGGACAAAAGGAGATGCCGGGTGGACGTAACACCGATAAACACGCCATCCCACACAAAAGCCATAATACCACACACCGGCACCAGCAGTAACCAGTGGAAGTAATCGTGAGCTGTGTCCAGCACCAGCTGATTGTCAGACATCATACCGAGTATCGCATCCTCGCCCACCACATAACACGACGTAAACAATGCCACTAATACCACACCACATATAAATATATGTTTCACTGTGAGCGCGAAGTCTTCCACATTATGTGCCCCCTTGTACTTACCGCACATAGCCTCTGCGGCATTGGCAAACCCATCGAAAAAGAAAGAGAACAGATAGAACAACTGAAACAAAATTGCGTTGGCCGCAAGTATCAGTTCGCCCTGCTTACTGCCCACGGCCGTGAACCAAGTGGTGACAGCAATCAGACACACCATTCTCAGCATTATATCGCGGTTAACATTAAGGAATCGCAGCAACTCCGAGCGATGCAGAACACTGGGCCACACAACAGCAGTAAGATATTCACGGTATTTGCGCCATAGCATCACCACTGCCACCGTCAGTCCGATATACTGCGACAACACAGTACCCAGTGCCACTCCTGCGATGTCCATGCCACAGCCAAACACCAGCAATATGCTCAGGGGAATATTTACCAGATTCTGCACTATGGCCACTACCATCGGAATACGCGTATTCTGCATACCAATAAACCAGCCATTGAGCGCATAGAGCAACTGCACAGCCACCGCGCCCCATATACATATATAGAAATAGGTACGCGCGTGAGAAGCTACCTCCGGAGTGCAGTCCATCATTCTCATCGCAATATGTATTATCGGCCATTGCAGTGCTATCAGCACCACACCGATAACCACAGCCAGCAAACAAGCACGATAGAGCGTGTTGGTAATACCCGCTTTGTTCTCCGCGCCCAGATCTTGCGCCGTCAGACCGCTGGTGCCCATACGAAGAAATGTGAAAAGCCAATATATGACGCTAAAAACTACTCCTCCTACAGCAATCGCACCAATATAGGCCGCACTGCCCATGTGGCCCACTATGGCAGTGTCCACCAGTCCCAGCAGCGGCACCGTAATGTTGGACACTATGGCCGGTAACGCTATGCGGAATATTGCGCGGTCTATCTTTTTCACCGTATTGTCAAATTATTATGTGTTTCACTTCTTTCAAGTAGTAACGCCGTTCGTGTCCCTCGGTATCACGCAGTACAAGTTGGCCGTCAGGCGCAATTCCTGCAAACTCAGCTTCAAACTCACCGTCCGCATCACAGTAGTGATGAAAGCCCTCTCGCCAGAAAAGATTGTCAACATAATGTTTGGCTATCTCATCCTCGCCGCCCTGAACCAACACAGTATAATAGTGAATAAAACGCTCCAGCACCTTGTCCAGCAGCTCTTCGCAATCCACTTCCCGACCTAAAACCTGGCACAAAGACACTGGGTTTGGTGCGTCGCTGTGAAACTCACGCTGATTCACATTGATTCCAACACCCAGCACACAGCGCTCCACCATATCCCCCGCCCATGTAGTCTCAATAATAGTGCCGCTCATCTTCCGGTCGCCATAATAAATGTCGTTCGGCCATTTGATAGAAAATCCGTCTGCATATTCGTCCAGCGCTTCCGCCACAGCCACAGCCATCACTTGCGAGAGGCGAAACTGGCGCTTCACCTCCACGCCCTCCGGCCACAGCATCAAGCTGAACAGCAGATTCTTCCCGCGCTCAGACTCCCAACTATTGCCCTGTTGACCACGACCGGCCGTCTGATAGCCTGCCAGAAGAACTTCAATTTTTCCATTTTTCAATTCTTCAATTCTCCTGACTATCTCCCTGCTGGTAGAATCGGTCTCTTCTACACGATGAATGACGATATTATAGTCTCCTATTTTCATATCTAACGCAAAATTACTAACTTTGCCCAAAAGAACAGCTATAATTAAATCTCAAATTTCAAATCAGCTAAATGTTTGACGACAATTATTTCATGCAGCGTGCCCTTCAGGAGGCACAGCGAGCCTTGGAGGAACGTGAAGTACCTATCGGAGCCGTAATAGTTTGCGACAACCAGATTATAGCGCGCGCCCATAACATGACAGAGCGCCTTCACGATGTCACTGCCCATGCAGAGATGCAAGCCATAACCGCTGCAGCCGACTCCCTCGGCGGCAAGTACCTCACCGACTGCACCCTTTATGTCACCGTCGAGCCATGCACCATGTGCGCCGGAGCCATCGGCTGGGCACAGATAGGCCGCCTCGTTTATGGAGCCCCCGACCCCAAGCGAGGCTACACGCTCACCGCACCCCAAGCCCTTCATCCCAAAACCAAGATAACGTCTGGCATCCTCGCCGACGAATGCGCGCAGATAATAAAAGATTTTTTTCAGAAGCAAAGAGACAATTAGCGTTCACTCATACACAAATTAAAACAGCGGACAACATCCATCACAAATGGAGTTGTCCGCTTGTTTGTTTTTGTAGGCAATAGTTATGCCTCGGCAGGTGCCTCAGCTGCGGGCTCGGCGGGAGTCTCAGCAGGGGCCTCGGCTGCGGGAGCCTCGGGAGCCTCAATGGGAGCATCCTGTGCTGCTGCGGCAGCGTCGATCTCTGCTTGAGCAGCAGCTGCGGCCTCAGCCTGGGCAGCCTCTGCAGCAGCCTTCTTCTCTGCCACCTTCTGGGCAATTGCCTCATTTACCTTCTTCTCTGCATCCAGACGAGCCTTTGCGTCTGCCTTCTTGGCAGCCATGTCGTCAGCACTTACCTTGTTGAGCTTAGCGGTCTTCTCCTTCTTCCAAGCCTCAAACTTAGTCTGAGCTGCTGCCTCGTCAAAAGCGCCTTTCTTGACGCCACCGCGCAGGTGCTTCATGAGATAGACACCTTCACGGGAGAGGATGTTGCGTACCGTATCGGTGGGCTGAGCGCCTACCTCCACCCAATAAAGGGCACGGTCAAACTTCAAATCTACTGTGGCGGGATTGGTGTTAGGATTGTAGGTACCAATCTTCTCAGTAAATCTACCATCACGTGGTGCATTAGCGTCGGCGATTACGATGCTGTAGAAAGCATAGCTCTTGCGGCCACGACGCTGTATTCTGATTTTTGTTGCCATAAATATAATATGTTTTAATAGGTTTGAAATGCTACCATCTCGTGGTAGCGGGCGCAAAGGTACAAATAAATTGGGAATTAGGAGTCAGGAGTTAGAAGTTTTTTTCTTTATCTCTGCAATTTTGCAACAAAATCATCAATATTGGCATCTGTGAGTGGCTTCTGGAAGAGAATGAGATGCGCTTTCAGCACTTCATCGGGCTGCTCCCACCATCGGGAGGCGAGCAGTCGCTGGCGCACCGCCTCGCTGAAACGATATTTAATCACGCGGGCAGGCACTCCGGCCACTACTGCGTAGGGCGGCACATCCTTAGTCACCACAGCCCCGGCACCTACTACGGCTCCCACACCCACGGTAATACCGCTCATAAGCATGGCATTGCTGCCTATCCAAGCATCATCACCAATCTCTGTGCGCGGGAAGTCGTCGCTGTTCTCTGCCACATCCTGGGCTACCCATGCCTTGCCCGTAGCATTACGGCGCAGGGTGAATATGGGAGAAGTGGAGGCATTGTCCAGCGTATGGGAGGCAAGACCGGCCATCACATTGTTGCCAATGGAGCAGAAGCGCCCCACATCAATATTCGTAAGCCACGAATGAGCAGCCACATAGGAGTGAGCGCCAATGGTGGAAGTCCTCACCTTGCAACCACGGTGCACGTATGCCGTAGGCGCAACCTTTGAGCCGGCATACACACACGCTGTGAGCGAGATATTGCGCTTAAAGAGATTTCTTATCAGTTGGAGAATGAACGTTAGCATTGTTCTGAATCTTTGTTGATTAGCACTTCCTTGAATACTTCTATCTGATGGTCCACATTCCAGCGGGCATCTATCTCCGCGAACGCGGCAACTGCCGTCTCAGCACGCTCTTCATCAGTGCGACAGAGCCATTTGCTCACCACGCGGGCCAGATCGTCCGCATCATACTGACGGAAGAAATCACCTGTCACGCCAGGCTTGATGCACTCGAACTCAGGGCCTTGCCACGGCAGATTATTGTGAGTGACCACAGGGCATCCGAATGACAAGGCGTGGACAGCAGTGAGCCCCACATTGCCGGGCGACACGCAGAGTGTGGCATTATAGAACAGCTCCGCCAACTTAGCGTCGTCATAGCACGGGCCATAGAGCCACACACTGTCAGCTATGCCTGCTTCGGCAGCAAGCTTATCGATGCCCACATCCTCCGAATCCTTGCCCACAAACACCAGGTTCGTGTTAAGGCCCTGCGCCTTGAGCTTCGCCGCAGCGTCCACCATCAGGTCGAGGCGTTTGTACTGCTGGATGCGACCGCAATAGAGCAGCACGGGATTAGCGTTGCCAAAGTGCGAGGTATAGATGTCGGTCTTCTTCAGGTCGGTGCGCATCTCCTTGAGTTTGGGAGAGTCGAGCGAGTTGCCTATCACCCTGATCTTACTCTCGCGGATGCCGCCCTCGATGAGGAGCTGTCGCGCGTAGTTATTATAGGTAAGGATGTCATTGAAAAGGGAATAAAACCATTTGCTGATGCACTTCTTCACCTTACCCTCACGCCCATACCAGCCGTGAGTCCAGCACACGGTACGCTTGCGCATAATCCTCGCCAGCAGCAGTATAATCCACGACGAAAGGCAATAAGCCTCCCCCAGCATAAGGTACTGACGGTATGGCCTGAACACCTGGCGCACCGCCCCGCTCTGCCAATAGAACTTGCCGAAGAGACGGTGGTTTTTCAGCATCCGCGTAAAGCCAGGCAATTGGTTATAGTCAAAGGTCTTGATAGACTTGGTATAAGCCGTGTCGGGACCAAAGCAGAAGTCGATGTCGAAGTTATCAGCCAACGCCTTGAATATCGCCCAGCGATAGTGCGCTCCGCTATTATATATGCAGCAGATTTTGTTCAATTAGGATTTGAATGAACGGTTAGAGGTTATAGATATTAATGTCAATTAAGTAACAACTCGTCAACTCATCAACTTGTCAACTTGTTAACTCGTCAACTTGTCAACTCGTCAACT
>JAGCYL010000077.1 GCA_017960825.1 Bacteroidaceae bacterium | reverse complement strand
GCAGGCGGGTGGTGTCGAGTCCGGCGAGGGTGGTAACCTGGCTGGGCTTGAGACCGGAGTACAGCAGTGTAACAAGACCGGTAAGGTCGGCGGGGTTGAAGATAATCACCACGTGCTTCACGTCGGGGCAGAATTTCTTGATGTTCTCTCCCAGGCCCTTAGCTATCTCGCAGTTGCCCTTGAGGAGGTCCTCGCGGGTCATGCCCTCCTTACGGGGAGCTCCACCAGAGGAGATGATGTACTTAGCTCCGGCAAAGGCCTCGGCTGCATCAGTTGTTGCCACGATTGTGGCACCGTCAAAACCACTCTGGCGCATTTCCTCAGCCACTCCTTCGGGTGAGAATACGTCGTAAAGGCAGATGTTGGAGGTAAGACCCAATGTAAGTGCGGTCTGCACCATGTTGGAGCCGATCATGCCGGCGGCTCCTACAATCACAAGTTTTTCGTCTGTTAAGAATGTCATGGTAGTTTTTATTTTATTATTGAACGTTGAACATAGAGTATTAAACATTACCTTGCTGTTTCGCTCTCGCGGTGCCTATCGGCCCTAAGAGGAATGCAAAAATAGCACTTTTCCCGTTATCCTTATAATTTTTCACGAAGAAAAACACATATTTAACTTTGAGCGCCCTTATTTTTCAGAGATTTCGGCGTTTGGCTTGTTTTTTTCCAAATCCGGATAGCTTATCCGCGCATGATATATGGTCTTGAGGCTGGCCACGAGAACATCCTTGGCTATGGCAACATCCTGGAAGGTGATTGGGCAGTTGGAGAAGGACCCGTCAGCCACCTGCTGGTCAATTATCTTGCTGACCAGGTCGCGTATTGATTCCTCGGTCTTTTCTGTCAGGCTACGTGAAGCTGCTTCCACAGAGTCTGCCATCATCAGAATTGCCTGTTCCTTGGTCTGCGGATTGGGACCGGGATAAGTGAAGAGTTCCTCGTTGACAGGCTCATCGGGATGCTTGTTGACATAGTTGACGTAGAAATACTTAGCTTTGCTACGGCCATGGTGAGTGGCGATACACTCTTTTATGACAGAGGGCAGGCGATGTTTCTCGGCCATCTCTACGCCATCGGTGACGTGTCTTATTATTATCTGTGCGCTCTGCTCCTCGGGCAAATTGTCATGAGGGTTGGTGCTGCTCTGATTCTCCGTGAAGAAAGCCGGATTCTGCAGTTTTCCTATGTCGTGGTAGAGTGCAGCCGTCCTGACGAGTTGCACGTTTGCCCCTATCTTGCCTGCCACCTCCGCCGAGAGGTTAGCTACCTGCATGGAGTGGTTAAAGGTTCCCTGTGCCTCCTTGGACATTTGTCGGAGAAGCGGAGTATTGACGTTCGACAACTCCACCAGTGTGACACTTGAAATGAAACCGAACAGTTTCTCAAACAGCAGCATAAGGGGATAAGCAAAGAGCAGCAGCACTCCGCTTATGGCTATGCGCTCATACCACGAGGGATCGATGGTACTGAGAATGAAACCCTGACTGAGGTCGTAGCCCAACTTGATGAGCGCTGTGACCGCAGTAATAAGCAGCACGGAGCGGAACAGCTGTGAGCGCGAGGTCAGTTCCTTTAGCGAATAGATGGCCGTCAGTCCCGCGACAATCTCCAGCAGCATAAACTCATAGGGGCTATGCAGCGACAGCGAGCAAATGCAGACAATGGTAACGGTGGCGGCAAAGGCTGTGCGAGAGTCCATAAACACCCGTATAAAGATGGGCACTATGGCAAAAGGCACCATGTAAACATTCAGCTCCGTAGGCTGCTGCACCAACTGTGCTGCCACGGTAAAGAGCAGAATAAGGCTTAGCAGGAGTCCGACGCTGCGCAATTCACGGGCGTAGTCGGGGCGATACAGCACAAGATACGCCATAAACATATTCAGCAATAGAAGTACGCATAGGAACTGCCCCAGTATTAGCAACACAGCCTCTGTGCCGCTGCCACTGCGCTTCTCCGTCTCCTTCTGCAGCGACTGCAGCACCTTCATCGTATGGTCGGTCACTATCTCACCGCGGTCGATAATCTTCTGTCCGCTCTGCACCAAGCCGTGGCTGGGCACGATATTTGAGAGAGCCTCCTTGCGCACCAATGCAGTGCGCTCAGTGTCGTACACCAGATTGGGGGCTATGTAGTTGTTGAGGTTGCACCGCGCCACCACTTCCTTCGAAAGGTGCAGCGAGTCAGCCTTCTTTACTATCATTTCATAGGCCATCCTCGGCGAGAGTATTGAACTGACAGGCCGCACCTGTGCAGCTCCACCGCTGACAACGCTGATAGCCTTTACGCTGTCGACCACGAGAGAATAGTCGTGCTGACTTGCGATGCCACGTTCGTAAGCACTCGCCAGAAGGCGAGTCAGGAACATGCGCTCCTTATGGTTGAGCAGCAGTGAAAGGTTGGTGGAGAAGTCGCGCTTGAAATTGTTCACTTGCAGTTCACCCACCGAAACCTCGTGATTAAAAAACGGCTTAAGGTTGCGCAACACACTGTCGCGTTCCTCCTTCAGCTGCGATTCACTCTTGTATATCGGGAAATCATATTCAGCGATAATCTGCGAATATTTCCATGGTTTGCCTACAGCATAATCATAGGTAAACGTATGCTCGTGGGGCATGAAATATACAATGATGACTGCGCATACCACCACCAGCAAAATCCGACTTAACAACTTATAGCGGCTCCACATATTTATCGCATTAGTTAGAGTAGGTTCTATTATTTATATTGCAAATATAAGACAATAAACTGAAATCTCAAGCCTAAATTGCACAAAAATATCATATTCTTGGTCTATCTGCACAATTTTATATATATTAATAAGGTAAGTTGGTCTTTTTTTGATTAACTTTGCAGCTAAATTACGAACCAAAATGGAAGCAAGAAACATAAGAGTACGCTTTGCGCCCAGCCCCACTGGGCCACTGCATATCGGCGGAGTACGCACCGCGCTCTATAACTATCTCTTTGCCCGCAAGCATGGCGGCAAAATGATTTTCCGCATTGAGGACACCGACTCCTCACGCTTTGTGCCTGGAGCTGAAGAGTATATCATTGAAAGTTTTCGCTGGCTCGGCATAGATTTTGACGAAGGAGTAGGCATTGGTGGCGACTATGGGCCCTACCGCCAGTCGGAGCGACGCGACATATATAAGAATTTTGTAGATATCCTTTTGGACAATGGCTCTGCCTACATCGCTTTTGACACCCCTGAGGAGTTGACAACCAAGAGGGCTGAGTCGCCTAATTTCCAGTACGACGCCTCTACCCGCATGCAGATGCGCAACTCGCTCACCATGCCACAGGATGAGGTGGAGAAACTGATTGCCGAGGGCAAGCAGTATGTGGTGCGCTTCAAGATAGAGCCAGGACAAGACGTGCATGTACGCGACATAATCCGCGGCGACGTAGTCATCAACTCCACAGTGCTCGACGACAAGGTGCTCTACAAGAGTGCTGACCAGCTGCCTACCTATCATTTGGCCAATATCGTGGACGACCATCTGATGGAAGTCTCTCACGTGATACGCGGTGAAGAGTGGTTGCCTTCTGCGCCACTACATGTGCTGCTATACAAGGCCTTTGGCTGGCAGGATACCATGCCCGCCTTCGCCCATCTTCCACTACTTCTCAAACCTGATGGCAAAGGCAAACTCTCCAAGCGCGACGGTGACAAACTCGGCTTCCCTGTCTTTCCACTGGAATGGCACGACCCGGAGACAGGCAATGTTTCGTCTGGGTATAGAGAGAGCGGTTACCTGCCCGAGGCCGTTATCAACTTCCTTGCCCTTCTAGGCTGGAATCCCGGCACTGAGCAGGAATTGTTTACCATGCAGCAACTCATTGACCTCTTCGACCTCAGCCGCTGCTCCAAGAGCGGCGCGCGCTTTGACTACATGAAAGGCTGGTGGTTCAACCGCGAGTATCTCCTGCAGAAAACTGACGAAGAACTTGCGCCTGCCTTTGTGGAACTATTGGCAGCCAATGGCGTTGTCACTACGCCTGCCCGCGCGGCTCAAGTAATAGGCATGATGAAGCAAAAAGTTGTGGAATATGTTGATGGACAAAGCAAGCAGATCAAAAAACGCGGTGTATCCTTCATTAGCGACCTTTGGCCTCTTACCGATTTCTTCTTTATCGCGCCAACAACCTTTGATTTGGAGGACAAATTCATTCGAAAGAACTGGACAGACACTTCCGCTAAAGAAATGACTCTCCTTGCCGAGCAATTAGAAAAGGTAGAGGACTTCAGTGCTGGTGGGATGAAGGCCGCCATAGACCCGTGGGTGGCCGAAACAGAGATTCGTCCATGGAACGCCTGGCGCATCTGCCTTGTAGGCAAGGGACAAGGACCCGATATGTATGAACTCGCCGCTTTCCTTGGTAAAGACGAGACCCTACGCCGCATGCGTCATGCGATAAAAACGTTGAACATTGAGCATTGAACGTTGAACATTAAGTATTCTTTATAACATCTATGTACTCACTTGCCATCTATATATATATGTTCTGTGTCAACATTGTGGCCATTTTTAACCGCAAGGCACGGTTACTCATGGTTGGGCACAGCAAAACATACAACATCATGCGCCGCGGCATCCATGAAGGCGACAATATTATTTGGTTTCATGCCGCCTCGCTTGGCGAGTTTGAGCAAGGGCGCCCGTTGATTGAGAAGATACGCGAGAACCATCCTGAATATAAGATTCTGCTCACATTCTTCTCCCCTTCCGGCTATGAAGTAAGGAAAGACTACAAGGGCGCGGACGTAATCTGCTATCTGCCATTTGACACCAAGCTCAATGCGCGTAAGTTTATGCGCATAGCGAAGCCAAAGATGGCCTTCTTTATCAAGTACGAATTTTGGCAGAACTATCTCACTGCGTTGCATCGTCGCGGCATCCCTGCGTATAGTGTAGCCAGCATCTTCAGACCCAATCAGATATTCTTCCGCTGGTACGGCCATAAGTACCGCAACGTATTGCGCACCTTTGCCCACCTGTTTGTACAAAACCAGGAGTCTGTCGATTTGCTACGCACACTCGAAGTGACCAACACCTCCATCGTAGGTGACACCCGTATGGACCGCGTACTGCAGATACGTGAGGCAGCAAAAGCCCTGCCCTTGGGCGAAGCTTTTGCCAAATCATCGCAATCCGATTCTTATATCCTCGTAGCTGGCAGTAGCTGGCAGCCCGATGAGGACATCATAATCGATTATTTCAACAACCACCCTAACCAACGGCTCATCATTGCCCCTCATGTAGTCAACGACAGTCATCTCGCCGAGATAGAAGGTAAGTTGCAGCGTAGATCAGTACGCTATAGTCAAGCCACGGCTGAGACGGCAGCACAGGCCGATTGCATGATAATCGACTGCTACGGCCTACTCTCCTCCATATATCGTTATGCTACGGTAGCATACGTGGGGGGAGGTTTTGGCGTAGGCATACACAATGTGGCGGAGGCTGCGGTCTATGGTGTGCCGGTAATTATCGGCCCTAACAACCAGCGTTTCCGCGAGGCACGCGACCTTATTGCCCTAGGGGGATGCCTTGAGATCAACGGCAAGGAGGACTTTGCTGCTATCATGCAGCGCTTAGAATCCGACAGTTCCTTCCTTGCCAAGGCCTCCGCAGCCTCTGCCGATTACATAAAGTCGAATGCCGGAGCTGTTGACATGATATACAATCACGTCTTCAAAGCATAAGGCCGAACAAAGGATATGCGCCCACGGTTGCTACTGCGGGCGCATATCCTTTTGATGTATCTTTTATGGAATAAGCTTAAACTCGTATCCCTCTTTTTGCAGCCATTCTATACTGCGGGGCAAAGCGCTCCAAAGCTTGTCGGCCGAGCGCAGCGAGTCGTGGAAAGTGATTATGCTACCAGGGCGGGCATAGCGCTTTACATTCTCATATACTTCATCGGCATTGAGGCGCTTGCTGTAGTCGCGCGTCACGAGATCCCACATCACGAGTTTGTAGTGACGCTTAAGGAAATGGTACTGCAGATGGCGCAGCCACCCATGAGGCGGGCGAAAGAGATTGGAGTGGAGCAGCTCGTCAGCCTTGTGAACATTTTTCACATAGGTTCTGGTAGTAGTAGTAAAACCACCAAGATGATTGAAAGTATGGTTGCCTATACGATGGCCTGCGGCCTTCACCATCTCAAACTCTGCAGGGTGTTTCCTCACATTGTCGCCCACCATGAAGAACGTAGCCTTTATTCCGTAATGGTCAAGGAGATCCAGCACGCGGGGCGTGATGTCTGGTATAGGACCGTCGTCGAAAGTAAGATAGACAGCCCTCTCCTCCGGCTTTATCCGCCAGAGAGCATTAGGATAGATAATGCGCAAGAACCAAGACGGCTGCTCTATAATCATATCTCAGTCATTCAGGTTCACCAAGTCCTCAAAAGTCCAGCTGCACTCCTGCCGCAGTAAGACGCTCGTAATAGGAGTTAAAGACAGCAGCGTACTTCTTGGAGAGAGCATCGTTGCCTATCTTCTCCAGACTGAGGACAGCACTGTAGAGATTGGTCATGTATGTATTGCAGCTGTAAGCGCTCATCTGCACAGGCTTTGCTGAATAGTTTAGATACCAGTTAAGGTATTGCTCCGCAGTACGGGCAAAGGTCGTAAGTAACTCTTCTGCCTTTGCCTTGTTGCCCACCGCAGCCCAAGCCTTGGCAAGGTCGTTGGTGCCGCCGATATAATCGCCATAGCTGACTACGCTTTCGGGCAGCACTTTGTCAGACTTCTCAAGCACCTTCTTGGCCCTCTCGAGGTCGCCCCTCTTTACCAGTTCGTCGGCCAAGATGGAGAACATGCGGCGATGAGAGAGACACATGTGGCTCATAGTCTCATCGATATATATGCCAGGCTGATTGAGGTTGCCATACTTATACTTGTTCATCACATTGTCGTACATCCTATCCACATCCACCGTCATACCATTGGCGAAGGCATCAAACGGAGTTACACGATAGGCAAGACCCTCCTGCACGAAGTGGCCCTCCAGGCCGAGGAAGTTGTCGGGGCCGACCGTGGTGGCAAAGTAGATGGGGCGCTCCCAATTGGCGTTGGCAATCATCTCGAGCATCATCAGCGACGGCTTATAAAGCACGTTGCGACCCTTGAGGTCAATCACCATCTGATCAGGTATCTGGCCGGTACTGTCAGCGATAAACATCTTGGAGCGCTTCACGGCCTCCTTGTCGATAGTTATTACTATACTGTCGGTAGGAATAACATTGATTTCGGGATTGCGCACCCAATATTTAAGGATATTCTTCAGCTCATAGGGATTGTCGCCGAACTGCTGACGTGCAGTTTCGGGATCTTCCTCATAGAATCGCTGTATCTCAGCCTTGTACTCAGGCTGTATGCGCACATAGTCATTCTGCCCTGTCACATACTCGGCCCTGCTCCAGCTGATAGGCACAGCAGGCGAACTATATGCCGGGCGACACATCTGGTCTATGTACCAGTCAGTCTGCAGATAGCTGAGGTTGCAGACGCGAGCATCCTGGCGCACACCTTCAACGTCCTGGTTATACCACAGAGGGAAGGTATCGTTGTCGCCATTGGTATAGATAATCGGATATACTCCCTCCTGCAGAGTGTTGAGATAGTTTTGCCCAAAGTCGCGACAAGCATAGCGTCCGCTGCGGTCGTGGTCGTCCCAGTTCTGCGAAGCCATTTGTATCGGGACAAGCACGCACACCGCGCTAACCAGTGTGGCCACCACAGGATTGCTTATCTTAAATCGCTTCAGCCAGTCAATAATAGCGGCCACACCCATGCCTACCCAAATAGCGAAAGCATAGAAGGAACCTGCATAGGCATAGTCCCTCTCACGCGGCTGCGAGGGAGTCTGATTGAGGTATACCACGATAGCGATGCCCGTCATAAAGAAAAGGAAGAACACTACCCAGAACTGCTGACCGCCCTTGCGTCCGCGGAAAGCCTGCCAGAAGAGGCCAAGCAAACCGAGCAACAGCGGAAGAGCGTAATAAACATTGTGACCCTTGTTTTCTTTCAGCACATCGGGCAACTGGCTCTGGTCGCCCAGGCGCATATTGTCGATAAACGAAATGCCGGTAATCCAGTTGCCGTTCTCTGTCTCGCCAGCACCCTGTATGTCGTTCTGACGTCCGCAGAAGTTCCACATAAAGTAGCGCCAGTACATAAAGCCCAGCTGATAGCTGCCGAAGAAACTGAGATTGTCTATCTGCGTAGGAATCTCCAGTGTCTGCACTTGGCCATTGCCCGGATCATAATCCACATAATTATAGTGCAGCTCGCCGAGCCATGACTTATACTGATTGGCCTTGCCGCTATCCCATATACGCGGAAACAGCATATTCTGAGCATACACATAGTCGGTCTTGCTGCCAACTTTGATGTAGCTGTCGGGCTCATCGGGGCTGGTCTTCTCTTTGCACTGGTAGATATCCTTACCCTCAGTACGCTTGGGAATAAGGTGAGAGCCGTCCTCGGGATCCACCTGCCACTCCAGCTGCGAGTTGAAGGTTGGACCGTAGAGCAATGGCGCTGATCCATACTGGTCGCGGGCGAGGTAATCACCAATAGTGAAGATATCCTCGGGCGAGTTCTGATCCATCGGCGGATTGGCAGCCGAGCGAATCATTATCAGCGCATACGTGGAGTAGCCTATCATCAGCATGAGGAAGCAAAGAAGCGTAGTGTTGAGCACACGGCGCAAGTCAGTGCTAGCCACCACTTTCTTAACCATGAAGAGAGCGTAGAACAGCGCTGCTGCAATAACCAAGCCTATCAAGATGCTAGATATGCCACTTCCAAAGAACGGAATACCCAGGAGCACTACAGAGGCAATGAAGAGCCACTTGGTCTTCTTCAGCACTTTCTCCTTCAGACTGAACCAGATGGCGCATACCACCACAGATACTAATATAATAAGGTACACGATAAGGCCCGTATTGAACGGCATGCCCATCATATTCACAAACAGCAGTTCGAACCACCCGCCCACTCTCACGATGCCAGGCACCACGCCATAGAGAATAACGCCTACGAGCACGAAGCTAAGCAGCAATGCGAACAGCGAGCCCTTGACAGCAGCGCCCGGGTAGCGGCGATAGTAGTATATGAGCACCCTGGCAGGGATACACAGCAAGTTGAGCAAGTGTACGCCAATCGACAGGCCCATCAGGTAGGCTATCAGCACTATCCAGCGGTCAGCGCCGGGCTTGTTGGCGTTATCCTCCCATTTGAGCATAAGCCAGAACACCAACGCTGTAAAGAACGATGAGAAAGCATATACCTCACCCTCCACAGCGCTAAACCAGAAGGTGTCGCTGAAAGTATAAACCAACGAGCCGACCACTCCTGAGCCGATGATGGAAATCATCTGCACCATGGTCTTCACCTCGCCCTTCTCGCAGATAAGACGGCGAAGCAGGTGGGTGATTGTCCAGAACAGGAACAGGATACAGCCTGCGCTGAGCAGTCCGGACATAGTGTTGACCATCTTGGCCACCTGTCCAGGCTCACTGGCAAACTGGGAGAACAGATTGGCCACCAGCATAAAGAACGGTGCGCCGGGTGGATGACCAACTTCAAGGCGATAGCCAGTAGTGATAAACTCGGGGCAGTCCCAGAAACTGGCCGTAGGCTCACTGGTGATGCAGTAAACCACTGCAGCCACGGCAAACATCAGCCAGCCAGTCACATTATTCAGCAGACGATAACTCTTCATATATAATAGAATTTCTATATTACTACTTTATATTACGGCGGCGAAGTTACAAAGAAAAAATAACATACGCAAAAAAACATCTCTCAAACAGAATGTTGTTTAGTTTTTCCGAGCATTGTGGAGCATAAAGCAATTCGGGAGGCACACCATTGATGATGCGCCTCCCGAGAGATATAGAGTGTGGAAATTATGCTTCCTTCTCCACTTCTTCCTGCTTAATCTTGCCGCCGAGGATGAGGTATGCCAACGGGGCTGCGATGAAGAGTGAGGAGAGAGTACCGTAGATTACACCGAGAATCATAGCGAACGAGAAGCTGCGGATGCTGTCGCCACCGAGGAAGAAGATACACAGCAACACAAGCAATGTGGTGGTTGAGGTGTTGATGGTACGAGCCAAGGTGGTGTTGAGCGACTGGTTGAAGAGCAGCTGCTTGTCGCGCTTGGGATAGAGCTTGAGGAACTCACGGATACGGTCGAAGATAACCACCTTATCGTTGATGGAGTAACCGATACACGTCAGCACAGCCGCTATAAACGTCTGGTCCACCTCAAGGCTGAACGGCATCACGCCCCAAAGCAACGAGTAGGTACCGATGATGAGCAGCGAGTCGCAGATAAGACCCACGGTGCTACCAACGGAGAATGCGATGTTGCGGAAGCGGATGAAGATATAGATGAAGATGGCGATGAGGGCGAAGATCACAGCCTTGATAGCGCCATAGGTTACATCCTTTGCCACAGAGGGACCCACCTTCTGGGAAGAGATGATGGAGCCACCGCTCTGATTGTCACGATCCTTAAACTGATCGAAAGGTACGCCGGCGGAAAGTAGTTTTCCTTCCTTGAGCGACTTATAGAGGATAGTCTCTATCTCGTTGTCCACAGAGGGATCGTTGCTGTCAATCTTATAGTTGGTTGAGATGCGCACTGTCTTGCCGTCGGTGCCGAGGGCGAGCACAGCCACATTGGCCTCACCGGCATTGGCAGCCACGAGATTCTTCACGGTCTCAGGCACAACCTCCTTCTCAAACTTCACAGTATAGTTGCGACCTCCCGTGAAGTCGATGCCGGCACTCAGTCCGCGAGTGAAGTACGAACCGAAGCATACTACCAGAGCCACTGCCCAAACCACGAAGCTCACCTTGTAAGCAGACATGAACTTGTACTTCGTGTTCTGCATCATGTTCTTGGAGAACGGAGTGGTGAAAGTGATGTTGAGCCACTTGTCTTTCTTGTGGAAGTGCTCAAATACTATACGGGTAAGCCATACAGCGGTGAATACGGATGCCAGCAGACCGATGATGAGAGTGGTGGCGAAACCGCGGATGGGGCCTGTACCGAAGTTAAAGAGGATGATACCAGTGATGATAGAAGTCACGTTGGAGTCGATGATGGCCGAGAAGGCATTGCCGTAGCCGTCAGCGAGAGCCGACTTAATCTTCTTTCCAGCGCGGAGCTCTTCCTTGGTACGCTCATAGATAAGCACGTTGGCATCCACCGCCATACCGAGCGTGAGCACCATACCGGCGATACCGCTCATGGTCAGCGCAGCCTGGAACGAGGCAAGCACACCGAGGATAAAGAAGAAGTTGATGATCAGCGCACTGTTGGCCACCATACCCGGACGGAAGCCGTAGAGCAAGCACATGTAAATCATCAGCAGCACGAATGCCACGATACACGACATGATACCCTTGTTGATAGACTCCTGACCGAGCGACGGACCAACAGTGTCGTCCTGCACAATCTTAACGGGGGCGTCCATCTTACCGCCCTTCAGCACGTTAGCAAGGTCCTTGGTGTCCTCGGTGGTGAAGTTACCGGTAATCTGGGAGTTGCCGCCGTTGATCTCGCTCATTACGTTAGGAGCGCTATATACAACGCCGTCGAGCACAATAGCCACGGCCTTGCCGATATTGTTCTTGGTGATGGTAGCCCAGGTGCGAGCACCGTCGTTGTTCATCGACATATTCACCTCGGGACGGCCATCCTGGCCAAAGTCAGCGCGGGCATCGGTAATGGCATTACCCTCCAGCGGAGCCTTGCCGTCTGCAGTGGTGCGGATGGCATAGAGCTCAAACACGTCAGCGTTGGGGAACATATCGCTGGCCTTCACGCCCCACTTGAGCGACAGGTCGCCGCGCAGAGTAGCTTTAGCCTCGGGCGAGTTGAGCAGTTTGTTGACCTCAGCGGTATCGTATGACATAACGTAGGCTATCACGGCGCTACCGCTGCGTGAGTTCTGCGCGGGCATCAGCATGGAGAGCAGCGGGTGAGCCTTCTTATTGGCAGCCTGTTGCTCTGCGTCAGCAGCCTTCTTATTGTCGGCCTTGAGCTGGATACCGGCCTTGGTAGTATCGGCAGCAGCGGGCTCAGCGGCAGCGGTGCTGTCGGCATCAGTGGTACCACCCACAAGCTTGGTGTCGAGAGCCTGAATCTCCGGCCAGCTGTCGGGGAAGCTGTAGGTCTCCCACAACTCAAGGTTGGCGCTGGTCTGGAGCAGTTTGCGCACGCGCTCGGGCTCCTTTACGCCAGGCATCTCCACCATAATACGGCCGAGGCTTCCCTCCAGTTTCTGGATGTTGGGCTGAGCCACACCGAAGCGGTCGATACGCGAGCGGAGCACATTGTAGGAGTTGTCGATAGCGTCCTTAACTTCTGCGCGCAGCACCTTCTCAATGTCGCTGTCTGACGACTGCGCATTGATTTTCTCGCTCAGTTGCTGGGTGGCAAATACGGCAGAAAGCTTGTTCTTGCCTGCCACGCCCTGATAAGCGTTAATAAACAAGGTGATAAAGTCGTCCTGACTCTCATTGGCCTGCTTCAGAGCCTGCTCGTATGCCTTCAGGAAGTTGGCATCGTCGGCATTGTCGGCAGCAAGAATCTTCACGATGTCAGGAACAGAAACCTCAAGGGTAACATCCATACCGCCCTTCAGGTCAAGGCCAAGACCAAGCTGGTACTCCTGACACTCCTGGAGGGTCTTAAACATCCACACCCGCTCATTCTTCATTGAGTCGAGATAGCGCTGGCCCACTGCGGGAGCCATCTTGGCAGCCTTGCTCTCATAGTGACTGGTCACGAAGGAGAACGACAGATAGTAGATGCACACAAGTGTAAGCAACACGGCAAACACTTTTACAAATCCTTTGTTTTGCATTTTGTTATTTTATTTATTGTTTGTTATTTGTCAGTGCGACATACGCTGCTGCAAAACGCAACTTCGCGTAAATAGGCGTGCAAATGTAATGCTTTTTTTCTTATTTGGTATGTTATGAGTCCTTTATTTCACTAATTCGAGGCATTTTTTGCCGTTTTTGACAACGCCCGGTATCATTTTGCTACTCTTTTACACGCTTTAGCCACGCTTCAATGGGGTAGTGGTCCGACATCTTCTGCCTGTTGTCAACCCTCGCCCCGAAGGAGCGCCAGTGACGACTGCAGAGGATGTTGTCGAGGCGGAAGTACATCTTATTAAGATGGTAGGTAATGCCAGGACCATTGCCCGAGGCAGTGTAAGCATCGTTCAGCAGTCGGCACAGCCGGGTGTGTACATATCCCAGGGGCGACTCATTGAAGTCGCCACACACTATCACCGGTTTGTCGGCCAACTGCTCCAGATAGCGGGCCAGCGAGTCGGCCTGATCTGCGCGACGCAGTCCGGCATCGTTGACCTTACGGCCAAGGCGCAGGAAGTCCTCACTTGTACTGTCGCGGTCAGAGATAGTCACCAGTTTCTGATAGGTGGCTTTGTCCTCCGGATTTATGGAGTTTGAGATAAAATGGCAGTTCACCACATACACCGTATCGCTCTCTATCTTAACGCGATAGACCACACACATGTGACCAGGCGATGGAGAGTGGATAATATGGCGATCAAGTATCGGATATTTGGAATAGATAGTCAATGCATTCCACGACTTGCTGGAAAAGACCGAATCCGTGTACTGCCAATGAGCCACAGCCTCCTCCACCGCCTGTTTGTGCTTCAGGTTATAGTTACTCTCCTGAGCGCAGAGCAGGTCAGCGTCACTATGGCGCAGATAGTCCATCATCTGCGCTTGCGCCGCCGAGTCCTTCATTCCATAGCCAAGACCATAGGTATTGTAGCTCACCACCTTGATGCTGCCCTTGGGCACAGGTTGCGGCATGCTGACGGGGCAATAGGTATGCAGCTTGAACACGCACAGCAGCAGGGCGCCGAAGCTCCAGAGCCATTTCTTGGAGCCGGCAATGAGCCAGGCAATCATAAAGATAAAGGTCGCAACGGCCAGAAAGGGGAACAGCAGGCCCAGCGACACCTCCCATCCGAAAGTGTGGGGGTTGATATGGCCGCCAAAAGCCGACAGCAGCAACATAACTATCACCAATATGTTGACAGCCAGCAGCAGCTTTATAAATACGCGGCCTATATGTTTATGAACCTTCTTCATCCTGCTCTCCTTACTTCATCCTCCTTATATATATAATAAGGTGTATGTGCTACCTGTTTCTAAAGTCGAATATTGTCTTTTTCTCCTTTTCGGTCAGGCAATCGTAGCCCGAGCGCTTCACTTTCTCCAGTATGCGGTCCACCTCAGCCTGGCGCACCCTACGCTGAGCCAGCTCATCGGCATATTCATCGATGGAATCGTCGTTTTTTGCCTTCTTAGCCTTCGGCGTCTCGGTCTTGCGCACACGCTCCCACATGCTCTTCTTGGGCTTGTACTCCTGCCAGCTGCTGAAGCCGCCTCGCCCTATGCCTGACTTGTGGCGCCAGTAGAGTATCAGTGCCAGGCCAAACAGCATACCGCCCAGGTGGGCGAAGTGAGCCACATTGCTGCCGCTTGAGCCGAGGCCCGAGAGCAGCTCAATGGCTGCGTAGCCTATCACCAGCCACTTAGCCTTCAAGGGCATGGGTGGGATAAGCAGCATGACGCGCTCGTTGGGGAATGTCATGCCGAAGCCCAGCAGGATGCCATAGACGGCGCCTGAGGCACCCACGGTGGTCCACATGCGCAGGTACTCCTTCATAGGTATCTGCGACACTCCGTCGCTGACCACGGCATAATCCCCCATGTGCTGGGTGGTGTATTCGATATACTGAGCCACCTCCTGGCAAAGACCGGCGCCGACGCCACATACAAGGTAGAAAATCAAGTATTTCTTGGCGCCCCACGCCTGCTCCAAGATGCGGCCGAACATCCAAAAGGCCAGCATGTTGAAGAAAATGTGCTCAAAGTTGGCGTGCATGAACATATAGGTGAACAGCTGATAGACCATGAAATTGTCGGACTTGAAAAAATGCAAGCCCAGCAGGTCGTTGAGGTCAATACCGCTGTTGCGCAGCAAGCCCGTGGCAAGATAAAGCAGAATGTTTATCACCAGCAGGTTTTTCGTTATAGGGGGCATTCTGAACATAATCGTCGTTTGTCTGGTAAGCGGTTCCTGCAGTTTGGAAACACGCCATTTTGATTTCAAACTGCAAAAATAGATAAAAAAATCCACATACATTATATATATAACATTTTTTCCGCTCGGAAATTTGGTGGAAATCAAAAAGAATGTCTATCTTTGTAAGTGAAAATAACTGTTTAACCGGACTAATCCAGTTCGCGAGCGTATGGCGGAGGCCACGTCGGGAGGTAGCGTTTATCGGCGTTCACAGCCCGTCACGCGGAAGAGGAGCAGCTGGGAGCGATGGTGCAAGGACGGGGAATAGAAAGTGTGGCATATTATGCAGCATAGGGATATGCTGGCAAACTGGCACGACTGTCGTCCGATGATAGGCACAAGACAAGAACATTGCTCCGCAAGTGGCAGGACTCCTGAACCTCAGGCAAGTGCTAAATGCGGACAGACAAGTCCCCTAAACAATAACGGCGTATGAACTGAGCAGAAAAGCATCCCTTTAGGTTTTCTTCCATTTCTTCCCTTATCTCCACGTCAATCTTTTTGGGCTGAAAGAGTCGCTGTCATCTTATAGGCTTTCTGGTGATGGT
>JAGCYL010000076.1 GCA_017960825.1 Bacteroidaceae bacterium | reverse complement strand
GTTGGCCTGACGTGTATCGACTCGATTTACACCTATTGGGGAAACCCTATCGTCAAGGACTCCTGCACGGTGGATTCCAGTGTCCTTGCCACGATACCGTCGGACAGCATAGACAGGGTGCTGAAAACGCTCCACTGCGACAAGCTGATAATCTACAAGCCCACAGGTTTGGTGCTGTTCAGGTACCTCACGAGTGGCTTTGGCAGTTTCTGGTTTGGTGTGTCGCTCACCCCTTACACCGAGGAGGATAAAGAGAGACAGTTACATACTTACTACACTATACCCTTCTCCTCCCACGTCTGCTTCCGCTACCACGGCGGCGCCACCGACGGCGACGGCCCTTTCCCCTACAAAGAGAAGTATGTAGAGTCGTTGCGTCAGCGTGGCCTCTTATAGTATCCTATTTCCTGATTCGGACATCTATTATCTAGTCATCCTCTTCTGGCAAGTCTAAGGAGGAATGCTCGGTGTTGCTGCCGAGTGTTATGGTGTCGTCGCCGAACTTTTTGTTCAGTGTGTCGGCCACCTGCATCAGTCGGCGGCGGCGTTCGTCTTCGGGTGCGCTGAAGAGGTCGAGTTGCATGCCTTCTTCGTCGCTGATGTCGTGCAGAATCACGCCCGCCTGTTTGTAGAGGTAGCCTTTGCGGTAGACTTCGTCCAGTGCCGCCAAGGCGGCTTTCGTTAGGGTGGGGGTGTCGGAGGTGGGGGAGGGGAGACGCACGGCTGCACTGTTGCGGTATTGTGCTAGGTCGTCGCGGTGGCGGTTGGTGGAAAGAAACACCTGCAATGTGCGGCAGACGCTGTGCTGCTCGCGCAATTTCAAGGCACAAGAGGAGGCAAAATTGCGCACGGACTGCCGTAGGTCCTCAATGTTGTCAGTCATATAGGCAAAGGTGCGGCTCTGCATGATGCTGCGTTGGCGTTCGGGTCGGCTGAGGTCGATGCAGGGGATGCCTCGCAACTCCTGCCAGGTACGCACTCCGGTTACGGAGAAAAGGTTCTGCACCAGACGCTCGTCGCAGTCGGCAAAGTCCTGTGCTGTGCGTATGCCTTGCTCGATGAGCTTCTTCTGGTTCTTGCGGCCGATTCCCCAGACATCGGAAATGTCGAGCATGGAGAGTGCCTTGCGGCGCTTTTCCGGAGTGAGGACGCAGATGCCGTGGTATCCTTTGTAGTGTTTGGCGTAATGGGTGGCCACTTTGGCGAGGGTGTAACTCTGCGAGCAGCCGCAGCTGACAGGTATATGGGTGGTTGAGGTAATCATCTCCATCACCTGGCGCACATAGCGGCGCACCTCGTCGGGCTCCTCAATGGGGAGGGAACCAAAGAACTCGTCGACAGAATACTGCACAAAGTCCAGCACGATGTCCTGCTGTTTCACCGCATCCATGATTTGCCGCGATATGCGGCGGTATTTCTTGTGGTCAACGGGGCAGATTTCCACGTTGTTCAGCCGGAGGAGGCTCCGCACCTTGAAGAGGGGAATGCCGCGCTTCAGCCCCAAAGCTTTGGCTTCGGGAGTGAGTGCCAATATAACACCTCCCCCCGCCTCGTTGTCGTTGGCCACTACGACAGGCTTTCCTTCCAGGCCTGGGCGCGTGGCTACTTCGCAAGAGGCAAAGTAGGAGTTGCAGTCGATGTGCAGGAACATGGCAATTTGAGGATAGAGGGTTGGTCCTTGGCTGACGCAAAAGGGTGCCGTTCAAGGCTCAACCCTCATTCTCCACTACTGCTATTTGGCAGGGCTGAAGTCTTCCTTACCCACGCCGCAAAGGGGACACACCCAGTCGGCAGGGAGGTCTTCGAAGGCAGTGCCGGGGGCGATGCCGTTGTCGGGGTCGCCTTTGGCAGGGTCGTACTCGTAGTGGCAGATGTCGCAAATGTACTTTTTCATCTTTTATTTATTTTGGGTTTAACAATGCAGAATCAGCCGCTTGGCTCTTTTCTCAGCGCGCAACTGTCGACTAGATTCATGCTGCAAAGATACACTTTTTTTTCGAATAATTGTGTTCCCATTTGCCTGAACCATTTCTCGATTAGTTCGAGGTAGGGCGTGGGCATTTGAAAGAAAGGCAAGAAAAAGTTGCGCCGAGGGCAATATTTTTTCGGAAGGTTCGTTAAATAAACAAAAAGAAGAGTGCCTATTCTTAACCTTTTTCAAAGTATCAACATATCAACAATAATAAACTAAGGGATATGAGTCATTCAATCAAATTGTTCAGCGTAGCTTTGTTTATGCTTTTTGCTGGTGCTGTCGGGGCTCAAACCAACATCACCATCCGTGGCGAGGTGGTGAACGGTGCAGGCAAGGAGGTGTTTCTGTATCGCTATAGCGACATGCTGACCCGCAGTGAGGTGGCAGTGGACCAGGCCGTTATCAGCAGCAACCGTACCTTTGAGCTCAAGGCCTATGCCAATTACCCCACCATGATGATATTGCAGATTGAGAACTACAGCCAGTCGTTCTTTGTGGAGCCAGGACGTGACTATGAGGTGTATGTGCCTCGCTTCGACTGGGATGTGAATGAGAAGCGCAATGTGTATCTGGCTCCTGAGGTGTTGCCGTTGGAGTTCGTCAATATGCCGGCAGACGAATTGAATGGCATGATATCGAATTTCGAGGCCGTGGTGGCGGACTTTATCGATGCCCACAGGATTTATTTTGATGCCCGTTTTCGCCCGCAGAAACGTTATTTCGACAGCTTAGAGTTGGAGGTGGCGAAGAAGGCTCCCGACACCAAGAACGAGTTCTTCAACCGCTACAAGCGTTACCAGCTGGCCAGTATGAAGTACAGCTTCCACTTCGACACCCGCCGCCAGATGTTCAACCGATATATCAAAGACCAGCCTATACTGTATTATGACGACAACTACATGTCGTTCTTCACCACCCTGTTTGCCAACTGCCTTTCGAAGGGTACGAACAAGATACCCGCTTGGCAGTTGGGTTATTGGGTCAATACGCTAAACCTCAACGTATTCATGGATTCGATAGGCACGGATACCCTGCTGCGTAACGAGCAAGTGCGAGAGTTGGTGGCTTTGGAAGCCTTGCAAGAGGCTTATTATCAGAACCGCTATTATGAGGCTGACAAGGTGGTGAGGATGATAGAGATGCTGGGGGCGCAGAGCAAGTTCCCAGAGCATAAGGAGTTGGCCCAGCGGCTTGCAGCAAGCCTGCGCAGTAACGAGGAGGGGTCGGAAGTGCCGGTCTTTGCATTGCCCGATGTGGACAAGCGTATCGTCACGCTGGAGAGCATGAAGGGCAAATGGGTGTATCTGGCCTTCGTGCGGGTGGGAGACCCCAACTGCATTGCAGAGATAGAGACCATGGCGCATTTCAAAGACAGCGTCTATGCCAAGAATAAGAACGTGGAGTTTGTCACCATCTGCTGCGACCGCGAGTTCCAGAAGATGTATCATTTCCTGAAAAACACCAAGAAAGGGCCGAAGTACAACTGGACGTGGCTGCACTTCAACGGCAACTACAAGTTGCTGGAGCACTATCAGGTGGTGGCCTATCCCTATTTCATACTCATCAACCCAGAGGGACAGCTACAATACACCGTCACCCCGTCGCCCGCCACGGGCTTCCTGATGCACGGCCCCTGGCAGCCCAAGCCACAGCAGCCAACTGACGACCAACCTTTCTTCTTAAGATACTGATTGAATTAGTGGTATAGAATAAGAATTGGGAGTTGAGAATTGTCCGAGTGAGGCAGCTCAATTCCCAATTTTTACTTACAGATAGAACGGTTTTGAGGAACTAACATTGTGCTGTTAAAAAAAGAACGTGCGCGTGAACGGGTATTTTATTATTTATTAGTATTTTTACGTTCTGAATAAAGTAATCATTGATTATGCAACGAGTTAAGATTCTAATAGTTATTGCTGCAATGACATTGGCTATGCCCTCTGTTTTTGCGCAGAAGTCGTCCTCGGATGAGTCAATACGTCAAATCTACCGTCAGGCCGTGGACCTATATCAGAAGGAAAAATATGCGTCGGCTCAGAATTTGTTTGACAAACTGACTGTTGATGCGCTGGCTTACGATGAGCAGATTGCGACCGAGTCGCGCTACTTCGCTGCCGTATGTGCTGAGAAGTTGAACAACAACGATGCCGACTTCCGTCTGACGGAGTTCCTCCGCCTCTATCCGCAAAGTGCCCATTGTAATATGGCCAATTTCTATCTGGGGAACTACCACTATGCCGCCGGAGACTACGAGAAGGCGCTAAAGTACTACAAGAAGGTGCAGTCGCGCGAAGTGGAGTATGGCCATCGTAGCGAGTACAACTTCAAGGTGGGCTACTGCTACTTCAACGACGAGGACTACAACGAGGCGAAGAAGTACTTCTCGCAGGAAATCAACGGCAAGTCGAAATATACCAGTGCGGCTCTTTATTACTATGCCCACCTGCAATACATGGATGGCAAGTATGACCTGGCTCTGCGCAACTTTCAGAAGTTGCAGTCGGACCATCGCTTTGCTAAGATAGTGCCTTCGTACATTGCCCGCATCTATTACTATCTGGGCAAAGACGACGAGCTGCTGCAGTTGGCTCCGACCCTTTTGTTAGAAGAGGATGTGTTCAAGAAAAACGAAATACGGCAGATGGTGGCCGAGGTGTACTTCAACCGTGGTGAGTACAAGAACGCCCTAGACTATTATTCCGCCGCCATGCGCAACCGCGACACCGATGAAGGCACTGACCCCGCACAGGCGATAGCCGGAGGCGGACAGTACAAAGGCAAGAAGAGCAACACTGCGGCCCTGATGGCCTCCTGCACCCCGCAGGACAGCTACTACCAGATAGGCTACTGCCATTATATGCTCCACCAGTACGATTCGGCGCAGTACTACCTCTCGAAGAAGACGGTGTGCGTGGACAGCGTGGCACAACATGCGCTCTATGTCTTGGGTGATGTGGACATCCGTCTTGGACGCAAGAACGAGGCCCGCAGCATGTTCCTTCAGGCTTCGAAGATGGACTTCGACCACAAGATAAAAGAGGATGCCTTGTTCAACTACGCCAAGCTCTCCTACGAGCTCAATGCCAACCCCTATAACGAGTCGATACGTTCGTTCGAGGACTACCTGCAACAGTATCCTCGTACTTCCCATAAGGCCGAGGTGCAGGAGATACTCACCTCGCTCTATTTCAGCACCCGCAACTACAAGGACGCCCTCACGCTGATAGAAAAAATCCAAGACCGCTCGCCAGTGATGAACCAGGCCTACCAGCGCATCGTCATCAACCGTGGTATCGAGGTGTTCAACACCGGCAACATGAAAGCTGCGGCCACCTACTTCCAGAAGGCTGCCAAGATAAACGCCCTGCCCAAATACACCACGGATGCCTACTACCTCTATGCCGAAGCCCGCTACCGTCTGGGCGATTTGGATGCAGCCTCCAAGACCTTGGACCGCTTCATGGTGAGCAGCAATGCCGCCACCTCGCCCTATTACCGTCAGGCTCTATACACTCACGGCTATATCTCCATGAAGAAAAACAACATAGCGGATGCTGCCGACGACTTCAAGATTTTCCAGCGTCTGGCCGATGCCACCATCGACAAGCACCAGGTGAACGATGTCAACAACCGCTTGGGCGACTGCTGCTATCTGGAGAGCAAGTATAACGATGCCATCAAGTATTACGACCGTGTGATTGAGTCCAACGATGCTGATGCCGACTATGCCACCTATCAGAAGGCGCTGTCATACGGAGCCATGGGCAAGTATCACGAAAAACTGACCTATCTGAATCAGATATTCGAGCGTTTCAACGAGTCGCCTCTGGCCCCCAAGGCACTATTCGAGGTGGGCAACACCTATCTCGTCTGCGACAACAACGACATGGCACTCCTGTACTTCAACAACTTCCGCAACAAATATCCGCAGAACACCCTCGTCAAGACCGCCCTGCTGAACATGGGTCTCATATATTATAATACCGACCAGAACAACGAAGCCCTTGCCGTTTTCGACCAGCTCCTCACCAATTATGCCGGTACCGACGAGGCGCGCGACGCCCTCAGCACGGTCAAGAATATCTATGTCAGCCAGAACCGTGTTGACGAGTATTTCAGCTACGTGAAGCGCACCACCAAGACC
>JAGCYL010000075.1 GCA_017960825.1 Bacteroidaceae bacterium | reverse complement strand
TCAATACGAAGTGGGCGTCTATACCCTGCCCAAGAAACTCGACGAGGAGGTCGCACGCCTTCACCTCGAGCGCATAGGTGCCCATCTCAGCAAACTCACCCCCGAGCAAGCCGAATACATCGGAGTGCCCATCGACGGTCCCTTCAAGGCTGACAACTATAGATACTAACAAACGCTAAACCATAAACAGCAAACCATGCAACGCTTATTTTCCAAGATTTGGCCCGACGCAGCAGCCGTAGTGCTGTTCATCGTCATTGGTTTTATTTACTTCCTGTCGCCTGTCAGCGACGGCCTTGTGCTATCCGGCTCCGACCACACTGGAGCCATAGGCAGCGGACAGGAACTGACGCAATACCACGAGCGCACCGGCGAAGAGACACGCTGGACCAATGCCCTCTTTAGCGGCATGCCCACCTATCAGATGTCGCCGTCCTACGACTCGCGCACCACTCTCGACACTATGCGCAGCGTATATGAACTCGGTCTTCCCACCGTAGTGATGTATGTTTTCATATTGCTCGTAGGTTTCTACATCCTCATGCGCGCCATGGGCTACAAGCCGCTGCTGTCAGTCCTCGGAGCCATAGCATGGGGATTCTCCTCCTATTTCTTTATTATAATAGGTGCAGGCCACATCTGGAAACTGCTCACTCTCGCCTTCATTCCCCCGACCATTGCGGGTATGGTCCTATGCTTCAAGGGCGTATGGCACAAGGACAAGGAGCCCGACAAAGACTCCGCGCCCACCTCCAAGGTCAATAGTCAATGGTCAATGGTCCATTATCTCTGGGGTGGTGCTGTCCTGGCCCTGTTCCTTGCTTTCCAGATATTGAGCAACCATCTGCAGATGACCTACTATTTCCTGCCTGTTATGGGCCTGATGTGGGTTGCCTATCTCATTATTGCCCTGCGAGGTAAAAAGATGGCAGCCTTCTGGAAGGGCACTGCCACCATGCTCATCGCGGCAGCCATTGCCATCTGCGCCAACCTATCCAACCTCTACCACACCTACGAGTACAGCAAGGAGACCATGCGCGGACGCAGTGAACTCGCTGCCGAGGGTTCCTCTGATAAGTCGGGCCTCACCGCAGAGTATATCACCCAGTGGTCGTATGGCATTGACGAGACACTCACCCTCCTCATTCCCAATGCCAAGGGCGGTGCCTCCGTGCCCCTCTCGCGCAGCGACATAGCCATGGAGAAAGGCCAGTACTCTCAGTACTACGACGGAATCAGCATGTACTGGGGCGACCAGCCCGGCACCTCCGGTCCCGTATATGTGGGCGCCATCATTTTCTTCCTTTTCATCCTTGGTCTCTTCGTAGTAAAAGGCCCGATGAAATGGGCTCTTTTGGTCGCCACCATTCTCTCTGTTCTCCTCTCGTGGGGCCATAACTTCATGGGCTTCACGCAGTGGTGCATCGACAATGTTCCGCTCTACAATAAGTTCCGCACCGTCTCGTCCATTCTCGTGATAGCCGAGTTCACCATACCCCTGCTTGGCATCATGGCCCTGGCCAAGGTGCTCAAGGAGCGTGCTGAAGCCCTGGGCAAGAATCTGTGGAAATTCTGGACCAGCCTTGCCATCGTAGGCGGAGCTGCGCTGCTCTATGCCCTCTTCCCCAGCCTCAACGAGCCCTTCACCTCTCGCAACGAACTCGCGCAGCTGAGCCAATATCCCGACATCCTTGCCGATATCGTCAATGTACGTCAGGCCATTTTTAGCTCCGACGCCTGGCGCACCCTTCTCTACGTGATTCTCGGTGCAGCCTTCGTGTGGCTCTATGCCAAGCAAAAGATTAAGTCTGTCGTTGCCGTCGCTGCACTCGCCGTGCTCTGCCTCGTAGATATGTATGGTGTCAACAAGCGCTATCTCAACGACGATATGTTCGTCATGCCCGAGGACATACAGAACGCCTTCGTCAAGACTGAGGCCGACGAGCAGATACTGCAGGACACAGGCCTCTCTTACCGTGTCCTCAATTTCACCACCAACACCTTCAACGAGAACGAGACATCCTACTTCCACAAGAGCATCGGCGGATACAGTGCCGTCAAGCTGGGCCGCTATCAGGACCTTATCGACCGCCACATAGGCAATGAGATGAACGCCGTCATCAAGGCATTCAACGACAGCCAGGGCGACCTCACCGCCGTCAAGGGCGACAGCCTCTTCCCCGTGCTCAATATGCTCAACGACAAGTACTTCATCGTCAGCGCAGGCGAGGGTCGCAAGTTTGCCGTGCAGAATCCCTTCGCCATGGGCAACGCCTGGTTTGTCAGTGCCGTCAACTTTGTCGCCACTCCCAACGAAGAGATTGCCGCCCTCTCCACCACCGACCTGCGCACGCAGGCAGTGGCCGACAATTCCTTCAAGAGTGTCCTCGACCATCCTGCCGCCATCGACTCCACGGCTAAGGCGACGCTCACAAAGTATGAGCCCAACGAACTCGACTATGACGTAGAGTCTGCCACCGGAGGAGTACTCGTCTTCTCCGAGATATACTATCCCGGATGGACAGCCACCCTCGACGGACAGCCCTTGGAGCTCGGTCGCGTGGACTATGTCCTCCGCGCTGCCTACGTGCCCGCCGGCAAGCACACCATCCACATGGAGTACAAGCCCGCCTCCGTAGGCATCACCGAGACCGTGGCATACATAGCCATCGTGCTGCTGCTCATTGTCTTCGTGGGAGCTGCTGTCTTGACAATCCGCAAAGAAAAAAACAAAAAAGAAAAACGATGAACAAACCAAGTATTCCCAAGGGAACGCGCGACTTCTCACCCGTTGAGATGGCAAAGCGCAACTATAT
>JAGCYL010000074.1 GCA_017960825.1 Bacteroidaceae bacterium | reverse complement strand
GATAGCCACTACGTCAGCGGTGTTGACATTGCCGTCACCGTTTACGTCAGCTGCCTCGCGAGCGAAGCCGCTGCTCTCACCCTGCTCGATGAAGGTGTAAACAGCCACTACGTCGGCGGTGTTCTTGTTGCCGTCGCCGTTAACGTCAGCGGGATCACGGTCATCGCCAGCCCATACAAGACCTACGGCTTCGAAGGTAAGAGCAGTCTCTTCGTCCTCAACTTCAGTAACGAAGTATGCGGGATCTACATAACCCTTGAGAGGAGCTATGTTGGCAGTTGCATTGAGAACCTTAAGCTCTACATATGCATCCTCTTCCTCAGTAGCGGCAACGTTAGCGAAGTAAGCCTTGCCTTCGGGGATAGCAGTGATGCCGAGAGCGCCAACGAGACCGTTAGCGGTACCGGGTTCGTCAACAATGTCCTCAGTTGTAGGAGCGGGAACGAGCAGGTCAGTAACGCCCTCTCCAACTACTACTACGAACGGCTCACCAGCAGCGAAGGTATCGTTCGCAAAGAGCTCAACGGTGGTAACCTCTTCGCCTGCCTCATTGGTAGCCTTGGTCATATTCCTTACAGAGTAGAAGCTGATGCCGTCGTTGATGTCGGCAAGACCCTCAGTTGCGAAGGGCAGAGTCTGAACGCGAGTACCCTCGAGTACAGGAACTACAACACCCTCAAGTTCTGAGTCAACCTCATCAAAGGTCCACATGGAAGCCGGAACGTCAGCATACCATCCTACAACGGCCTTACCTGCGGCAGCGGCGTGGAGGCCAATGCCCTGGTCGTTGTCCTTCTGGCTTACGATACAGAGGTTGCTGCCACCTACGAAGCCCAGCTCAAACGGGATAGGCTCCTTAGAAATAGTGGTAGTAACCGAGCGAGCGTTTGCGCTCTCATTACCGATATAGAGACCGGTACCCATGTTCTGGATGTAGAAGATGTTGGGCTTCTCAGCACCCTCAACGGGGATGAACTGCCACATAGCGGTAGCGTTCTCATCGAGGGAACCGTCAGTGTTGGTCAGCCAGGTTACATTACCAGTGTTGCCGGCAACGTTTACATATACAGTACCGTCGAGGCAATATGCGCCCTCTTCGCGGTAGTTGTTGATGATGCGATACCACTTGCCGGGCTCGGGCTTAACCATATCATCGAGCATTGCATACTGAGCATCCTTCAGGCTCTTGATGGCATTGTCGATAGCAACCTTGTCGAGTGCGCCCTCGATGTCAATAGCCTTGGCGTCACGGATAGCAGCCTGATATGAACTCATAGTAGCATCGTTCTTGATGTTACCGTAGTTGTCACCAACCTCAGCAGCTGCAACATCCTTCTCAGCTATAGCAATCTGAGCGAGCAGGCCGCTGGCGTCAGCATAGAGAGCCTTCACTGCAGCGAGTGCATCCTGAAGGTCAGTGATAGTCTGCTCAGTAACAGTGCCCTCGTCCACAGCCTTGTGGGCAGCGTCAACCTGTGCCTTCAGAGCGTCGGCTGCGTCCTTCATGCCGTCAACATAGTAGTACTGTGAGAGCTCCTCGCTGATAGTAGCGGGATAGAGATTGAACTCACTGTAGGTGAAGTAAGCGGTGTTACCACTCATCTGCTCCATATCGAAGCGGAGATACTTATACTGCTTGCCGAGCTGGATGATGTTGGATACATAGTACTGGCCACCGGCAACGGTGTAAGGATTGATAGTGGTTATCTTCTCCCAGGTGTCGGTACCCTTGGTGTAGCCGGTGGTATCGTTGCTTGCATAGATGGCAATCTGGATGGGCTGGCTCAGCACGTCGGTTCTGGTGGTGTCGGTAGTGCCAGCGTTGAAACGGCGGGCAGTGCGGAGCACGAACTCGCTTACAGGAGTCTTGCTGATATCTACTGCCAGGTAAGGAGTCTTGTCCTGGTGAGCATCGGGCCAAGCGAATGAGTTGTACTTCGAGTGGAAGAATGCCTGCAAGTGGTCGGGGCCATAGTTAGTGGCAGCATGGGTGTCTTGCCATTCGCCGTCAACCTCATTCCAAGTGGCACGGATGTTGCCGTCGATAAGGGCTGCATAGCGACCCTCAACAGCCTCCTTGCAGTTAGAGAAGAACTGGCAGCCTTCCTCGCCCGGAGCCTTGTAATCGTCGGCTTCAGTGATGAGCGGAGCAGTAAAGTCGGGAGCAACCTCGAAGAGCTTGTCGTAGAGGGCGTTAGCCTCCTTGACGATAGGATCTACAGAAGCTATGAGCTCCCGCTGAGCACGATATGCGATGGCAGCATCAATGAACTCCTGATCAGTAATAGTGCGGAGGAACCATGCGGAACCATTGTCAGCACCGGTGTCCCAAGTTACGATGTCGCCGTTCTTGCCTGCACCACCACTGTGGCTCTCGGTGTGCATACCGTGAGTATTGAAGGTGTTGGCAATCAACCACTGGCTCTGGCCAAGAGACTTGAAAGTAATCGGGCGAGTGGAGTGCTCCACAACATAGCACTTTTTGGAATAACCATCTTCTTTAGGACCATCATAGTCATAGTTGTAAAGGACATTGGTCAACCTCCAGTGCTCAGCATCGCCGTCACCATACGGAGTAATTTTCCAGATGAAATCATAACTTTTGTTCTCAGCAGCTTTGCTCTGGTCAAAGTCCATCCATCTTACGGGACTTGTTACGTCCTTAACATAAACGCCTTTCTCAATGTTCTGCTGCTTGAAGAACTCGCTGTAACCGCTGACGATGAAGTAGTAACCTTCCTTTACAGGATTGATGGCACTGTCACCGCTAAGAGCCTCACGGGCTGCCAAGAGAGTCTCATACAATTCATTGAACTGATCGTCGGTAGTGCCGGGCTCAACGAGGGCCTCAACACCAGCTTCGTAAGCTTCATTGAAAGCATCTACCAGTGCAGCGTTATACATACCTGGGTCATCACCCTTCAAGTAAGTGATGTCGGCCTCAGCGATGAGGTCAACGAGCTCCTGCAGTTTGTCCTTTGGGCCGTTCAACTCAACAGTCCACAGCTGCCAGGAAACGTATTCGTTCCAAGGCTCGAAAGCGAGGTTCTCGCCCTGATAGCCAAGCTTGAACTGGAAGGTTGTTCCTACGGCACTACTGCTGGATCCTTCTCGACCCTCTACAGTCTTGTTACGGGCAAGCACAAAGCCATCAGCAGAGTCACCTTCTCTTACCTGAGCACGCCAGCTATCCTCAGAGCCAGCCTGCATCAAGGTGAAGCGGCAAGCAGTAGCCTTATCACCGAACTCGGCATTGATACCGGCATAGCTGAAGTAGTCGTAACCATCGTAGGGGTTACCACTGTCCTCCCAGAAATAATCTTCAAAAGGACACTCCTGCCAATAGCCATCCTTGCCTACATTCTTGAGAACATAGAGGTCATAGCCATCGTCGGACTTCTCACCGGTGGCCTCAAACTGCCAGAGGTAAGTGTCGTCAACCAGAGAGATGCCAGTACCATTGGTGGCGTTGGCAAAAGGCTGGGGGACCGAGCTTGCGTTATAGAGCGCATAAGTAGTACCCATTACGGGCGCATCAGCCTTCTGAACGAGGTGATACTTCTGCGCACTAACGCTCACTGCTGCAACAAACATTGCAATCAGTGCAATTAAAGAATAAATCTTTTTCATACGCGTAAAATTTAAAAAGGTTAATAAAAAAATTGTCTTCTCATAGTTATGTATTGATAGGCAAAAATACACATTTTTCTATTCACTCCAAGTTTTTTGGCACAAAAAAAAGCTTTTTCTGAATATCATGCGCACTTTTATTCGCTTGCGCAGCATTTGTGCCCCGAAAACTGAATATTATTCATTCCCTCCCTTACCTTATATTATTTTCGCGCGCGCGAGGAGGAGTCACAATAATCTGTCGCCCCGTCAGGGCTGCTTCTCTATCCATTCATTTGCAGGGGTTACGTTGCTTATGGAAACTCTACTCCCCCTACTTCTTGAACGGGGGATTGAGGACATTGCCGAGGAGCTCGGCGGACTCGGGGTGCTCGCGGACGTAGGAGTCAATATGGCGGACGCGCTTCTCGGCGAGGATCTCATCGACGGCGATGAGGATGCCCGTCTCCTCCACGTTGCCGAACTCATCGTTGATGGCGGTGCCGAAGACCTTCATGGTGGGCGAGAGACTCATATAGGCATTGACGAGAGGGGGGATATTGAAGCCGAGCTTGCGCACCTCGGCGTTGAGGAGACGGTAGTCGGCCTTGAAATCGTCCTCATGGAGGAGCGACGCGAGACGCTCCGGGGGGGTGTCGAGCAGCAGGGGCTTGAGGGGCGTGACAAGGTGGTCCTTGTCACCAAAATGCTTGTGAAGGAAATAAAGAATCATGTCGCGCCCCACACGGCTGAAGCTGGGATACATGGTCACCTTGCCGAAGAAATATTTGAGGTTGGGCACAGCCACGATGAGCGCACCGAGGCCGTCCCATAGGTTGTCGAGAGCAAAGAGACTCTTGGCCAGCGAACGCCCTGTGTTCTGATACTCCAAGGTGACGAAGGAGCGCCCCAACTCTATGGTCTGCGGCATATAGTCGCGAATAAAATGGTCGGAGAAATGGAACATGTGGCTCGTGGCGAGAGCCGGCTGGCCGTTGGCATCGAGCGTTATCTCGTTGCCTGGGAAGAAACGGTAGCCTCCGATTATCTCCTCATCCTCGGGATTCCACACGATGAGCTGCTTGTAGGGATTGGGGCAGGTGTCGAAATCGTCGAGGTCGAGAGCCTTGCCCGTGCCACCACCTGCAGCGCGGAAGGCTATCTCGCGCAGACGGCCTATCTCCTTCACCACGTTGGGCGAGTCCTGCCACGTAACGATGTATATCTCGTTGTTGCTCT
Organism: Bacteroidaceae bacterium; assembly: GCA_017960825.1. GTDB lineage: Bacteria > Bacteroidota > Bacteroidia > Bacteroidales > Bacteroidaceae > UBA6382. Next base: position 13,246 of record JAGCYL010000074.1, on the reverse strand, counting down.
TGTTGGTACGGCGCAACTGTCGCTCGGGAGTCAGCTCGGCCTTGAGCACCTGCTTGTCGATAGGAGGGATAATCGGTTCCATATTTTTATTAAGGTCTTTAAGGTCTTTTAAGGTCTTTAGGGTCATTCTACTTCTTCAGTTCATAGACCTGGGCGCGCACCCATTGGGCCCAGTCGGAGTAGGAGCGGTCGCTGGTGAAGGTCTGCCAAGGGATGGGCTTGCCTATGTGCACCTCGAATGGCTTGTGCATATTGCGGTAGAGCTCGTCGACGAGGAAGAGCATCGCAACATTGACCTTGAGTCCGAGACGCTTGCTCCAGTTGGCGATGCGGTAGAAGCGCTTGCTGTTCTGACCGCTGAAATGGATGGGCACTATGTCGCGCTGGTGCTGCACACTCTTCTGCACCACGGCCTTCTTCCACGGCAGGTCCTGCACACGACCCTTAATCATGCGGGAGCAGAGCTGCGCAGGAAACATAATGAGCTGGTAGTCAGAGGCGAACACCTCGTCAACCTTGAGCATTGCCTCGCGCCCCTGCGAGCCTGTCACGTTGACAGCCACGCCCAGCGGACGCAAGCCCGGCAGGTTCATCAGTATGTCGTTGAGCAGATAGCGTATGTTGCCGTCGTAGTGCTCGCCGAGGATTGCGCCGAGGGCCACGCCGTCAATGCCGCCCAGCGGATGATTGCTGGCGAAAGTGTAGCGATGGGCGGAGTCGGTGGGCAGATTTTCGAGGCCGTGCACGGTGATGCGCATGTCAGCGTACTCCACCACCGACTTGAGCCACTGCACGCCCTCCTCATCCTTGTGGGCGCGGAAGAAGCCGTTCATATCATCCTGATGGATGATTTTCTTCAGCCAGCGCACCACGGAGCGAGGCACATAGCGCGCCTTGCTGCCCATTTTGTCGCGCAGCACTCGCTCAATGTCTATCTCAACGGCCTTTTCTGCTTTGACCGCAGGCAACTGGGCACTGGTCTTTGAGTCCTGAGTTTTTTCTGTTTCGACCTCTTGCGCCATATTACTCCATTTTAAGTTACAAAAGTAGTGTTTTCTTTTGGCAATCCAAACAAAAACACGCCATTTATTGAAAAAATAGTGAAAAATATGCAAGAAATCTCAATTTTTAATGCAAAACGAGGGAACGAGAGGGGGAATATAGTACGCCCCCGGCCCTACGGCCACCGGGGAGAACATGTGCTCCTGCGAAAATATCGCGTGGGGAGATGAGAAAAAGCCGAAGAGACGCGAGGAAAGAGCGCGAGGAAACAGAAAAAATGCGTGAAGAAATGAAAAAAAAGCGTGCGGAAGTATTTGCGTTCCCGATTTAACGAAAAGTAAATGGGCATTCAACGAAAAGTAAATCGGGAACGCATTTTACTCCGCTCGCTTTTTTTCGGCGGCTCCACGGGGTTTGTTGCAGGGAGATGGGGGTTTGGCTGTTTCCGCTGGGGGTTCGTAGCGAAGAGGACGGCTTTCGCAGTGCTATTCAGGCTCAAAAAGGAACAAAAAACGGGCGAAAAATATCTTTTTATATTAAATAAGGTAGGGATACGAGGATTTTTGATTATATTTGCCGAGATTTGGTTGACAATAACACGACAACTATAAAACAACATAAACTATGACTGACACAATTCGCAAGACACTGCGCGACAGCTCTGCAATGCGCTGGACCGCCCTGCTGCTGCTGGCCCTGGCCATGTTCTGCAGCTACATCTTCATGGACATCCTCTCTCCCATCAAGGACCTGATGGAGACCACCCGCGGGGGGGACTCCACGGCCTTCGGCACTATGCAGGGTTCTGAGGTGTTCCTCAACGTGTTTGTGTTCTTCCTCATCTTTGCGGGTATCATACTCGACAAGATGGGCGTCCGTTTCACCGCCGTGCTCTCGGGCATAGTGATGCTTGTGGGTGCCGTGATAAAATGGTACGCTGTAAGCGAGTCGTTCGCGGGCAGCGGACTGGAGACGTGGTTCACAAACAACCTCAACTACATACCCGGATTTGACGAGCTGGGCGTATCGCCTTTCTATGAGGGCATGCCCGCCTCGGCCAAGTTTGCCGCCGTGGGCTTCATGATTTTCGGCTGCGGCGTGGAGATGGCCGGCATCACGGTGAGCCGCGGAATCGTGAAGTGGTTCAAGGGCCGCGAGATGGCATTGGCTATGGGTTCAGAGATGGCGCTGGCTCGCCTTGGCGTGGCCACCTGCATGATTTTCTCGCCCTTCTTTGCACATCTGGGCGAGGATGTAAGCGTTAGCCGCTCGGTGGCCTTCGGCGTGGTGCTGCTGTGTATTGCGTTGATAATGTTTATCGTATATTTCTTCATGGACCGCAAGCTCGACGCCCAGACCGGCGAGGCAGAGGAGAAGGACGACCAGTTCAAGATAAGCGACATCGGCAAGATTCTCACCTCCAGCGGCTTCTGGCTCGTGGCTCTGCTGTGTGTGCTCTACTACTCGGCCATCTTCCCCTTCCAGAAATACGCGGTCAACATGCTGCAGTGTAACCTGACGCTCACCGCTCCGGAGGGTGACTCCTTCTGGGCCGGCCAGTCGGTGACCATCGTGCAGTACGTGATAATGCTTGTGGTTGCCGCTGCCGCATTTGCCAGCAATTTCCAGAAGAAAAAGAACCTGAAGTACGGGCTGCTCATCACCTCGGTGGTAGCTCTCGTGGTCTATTGCTACATGGGCTATATGCGCCAGTCGGCAGAGGCCATCTTCGCCGTATTCCCGCTGCTGGCCGTGGGCATCACCCCCATCCTGGGCAGCTATGTGGACCATAAGGGCAAGGCTGCCACTATGCTGGTGCTCGGCTCGCTGCTGCTGATTGCCTGCCACCTGACGTTTGCCTTTGTGCTGCCTATGTTCAAGGGCTCGGCTGTGGGCGGCATAGTGATTGCATACCTCACCATCCTGGTGCTCGGCGCCTCGTTCTCACTGGTGCCCGCCTCGCTGTGGCCGTCAGTGCCCAAGCTGGTGGATTCCAAGGTTATCGGCTCAGCCTACGCCCTCATCTTCTGGATTCAGAATATCGGCCTGTGGCTGTTCCCGCTGCTCATCGGCAAGGTGCTCGACAAGACGAACCCCGACGTCACCGACCCCACACAGTTTGACTACACCGCCCCGCTGGTGATGCTCGCCTTCCTCGGCGTGGCTGCCCTGGTGCTCGGCCTTGTGCTCAAGGTGGTGGACAAGAAGAAGGGCATCGGCCTGGAAGAACCGAATATCAAGGAATAAAAGACCCCCTCTTATCCCCCCTTATGGGGGAAGCCAAATAGTATAATAATTTCTAAAAAATAAATTTATGTTTGAAGGTCAACCAAAAGGGCTATGGGCCCTGGCATTTGCCAACACTGGCGAGCGATTCGGCTACTACACGATGCTTGCCGTATTCATCCTGTTTTTGCAGGCTAACTTCGGCTGGAGCAGTGGCACAGCCGGCGTAGTTTACTCCAGCTTCCTGATGCTGGTATATTTCCTGCCTCTGTTTGGCGGTATCGCCGCTGATAAGTGGGGCTACTCCAAGATGGTGACGATAGGTATCTTCATCATGTTTGCGGGCTACGCCCTGCTGGCCATCCCTCTGGGCGCCAGCACCGTGGCCATCACTGCCATGGCTGCCGCACTGCTGCTGGTCAGCTTCGGCACGGGCTTGTTCAAGGGTAACCTCCAGGTAATGGTGGGCGACCTCTACAATGACCCCAAGTACGCCGACAAGCGCGACTCGGGCTTCTCGCTCTTCTACATGCTCATCAATGTGGGCGCCCTCTTCGCCCCCACCGCTGCCATCAAGATAATGGAGTGGGCACAGAACAGCCTCGGCATCAGCCAGCAGGACAGCTATCACTTCGCTTTCGCCGTGGCATGCGTATCGCTGATTGTGAGCATATTGATTTACTACGGATTTAAGAGCACATTCAAGCAGGTGCTTACTCCGAACAAGAAGGAAGCCGCTGCTGCCACCGTGGAAAACAAGGCCGACGAGCTCACTCCGTCGCAGACCAAGGAGAGGATTATCTGCCTCTGCCTCGTGTTTGCAGTGGTAATCTTCTTCTGGATGGCCTTCCACCAGAATGGCGCTACCCTCACCTACTTCGCCCGTGACTATGTGGCCACTCAGGCTACCGGCCTCACCGCCATGGAGTTTGACGTAGTCAATCTGATGGCTGTAATCTTCATTGTCTATGGTCTGTTTGGAGTTTTCCAGAGCAAGGGCAACAAGGCTCGCACCATCTACGGCATCCTTATCGTGCTGGGCGCCGTATGGCTTATCTACAAGTACCAGCAGGGTGCGCAGGCCGACATCGCCGCTCCTATCTTCCAGCAGTTTAACCCGTGCTTCGTGGTGCTGCTCACCCCCGTGAGCATCGGCATCTTCGGATGGCTGGCCAAGAAGGGCAAGGAGCCCAAGGCTCCCGTGAAGATCGGCCTCGGTATGCTCGTGGCTGCCGCTGCCTATCTGCTGATGACCATGTCGTCGTTCGGACTTCCGGCTCCCGATGCCACTAATCCGCAGCATCTGGCCGACTGCAGCCCCAATATTTTGGTGAGCACCTATCTCATCCTTACCTTCGCTGAGCTGCTGCTCTCGCCCATCGGTATATCGTTTGTGAGCAAGGTGGCACCGCCTAAGTACAAGGGTATGATGATGGGTGGCTGGTTCGTGGCCACCGCTATCGGCAACTTCCTCGTGAGCATCCCCACCCTTATCTGGGGCAAGACGGAGCTCTACATCGTTTGGGGAGTGCTGATGGCTATCTGCCTTGTGGCAGCACTGTTTATCTTCTCTATTATCAAGAAGCTCAACAAGGTTGCGTAGTTTTTTAATTGATAATTGACAATTGGCAATTGACAATTAAGCATTGATTACGCAAGATCAATATAAGCAGCTGACAGAGCGCGCGCAGCAGCTCGGCCACTATCTCAATATCGACGCAAAGCGTATTGAGCTGGAGGAAGAGCAGCTGCGCACGCAGGCTCCTGACTTCTGGGATGACGCCAAGGCTGCCGAGGCCCAGATGAAAAAGGTGAAGGGACTGCAGTTCTGGATTACCCACTATGAGGAACTGCAGAGCCTGGTGGGCGAGGTGGAGCTGGCGCTCGAGTTCTATAAGGACGAGATGGTCACCGAGCAGGAGGTGGACGAGGCCTACGCCAAGGCACTCAACACACTGGAGTCGCTGGAACTGAAAAATATGCTGCGCGCCGATGAGGACGCCATGGACTGCGTGCTCAAAATCAACTCCGGCGCAGGTGGCACCGAGAGCCAGGACTGGGCTGCGATGCTGATGCGCATGTATCTGCGCTACGCCGAAGCCCACAACTACCGCACCCGCATCGCCAACCTGCAGGACGGCGATGAAGCCGGCATCAAGACCTGCACCATAGAGATAGAGGGAGATATGGCCTACGGCTACCTGAAATCAGAGAACGGCGTGCACCGCCTGGTGCGCGTGTCGCCTTTCAATGCGCAGGGCAAGAGGATGACCTCCTTCGCCAGTGTGTTTGTCACACCCCTCGTCGATGACACCATCGAGGTGACCGTAGATCCCTCCAAAATAACATGGGACACCTTCCGCTCCTCCGGTGCAGGCGGACAGAATGTCAATAAGGTGGAGACGGGCGTCCGTCTGCGCTATCAGTACACCGACCCCGAGACCGGCGAACAGGAGGAAATACTCATTGAGAACACCGAGAGCCGTAAGCAGCTCGAGAACCGCAACAACGCCATGCGACTGCTGCGCTCCAACCTCTATGACCGCGAACTCAAGCGCCGCCAGGCTGCGCAAGCCAAGATAGAGGCTGGCAAGAAAAAGATAGAATGGGGCAGCCAGATACGCTCCTACGTCTTTGACGACCGACGCGTGAAAGACCACCGCACCAATTACCAGACCAGCGACGTGGGAGGAGTGATGGATGGCAAGCTGGACCCATTCATTAAAGCTTATCTCATGAGCGAGGGCGGGGCTGCAGGAGCCTGACCCACTTTTTCCGGCGCGAAAATGCGCCCGATTACAACACAAATCACTATATTTGCAGTTGCAAACAATAATAACATTATCAATATGAACCAGAAACACCAAGCCAGAGTAAACAAGCGCAACGCCAAGCAGGAAAAGCAGGCGCAGATGGTAATATGGGGCATCATCATCGGCCTCATCGTGCTTGCACTCGCATTTGTAATATCTTACTCCCTGAGCTTCTAGTCCCCCTCTCGCAACCCAGTGGAAATAGAGCATAAATTTCTTGTAAGCGGCCCTTACAAGCATCTCGCTATCGCCTCACACCACATCGTGCAAGGCTATCTCTGCGATGACCCGAAGCGCACTGTGCGCATACGACTCCGCGATGACGAGGCCTTCATTACAATAAAAGGTGTCTCCTCCGATGACGGCCTCAGCCGCTACGAGTGGGAGAAACCTCTTAGTATAGAAGATGCCAAGGAGTTGCTGAATCTGTGCCTGCCCGGCACCATTGACAAGCACCGCTACATAGTTCCCTGGAAAGGGCACGAGTGGGAGGTGGACGAATTCCACGGCCATCTGGAGGGCCTCACCCTCGCCGAACTGGAGGTGCCTACCGCCGACACGGAATTTGAAATACCACCTTTCCTCGGCTCCGAGGTTACCGGCGACCCGCAGTATTACAACTCACAGCTGCGCAAGCGCGACCACCGATGAAGTTCCCGCAACCTTGATGACGAGTTATTTGCACATCACAGATTGCTCCTCAGTTGCTATGCCCAGCTGTGGGATAATATGAGCCATACGGCCAACAGCAACTGGAGAATAAAAACAACGGGGATGCCGATGGAGAACAGCTTCTTCTGCGTCTTGTGACGGAAGAGGGACATCGCCATAAGAGCCCCCATGCTGCCGCCTAAAACGGAAAGGATGAGCAGCACAGACTCGGGTATGCGCCATCGGCCTTTCTTTGCCTTATGCTTGTCGAGCATAAAGAGCCCGAACGTCAGCAGATTGAGGAGTATTAGTCCGTAGAATAGAAAGAATAACAAGGTTTTCTGTTATTTGAGTATTAGTCTGTTTTCCTGTCATCGGCGGTCACTTTGTCTGTGTGTAGCCCATAGACTTGAGTAAGGCTACAGCTTTCTCGCGCACATCACCCTGCAGGATTATCTCACCGTCCTTTGCGCTGCCGCCGATGCCGCAGCGTGTCTTAATCTGACGGCACAGATTGGCAATATCGCCCTCTGCGCCCACGAAACCCCTGACGAGTGTCACCGTCTTTCCGCCGCGCCCCGCGCGCTCAAAGCTTACGCGCAACTTCTGGCTGCTTGGCGGAAGGGTCGCTGCCTCGCTTTCTTCGGAAGAATCGTAAGCGTAATCGGGGTTAGTGGAATAGACCACTCCCAGCCGCGACTTCCAGTCGTTGTCTCTCATAGGATTACTCAAATGAAAGTCTATGCGCTAATCAAAGAGTATCACGTTGCCTTCGACGGTGGGCTCTTTCTCTGGGGCTACGTAAGGGCGTTGGTCCTGAGTAAGAGCGTTGATGCTGCGGAGGATTTCGTTGGTACGCTTGTAGGTAGGGGTGGTCTCTACCATGGAGATTATTTCGTCATTGTCAAGACTCTCCGGCACGAACTTGTAGATACGATAGGAGTGGCGCGCACGATTGGAGTCGCTGTCTCCGTAGTATTTTCCTCGGCGCTCCTCGCGCTCCTGCCTCTGCAGCTCATCCTCCTCTGAGGGCAGTTCCTTACGGCTGCCTTCCACATCGCTGAGCACGTCGTTGAGCATAAAGCCGGTGGCAAGGATAGTAACCTTGACCTGCTTGCCCAGACTCTCGTCGTTGGCGATACCAAACTTGGTCTCCACGTCGGAATCGAAGCGCGACATAAACTCGTGAATCTCGTTCATCTCGTCCATCATGAGCGACTCGCCCTCACCGCTCTTGCAGAAGGTAATGTTGAGCAGCACGCGCTTGGAACGATAGATGTCGGAGTTGTTAAGCAACGGGGAATGGAGGGCATTCTGAATAGCCTGACTCACACGATTGTCACCATCGCCGTAGCCTGTGGACATGATGGCCACGCCGCCGTCCTTCATCACGGTGCAGACATCGCGGAAGTCGAGGTTGACGATGCCGTGGACTGTGATTATCTCGGCGATACTGCGGGCGGCTACCGAGAGGGTGTCGTCGGCCTTGCCGAAAGCGTCAAACACTGGCAGGTTGGGATAGATTTCACGCAGTTTCTCATTGTTGACCACCAGCAGGGCATCAACATACTTCTGCATCTCGTCCACGCCGTCGAGGGCCTTGTCGATTTTCTTGATTCCCTCAAACTTGAATGGGATGGTGACTATTCCCACAGTGAGGATGCCCATCTGGCGAGCCTCGCGGGCAATGATGGGGGCCGCACCCGTGCCAGTGCCACCGCCCATGCCTGCTGTGATGAAGGCCATCTTGGTGCCATCGTCGAGCATACGGCGAATATCCTCGAGGCTTTCCTCTGCAGCCTTGCGCGCACGCTCCGGCCTATTGCCGGCTCCGAGTCCCTCAGCACCCAACTGCAATCTGTTAGGTACCGGATTGTCGCTGAGGGCCTGGCTGTCAGTGTTGCACACCACGAAACTGACATCGTGGATACCTTCGTTGTACATGTGCTTCACGGCATTACCGCCGCCTCCGCCCACGCCAATCACCTTGATGATACAAGGTTTCTGCTTGGGCATGGCAAATTTCAATACGTTCTCTGGCATAGCTATGTGTGTTTTTATGTTTTGTTTCTATTCATTCTTATGTTGCCCACAAAGCGGGAGGTGCGCTTGTAGGTGGGCGAGGTCTCAATGTCGCTAATCACGTCATCCTCGTCCAACTCCTTATTGAGGAATACAAAGGTGTTCCACTTGCGCTGGCTGCGATTGATGCGCCCATAGAAATACTCGTAGAGTATCTGCAGGCGCTCGCCCTGGGTGAGGCGATACATCTCCTCGCCGTAGATATCCTCATCGTCGGGAGCTTCCTCCAACCCGAAACCTGAGGCGAGAATGGTAACCTTCACTTTTTTGCCCAGACTGTTGTCGGTGCCGAAAGAGTGTTTGCTTTCTATTCTTTCGTCGAAGCGCGACATGAATGCGGTAAGTTCATTAAACTCCGCCACTGTCAGCGGTTCCCCGTCTGCGGCTTTACTGTCGAAGATGGTCATCAACAGGCGTTTTGACTTATATACATTATTATTATTAAGGAGCGGTGTGTTGAGTGCTGCGTCGATAGCATGGTTAAGGCGGTCCACGCCTTCAGCATAGGCCGTGGAGATAATGGCCACTCCACCGTTCTCAAGCACTGTCCTCACATCATTAAAGTCAGCATTGAGAGTGCCATATTTCATTATGATGTCAACGATGCTCTTAGCTGCAACGCAGAGTGTTTCATCGGCGCAAGCCAGCGCTGCATCCATTGGCAGGGAGGGATAAACCTCAAAAAGTCTCTGATTATTGATGACCATGAGGGAGTCCACATTCTTATACATCTCCTCAAGGCCGATGAGTGCTTTGTCTATGCGGTTGAGTCCCTCGTAGAGGAATGGCAGTGTGACAATGCCGACAGTGAGGATGCCCATCTCCTTGGCTATCCGCGAGATAACGGGCGCACCACCAGTGCCGGTGCCTCCGCCAAGACCTGTGGTAACGAACACCATCTGTGTGCCGTCGCTAAACATCTCGCGGATATCGTCGGCACTCTTCTCTGTGGCCAACTGCCCCTTAATGGGGTCGCCGCCCACGCCGCGCCCGTCAGCGCCAAGCCTTATACGCTTATCTACAGACGAATGGTCGAGCGATGCCCAATCGGTGTTGCACACTGCAAAAGACACATCGGCAAGCCCCTGCATGTGCATATGGCGCACTGCATTGCAGCCGCCTCCACCCACACCCAGCACTTTGATTATGCTGTGCGCACGCTTCTCAAAGCCTTTGAATGCTATCTTGGCACCAAGTCTGTCGTTCATCGCCGTACCTTTATAGCGGTTTACTCCTCTGCAAACTTATTGAACCATTCTTTTAGTTTTTCTATACGGCTCTTCTTTGGTTTCTCCGGAGTCTCGGAGAAGTCATTGTCGTCGGGGTTGCCCTGAACCGGAGGGTTATCTACGACAGGTGGATCAAAGAAGTCGCCACCAGCACGCTTCATCTCTGCGGTGCAGTTCTGATTGGCATTAGCTATAAGTCCAAGAGCAGCGAGATAGCGCGACTCTGTATTCTTTATTCCGTCGGGCAGGACATAATCGGCCGACTGAGAGTTCTTACGTACTGAGACCTTGTCGATGCCCACCACCTCTTTGAACACATTGGCTATATTAGGCATGTTAGCACCGCCGCCAGTGAGGAATGCACCTGCCACAAGACTTTCGCGAGCATATTTCGACTCGTTGATTTGCTGCTTCACATTCATCAATATCTCAGTGAGGCGAGCATCTATCACGGCGCTCAGGGTCTTGCGCTGTATCTGCACGCCATCGGCTGTAACCTTGATTACGGCTTCGCCCTCTTCCTCGGTGAAAGAAGCGTACGGCTCACCGAACTTGCTGGTCATCAGCTCCTCTGCTTCAGAGTGCTCGAGCTGCAGGCTCATGATATCCTTGGTGATATTATCGCTACCCAGAGGGATGACCGACAGGAAGCGCAGTAGCTTAGACTTGTAGATAGACACAGTGGTTGTATCGGCACCTATGTCCACCAGCACGCATCCGGAGTTCTTCTGGGCGTCGTTCAGCAGTTGGTCAGCCACCACAAGCGGAGTGAGCTTGTAATCCACCACCTGTACTCCCACCTCCTGGAAACATGTCTGCAGGTTGTTGAGCAACTTGGACTTCGCCACAATATTGAGGTAGCGGCCCGTGACATTACCACTCAACACTCCCACGGCATTCAGCACCTTCTGTGTACCGACACTGAACTCCTGCGGTATGGCATCGAGTATGCTCTGCCCTTCATAGACATGGTTGACATTCTCCTCGTAGATGCCATCAATGTCCTCCTTCACAATCTTATGCTCGTTCTCAAAGAGGCGATTTACCTCGTTGTGAACCGAATGAACGCCCTGGCCTGAATAGCACACATAGACCTGGGTGATTTCCTTCTGCAACTTCTCCGTCAGCCTTGCAATGATATTGCGCACACAGGAGGTTGCCAAATCGGCGTTGTAGATAACACCCTTGCGGATAAAGGTAGCAGAGTCCTGCTGCACGTTGGCAATAACCTCTATCTTGCCGTCACGGCGCTTTACGCCGGCTACGCCGATAACCTTGGACGAGCCTAGTTCAATAGCAATAATGTTTAATTCTTCTGTTGCCATATATTTTATGTTTTTATATTTATTCGTTCATGATACACACTGCTCACGAAGCATCTCTCTTTGTGCACACCACCTGATTGGCGTACTCCAGGCTGATGCGGCAGTACTTATTCCACCCCACCTTATTGATGACCTTCTCATAGAATGTCTTGAGGTGAGACAGCTTCAACCCAATATCCTGCGGCTTGCCCAGCGCCACGATATGGTCGCCTAAACGGGGCGACAGCTCTATGCTGCCGTTCGTGGTGAAATTGATTTGCTCAATCATATCATTCCAGAACTCATCGTGCTGAATAATCTGCGAGAAAGTGGTGAGATACTTCTTCGACTTATTGTAATTCACATTACCCGTGACCACAATCACATCGGCGGGATAATTCACGTGATTAATCTTATTGCCATCGGCATCAATGTAATAGCCCTCTCCCACCGACGGCATCACACGTAGCACCGGCAGCTTCTGACTGACCTCTATAACTACCTCACCATTGGGATGGCTATAGCATGTGCTATGGAGCACAAACTGATGACCGTCAACGGCACGCTTTATGCTAAGCAGCTTTACGTCAGCCATCTTCTTGCCTTCAGGAGAGAGTTTGGCATCCTTCAGTATCTGCCTGATGTCTTCCTCCGTCACAAAGTTGGCCTTCTCCTTATCTGTTATCATCACGCTAACTTTATTGCATACCTTGTTGTCTTTGCTTCGGTTGAAATTCACAAAAGCAAAGACCAGATAGGCCGCCATGCCCACCAACAGGAGCATTTTCCAAAATACTTTCATTAAGCGTAAGTTTTTTAGGTAGATTATGCCAGGTCAACAGCGTTTATTACTTATCATTATTTATTATGTCGGCAATTCGCTGCGTATAGTCGTCCAGGTCGCCTGCGCCAAGTATCACCAGCACATCTGTGGGATGCGACCCCACGAAGTCAAGCACATTGTCTTTCTTTATCATATATTTCGCCACACCGTCAGCAATATTGTCGAAAATGAGCTTGCTGCTCACCCCCTCTATCGGCATCTCGCGGGCGGGGTAAATCTCTGTCAGCACAGCCTCGTCAAGCAGCGACAGGCTCTCAGCGAACTCCTTATAGAAATCGCGGGTACGGCTATACAGGTGGGGTTGGAATATGGCAGTCAGTTTGCGTCCGCCGAACACCTCCCTTAGTGAAAGGATGCTTTGTCTTATCTCTTCAGGATGGTGGGCATAGTCACTCAGCACCACGTGGCGGTCATTCTTCACCTTGAAGTCAAACCTCCGCTCCACGCCTTCAAAGCTCGCCATCGCCGCCCTCAACTCTACAGCTTCTGCCCCAGCCAACTGAGCCAGAGCCAGTGCTGCCACCCCGTTCTCAATGTTGATGCTCACGGGCACCCCCAGTCGCACATTGTCTATATCTCCGAGGGGCGACTTGTAGTCAAAGACAATCTCTCCGCCGCCAATGCGCTCGTTCGTTGCATAGAAGTCACCCTCGCTGCGACCATAGCTATAAACCTTTACACCCTGCTGCGGACGGGCCTGCATCTTCAGGCCCGTATGCATGATGAGCGCACCGCCGGGCTGCACAAGGCTGGAGTAGTGGTTGAAACTTTCCAGATACGCCTCCTCAGTTCCGTATATGTCGAGATGGTCGGGATCAGTGGCAGTAATAACCGTAGCCCAAGGTCTGAGCTGATGAAACGAGCGGTCAAACTCATCAGCCTCTACCACTACGTATGGGCTTGTTTCACTATAGAGGTAATTGGTGCCATAATTCTTGCTTATGCCGCCAAGGAAGGCATTGCACCCCACCCTGCTCTCGTGCAGCAGATGCGCCGCCATTGTGGTAGTTGTGGTCTTGCCATGAGTGCCGGCCACGCAGAGCGCTTTTAGCGCACGACTCAGCGTGCCCAGCACCTGGGCACGCTTATGGAGTT
>JAGCYL010000073.1 GCA_017960825.1 Bacteroidaceae bacterium | reverse complement strand
TTTGCGGAGGCGGTGATAGAATCCGTTACTAGTGACTCCGAGAATCTGGGCACATTCTTCTACGGGTTTCTCTTCGAAGTAGTAGAGGTTGATGACAAACTGGTCTTCGGCAGGTAGGGCGTTAAAGGCCAGCTCCAGAGCCTGCAGATGCTCATCGTCATCACGAGAGAACTCCTGACTGAGCGACGCTTCGCTGATGTTTAAGGTCTCGACGGGCACTTCCTCAAGTGGCACGGCAGGCAGTTGGCATTTGTTCACGAAGTTGAGCGCTGTATTGTAAGCTATACGGTAAATCCACGTTGAGAGAGCTTCCTTGGCAGGAGGGTGCTTGTCCATGCCGTCGAAAATCCTCAGGAAGACCTCTTGAGTCAGGTCTTCTATGGCCTGACTATCGGACACAACTCCGGCTATCACGCTTTGAATGCGGGACTTATATTGTTGAACCAGCTGCTGCTGTTCTTTTTTCTTCAGGATCGGATCCATGAATTTTTTTTCGGGAGTTATAGCCTCACGGCGACTTTTTGATGACCCCCTCTATTATTATAGACAAGGCACCTAAGAAAATTGGCCTCTTTTTCCTGTTAAAAAATCTTAAAATGGCGAATTTTTCCATAATAAAGTTCTTTTATCGTGTAAAAGTAGAAAATTTTCCACAACAAGAGCTATTTTGGGGTATTTTTTTCGATAAAGAGGTGCTGTTTGGGGAAAATATTCCAAAAAGACATGATTGTTTCGTATCTTCTTCAACAACATATTATTTTGTGTTTTTCAGCAGCCAAATTTGGTGGTGTAGGAGAATATTCGTAACTTTGTACCACTAATTAGGATTTTCGCGCTTCGCGCTCAGTCAAGAGACGAGGGACGAGAGGCGAGAGTCAAGAGGCATTAGAATTGAAGAAGTGAAAATCAATTAAAAACATTATAATTTGTCATGAAAAAGATTTCTCTCATCGTCGCAACCTTATTTTTATTCGCGCACGCAAGCGCACAAGCGCAAGGACTGAAGAAGGAGCAGATCGGGGATACGGCCCTGTACAACTTCTTCCAAAACCTCAAGCCGGACTATTCCTTGGTCAAGAGTCAAGGGTCAGGAGTCAGAGTAGCAAAGTCGAAGTCGAACCGCGCCGAGCGCCCCGACCACGTGAATAATCAGGCGACCAACTTCTTCCCGCCCATCTTCAACCAGAGCGGCGGCTCGTGCGGCTCGTGCGCCAACGTGGCGTATATGCTGTGCTACGAAATCAACACTCTGAACAACCGCGATGCGAAGCACAACGAGGACTACCAGTTTCCGAGTCACTTCACATGGCTGACGTGCAGCAACATTTGCCCGGAGCAGACGATGGCAGAGAAAAACGGCATACCGAGCGTCAGCGTCTATGGCGGGCGCACCTACTCGAAGTATTTCGGCCTGCAGGACACGGAGGAGAAGGACGTGGGCTGGATGCAGGGCTACGACAAATGGTACAGCGCCATGTTTAACCGCTCCCGCGCCATGGGCAAGTTTCCCTATCCCCTGGACACCGAGGAGGGTTTTGAGCTGGCAAAGGACTGGCTGTGGAATCACTGCGGCGATGAGGACTTCCAGAGCGGCGGTGTGTTTGTAATCGGTGTGGCCGCAGGACCGGAATACACCACGTTTCCCGACACGCCCGCCAACCGCGAAGCGGGTGTGGTGGGCATCAACTATGTGACCACGTGGGGACCTAAGTATAACCACGCGCTGACGGTGTGCGGCTACGACGACCGCGTGGAGTTTGACCTCGACGGCAACGGCGTGGTCGGCGAGCAGGACAAGGGCGAGACGGGCGCATGGATCATAGCCAACTCATGGGGCCAGGGATGGGCCAGCAACGGCATCATCTACTGCCCTTACGAATATACCTACTGCGTGGGCCTGAGCGGCGACCCATGGGATGCCGCCTTCTACCATCCGCGCAAGAACTACCGCCCGCTGCGCACCATCAAGGTGACGATGGACTTCAGCCACCGCCCCGAGATGTTGCTGGGCGCCGGCATAGCGCAGGACACCACCGCCACCAAGCCGGAGGAGAGCACGGGCTTCGCTCACTTCAACTACACGGGCTCCACCAAGTCGGGCAGCAACGAGATACCGATGCTGGGACGATGGGCCGACGGCTACCACTACGAGCCGATGGAGTTGGGCTATGACCTGACCGACCTCACGGCTTCATTTGACCGCACCAAGCCTCTGAAGTATTTCTTCTACATCAACACCAAGTACAGCTCCCGAGGCACGGGCAATATCTACAAGGCTTCCATCATCGACTACGAGTTTGACCGCGACGGCGTGGAGATTCCGTTCCGCATCGACACGGTGGCGGTCCTCAACCGCGGCAAGACGACGATGATAAGTGTCATCGTGCCCGGCGAGCAGGCCTACAAGCCCATCAACCTGGAGATTGACGGTGGGCAGCTGCAGTGGGAGGCTCCGCAGAAATCATACCTCAAACTCACCGGCTACAACATATACAAC
Source organism: Bacteroidaceae bacterium (assembly GCA_017960825.1). Lineage (GTDB taxonomy): Bacteria > Bacteroidota > Bacteroidia > Bacteroidales > Bacteroidaceae > UBA6382. The sequence goes on along the minus strand of JAGCYL010000073.1, from coordinate 13,125 downwards.
GGCACACGCCTGGTGGGCTCCACTGATGCCAACCAGCTCTCCTATGCCCTGGGCAGCGACGCTGAGGGCAGCTACAGCGTGGCAGCCGTGTATGAGGTGAAGGGCGAGAGCGTGGAGTCGGCGCAGAGCAATAAGGTGAAGGTGGCCACCCCCACCCCCGACTATAGCGACAACCGCGTGCTAGAACTCAAGAACAGCAGTGTGCTTGTGCCCAACGCCGTTACGACCGCCTCGCAGCAGGCCACGATAGAGTTCTGGATATATCCCTACAACCTGACCTCCTACAACCAACAGATTGGTCAGGACTGGAGCACTTTCCTCTTCCATACCACCTACGCGGGTAATATCTACACGGGATGGAACGTGGACGCCAACCGCATCACCACCGGCGACGGCACCCTCAAGGCCAACCAGTGGACTCACATCGCCATCACCATCAACAACAACGTGATGACGCTCTACGTCAACTCCGTAAAGACGGGCAACATCACCTCGACAGTCTATTCGGGCCTCAGCGCCTTCGGCAACCTGAGAATTGGTGACGCGCACTACAGATTCAACGGCAAGATTGACGAGCTGCGCATCTGGAACACATGCCGCACACAGCGCGAGATAGCCAACAACATGAGGATGCACATAGCCAATCCCGCTGCCATACCCAGCCTGGTGACCTACCTGAGCATGGACACCACCGACGGTGTGGACGGCGAGGAACTGATAGAGCAAATCGGCGGCAACAACGCTGACCTCAGCAGGGCTGAGAACTACCAGATACTCATCGACAATTCATTCCTCACCAAGGACAACAACGAGCCTACAGCCGACTTTGCCCTCTCCGCCGACACCGTATATTGTGGCCAAGGCGTAGAGGTGCACTCTAATCTCTCGGCCAACACCTCGTCTATAGAATGGACTGCCACCGGTGCCACTATGGAGCACACCACGGTGGGCAACCCCACCTTTGTCTATAACACGCCGGGCACATACACCATAGCCCTGAAGACAGCCAATGCTGACGGAGTGGAGAGTGAGGCGCAGAAAGATGTCACCGTAGTCAATGCACCGGCACCCAAGGCCGACTTTGAGATTGGTCAGGACAATGCCCCTGCCGGTGACAAGGTAAGCCTCATCAACCGCACCGTAGGCTCAGGGTGCACCTACGAATGGATTATTGACGGTGCCGCCAGCAAGAGCTTCAGCGGCGCAAATGCCAACGTGACATACACTGAGACCGGCCGCCACGCCGTAACACTGAAGGCCACCAACAGCGCAGGCACCTCGAGCGTGACCAAATATGTGGGCGTGACCAACACTACGCCTTCAGTAGATTTCGACATACTGCCCGCCACGGTAATCGTGGGCGAGGACATCACCCTTATCGACAGGACCAAGTACAGCCCCGACACATGGCAGTGGAACTTCACCAACAGCCGCCACAATATCGGCATCAGCGGACAGAACTTCACGTACAAGACCGAGTATCCGGGCTATTATGACGTGACGCTGACCACCTCCAACAACGTGGGCACCGGCACCGTGACCAAGCACCGTGTGCTGGCAGTGAGCAATGCCGACCCCGAGAACGGCCTCAACTTCTCCGGCTCAGGAGAGAAGGTAACCCTCAAGAGCCCAGTGAGCGCCGCCACCAACACCTTCACCATCGACTGGTGGATGTATCCGTTTACCACTCTCGGTGCCCTCAATATGAGCACTGAGGACGGCAGCCTCGACATCAGCACCAACGAGAATGGAGCCACCACCATGACGCTCAACGGCAAGACCGTTGTCTCTACCGACAATTACATCGTGCCCAATGAATGGCACCACTACGCCATCGTCTATAGAGCAGGCAGCGTGTCGTTCTACCGCGACGGAGAGAAGGTGATTCAACCCACGGCACGCATGGCCATCAAGACTCCCGCATGGACTGGCAACATGGTGCTGGGCAGCAGCGAGGCTCCCTTCCGAGGCATGATAGACGAATTTAAGTTCTGGACCAAAGCCCTCACCACCGACGAGATACAGCAGACCTGCAACCAGCCCGTCGCCAATGTGGAGGAGCAGATGACGACTAACAACCTGGTGGTGTACTACGACTTCAACCAAGGCACCGGCAATGTAAACAGTGCCACCGGCCCTGACTACATCGGCACCCGCAGCGGCTTCGGCCCTGACGGCGACGCATGGAGCAGCTCGCTCGGAGTGTTCACGCTCGACTTCTCACCACTGCAGAAGGAGACCGACATCACCGCCGACTACCTCACCAACTACAAGGCTCCCTTCCTCCACACCGACAAGCGCGTGAACGCCACGAACTACGTATCGCGCTTCTTTGAACTGGAGACAGGCACCGCCACCTCGGGATGGAAGGTAGAGAACACTGTGCAGGAGGGCAAAATAGTCACCGGTGCATACGTGGACTCCTACTTCGGCTACGAGATGGCATGTATGACAGGCGACCAGGGCTTCGCACCCTCGCTGACTAACCAGAAGACCTACCAGACCATCACTCTGCCCGCAGGCCTCTACCGCATAGAGGTAACACCGGGAGATAAAGCCAACTCGCCCACCGGCAGCTATATCGTGGTGACCGAGGCCGACACTCTGGTTGGTAACGAAGACATCGACCAAACTCTGGCCTACGGCTATCTCAACGACGGAGAACTGGAGTTCTTCCTCGACGGAGAGAAGGAGGTATCGCTCGGATTTATCTTCAATCTCAACAGTGCCCTCGCCGTGTCCATTGACGAGATAAAACTCATCAAGATACCATTTGAGTTCCACAATGCTGGCGACCTGACGAGAATAAGCAGTCAAGAGTCGAGAGTCAAGGGGCAAGAGTCTGGCACTGTCTATGATTTGAGCGGACGCAAGATAAAGGGCAAACCTGCCAAGGGCATCTACATCAAGGATGGGAAAATCATGAAGGATTGAAGAATTGAAGAATTGAAGGATGATGAGAAAGATTTTCATATCATTGATTTGCGCTGCAGTATGCCTCGCAGCAGCAGCACAACTCAAGACGGCGCCGCTCTTTGGCGATGGCATGGTAATGCAGCAGCGGCAGAGCGCCAACCTCTGGGGCTGGGCTAAGCCTGATGCCATAGTCAGCATCACCACCTCATGGGGTGCCAAGGCTAAGGCCGTCGCTGACAAACAGGGCAGATGGAAGACTACGGTGCAGACACCTGCCGCCACATACGAGCCACAGACCGTGACTATCAAGAGCGGCAAGGACAAGGCCGTGCTCCACGATGTGCTTATCGGTGAGGTGTGGTTTGCCTCCGGTCAGAGCAATATGGAGATGCCTCTCAAAGGCTTCGACGCCTGCCCTACCGAGGGAAGCAATGAGGCCATCGCTACCGCCGGCAGATATAAGGGCAAGGTGCACTTTGTGACGGTGCCCTCCATGCCGCAGGTGGAGCCCACCGACACCATCACGGTGAAATGGGAGGACTGCACTCCTGCCACTGCCCGCAACTTCTGCGCCGCCGCCTATTTCTTCGGCACACTGCTGCAGGAGAGCCTCGACTGCCCCGTAGGACTCATCAACAGTTCTCTGGGCGCCACCCGCGTAGAGGGATGGACACCGCGCGAACTGCTGCAGACTTATCCCGACATCAACCTGGATAAGGAGATGGCTGACGCCGTCGGCCACATAGCCAAACTAAAGGAGCAAGACAACCTGTACAATGTGAACCGCGACCTGTCGCTGGTGTTCTACAACGGGATGATTCACCCCTTTGTGGGCTATAACATCAAGGGCTTCCTCTGGTACCAAGGCGAGGCCAACGTGGTCTATCAGTGCGACGATTACGCCCGCCGCATGACCAACATGGTCAGGGAGTGGCGGCAGCGCTGGGGAATGGGCGACCTGCCTTTCTATTATGTGGAGATATGCCCCTACGACTGGTGGTGGGCCAAGCCGCCGTTGGCAGCCTGCGCCATGCGCGAACAGCAACTCAAGGCACAGAGTATGCTGCCCAATATGGGCATGGTGTGCACCAACGACCTGGTCAAGGACTACGAACACTGGCAAATCCACCCCTGCATGAAGCGCGAGGTAGGTGAGCGCCTATGCTACTGGGCTCTCAGCGAGGCATACGGCATGGAGGGAGTGTCCTGCAAAAATCCCACCTACAAATCAATGGAGATAAAGGACGGCAAGGCCATCATTACCTTCAACGATGCCGAGGAGGGCTTCAACCGCAACTACAATGTAGAAGGTTTTGAGATATGCGGCCCGGACAGTGTGTTCCACGCCGCGCATGCCGGTCCCAGTGGTAACCGCGTCACGGTGTATGCCTCTCAGGTGAAAGAGCCCGTGGCTGTGCGCTACTGCTACAAGCCTTTCCAAGTGGGTAATCTCAAGAATAACTACGGACTGCCCGTGGTGCCGTTCCGCACCGACGATTTCCCCATATTGCCTTAAAGTTGAGTATTTAAATTCACTAACTATAAACCCAATAATCATGAGAAAATTTCTATTCTTTTTATTGACCGCCCTGATGGTTTGCGGTCAGTGGGCTACGGTAAGCGCACGATATAATATCGGTGCACGCAAAGCCTACAACGAGATTAAAGTGGGCGATACCATTGCCATTCATGGTATCTCCGACAACGCCAACAATGGCTACCGCTACATTGCCGGAGCACAACTGCAGACAGCCTTTACCGAAGACTGCGTGTTCACTGTGGAGGAAGGCCCCGCCGACATACGCACCGGCGACCCCACCTACTTCCTGCGCAACATCGTGGCCGATAAGTATTTCGGCAAGAATGGTCTGCGTGGCACCGGACCCAGCGGATGGAATGACACCCGACTGGTAAGTACGCCTGACAGTGCTTACAACTTCATGCTATGCTGCGCTGCCGACTCCACCATGGAATGGAACGGCCAGCACAACTATGACGAAGGCTCCACCGTGTTTATCTATTCCTACACCGTCGGCAGTGAGGATAGGTTTGTCAATATGTGTAACTGGGGATACTATGAGCCCGAAAAGATTTATATGTGGGGCTACAAGGACACCAGCCCGTGGAACGTATATACAGTAATGTACGAGAAAGACCTCAGAGGTGAACTTGAAGACCTGGTGGATTACTACAGCAGCCTCGAACTGGAGTTCCCTGCAGGCACCGACCCGGGCTTCTATCCTACAGAACTCGCCGAGGCATTTGTTACTGCTATGGACGAGGCCACCGCTGCCAGCATGACAGAGCATACCGACGCCGAGTATCAGCAGTATATCGACAACCTCAAAACTGCAAAGGCAGCCGTGGAGGCAGCATACATTGACATTACCGACGGCTATTACTTTGTAGTCAGCGCTTACACTGAGTTCCTCAACAAGCAGAAGGTAGAGAAAGGCGCTTATGTCAACAGCGGTTCCACATACATACAATGGAAGGACTTTGATGCTAAAGACCCGGACTTTGTATTCCGCATTGAGAAACTTGCCAGTGGCAACTACAGCGTACAGAGCTTTAGCAACGACACCTACTGGAACGCTCCCGGCACTGACTCCAACTCGCAGGGTATCACCACGTCAGCCACTCTTACAAACGAGCAGATATTCAGCAATATCGGTGGCGGACAGTGGCAGATCTGGAACACCTTCTCCAAAAAGCACTACCACCCCGAAAGCAACGGCGCTGGAGCTGGTGCGCAGGGTAAGTTTGTGACTTGGAACAGCTCAGGCGTAGGTTCCTCCTCCACATGGTATGTCCGCAAAGCCGCTGATGAGCTGGTGGACAGCTTGATTGCCGTGCGCGCCCAGAACCGACTGACTGAACAACTCAGTAAGACATACGGCGAGGCCTTCGACGCTTACAGCAAACTCTTTGTCTATAAGCCCGATGTAGAGAATCCGCTCATTACCCATGTAACCGACGGCGACCCAGAAGACTGCCAGTTCTCCTCTAATGCTTCTGACCCCTCGGAAGGAGGAAATTTCAGTTATCTTATCGATGGAAATGAAGAAACATTCTGGCATTCCACATATCACACCAGCAATGACCCGAAGACCTACCACTATCTGCAGGCCGACATTTCCAACAGTCCGCTGAATGAATTCCAGATCTACTTCATGCGCCGCAGTGGCGGATTTGGTCAGAGCGACCGTCCCGTGGAGGTCAATGTTTATGCTACCGCCGACACCACCGGCCAATGGAACGGCACCGACCAGTGGACACTCGTGGAGCACTTCGCCTCACTGCCCACTGACGAAAGCATAACCGAATACTACACACCTGCCCTCAAGACAAGCTTCGATGCCAACTACATCCGTTTTGAGGTTATCAGGAACAATTCCAATACGCGTCAGCTCAACGGCTATCCCTACTTCAACCTTGCTGAGTTCAACATCTACGCCACAACTCTCGACGAGGAAGCCTCGCAGTATCTCTACTCCGATGAGATAAAGGCTGCCGCCGATGCGCTGAAGGCACTTATGGACCCCGCACTGGAGAAGATTAGTTCCAACACCGCCACTCAAGAGGATATTGATGACCTCAAACAAGCCATCAAGGCTGTGAACGAACTGTATGCCGACACCACCACCCTCAAGAACCTCATTGCTGCAGCTGAGCGCAATCTGCAGGGAGCTACCGTGGGCGACAAGATTGGTCAGATAGGCTCCGAGGATGCAATCAACAACCTCACGAACGCCATCAACGAGGCCAAGGCCTTCGACACCACCGGCAAGATAGAAAAGGAAGCCCTCGATGCTATTTGCAATACACTCAAGCAGGCTCGCACCGACTTCCTCAACAGTATCAACATGCCAGACCCCAATAAGTGGTACTACATCGCCAGCCTCGACACCACGCGAAACGAGTATGAAGACCTCTACACCAATGGTGGTCTGATGTACGTGGCCGACTATGGACGCGACAAAGGCGTAGTATGGGCTATCAACGAGGGCGAGGCTTACGATTATAATCCCTTCGCCATGTGGCACTTCATTCCCGTGGAAGATGAGGACTACACTCTCACCTACTACGTGCAAAACCTCGGCTCCGGTCTCTACATCGGCGACTACCCCACCTACTCGCAGCCCGTGCTCACCACCGAAGAGCCCGTACTCTATCAATTCAACTACACTGGCGGAGAACTTGGCCTTATTGCCCGAAAGGGTGAGAACCCCGGCTACTCACTCCACGCAGCCAACAAGGACAACGCTATCGTAGGCTGGAGCGCAGGAGCAGGTACAGCTTCGTCATGGGAGTTCAACGAGGTTGACACCGAAGTTATTGATGCCATCACTATCAAGGCTAAGACCAACAATATCGACGTCTTTGCCGTGCCCTACGACTTCTCTGACCTCGCACTCTACAACGGCGAAGATGTACACACCTACGCTATCAAGAAGATGACTCTCGACAAGGAGACGAACATCACCACCATCGAGTTCTACGAGAAGGAAGCCTTCGCTGCCGGTGAGCCCTGTGTGCTCGTTATCGGTGACCCCACTCAGGAGGAGAGCGAAGAAATAACTCTCGTGATAGCCACACCTACCGAAGTGGCTCTGGAGCCTGTGCCTGCCAACGGTATCGTAGGCCTCTGGACTACTGACCCCGTGCCTGCCAACACCGCGTGGTTTACCGGCAAGGAGATAACCTTGAAGAACGAGCCCGTACATATCTCCGCCCATACCGGCTATATCGATGCCACCCTCTACACTGGCGAGGTTGAAGGCGTAGAGACTGCCTTAACCCTTGAAGTAGAGGGACTCAACTGGCCTGAGGAGGGCGATAAGTCAGCCGATGTCAACGGCGATGGCAAGTTGAACACTGCCGACGTGGTGGCTGTATATACCTTCGTAGAGAAGGGCGAGGCCAGCGGGTTCACCCGTGAGGCCTGCGATGTCAATGGCGACGGCAGCGTCAACACCGCCGACGTAGTAGCCATCTACACCGCCATCATTGGAAGCGAAGGCTCTGCCAGCCCACGCTGGCAGAGGCGTATCCTTCTTGGTGAATAGCAGAGAATTACTGACATAAAAGAGGGGGAGCAGCCTGTGAGCCGTCTCCCCCTCTTTATGTCTTCCTTCTCTCTACTTTTTCCCGTAAAGAACTGGATTGGTGTCTGTATCGTTATACATCTTCATCTGCTTATATACCTTCATATATTTGCGCCCCGCTGCTATATCTTCAAGCAACTGATTGATGGCTGACGACAGGTCACGCTGCTGCTCTATCAGGACGGAGAGCTTGGCACTGCACTTGGCGCGATGCTCTGCAGTGGCGTCAGTGCGCTCTGCCTCTTGGCGCATGTGGTATATCTTGAGTGCGAGGATGCTAAGGCGGTCAATGGCCCATGCGGGCGACTCTGTATTGATGGTGGCATCAGAGGCGGGCTTTACATCGCGGTAGAGGGTGAGGAAATAGCTGTCTATACGCTCCACCAAGTCCGTACGGTCCTGATTGCTCTTGTCGATACGACGCTTGAGCACCAAGGCATCTGCAGGATTGATGGCCGGGTCGCGTATGATATCCTCAAAATGCCACTGCACCGTATCAATCCAGCACTTGAGGTAGAGGTCATGCTCTATCTGCCCCTGCGGATAGGGATTGCGGATAGGAGTGTCAACATTGTCGGTGACGTGGTAGTCCCGGATGGCCGCCTCAAAAATGGGCTGGCAGAGCTTTGTAAATTCCATAACGATTTGTTTTAATTTTGCCACAAAGATAGTAAATTTATTGAACATTGAACATTGAACATTGAACATTTTTAGCCTTTCGAACTCTCTAACTTCCGAACTTCCGAACTTTTTTATTACTTTTGCGATATGAAAGTGGTGATTGATAACCATATTCCTTATATCAAAGAAGCGGCAGAATGGCTCTTCGACGAGGTGAGTTTCTTGCCGGGCAGTGCCTTTCATGACAGGCCAGAGGTTAAGGAGGCTGATGCTCTGATAATTAGGACTCGCACTCACTGCGATGAGGCCCTACTTGGCAACAGTCAGGTGCGCTTCGTCGTAACCGCGACTATAGGCCACGACCACATTGACACAACTTTCATGCAGCACGCCGGCATAGCATGGACCAACTGCCAGGGCTGCAACGCCACGTCCGTAGCTCAGTATGTGAGGAATGCCATCCTCTGCCTGGGCAAAAAAGGCAGGCTGGGCATCGTAGGTTATGGCCACGTAGGCAGAGCTATCAAGCAAGCCGTGGAAGCCATAGGCTGCGAGGTGATGCTCAACGACCCGCCGCTGGAGAGGAGGGAGACCCCCTCTTATCCCCCTAAAGGGGGAAGACTTACCCCTCACGCCAAAGTCCTCCCCTTTAGGGGAGTTAGAGAAACCCCCTTTGTCTCGCTGCAGGAGATTGCAGAGCAATGTGATATCATCTCCTTCCATACTCCTCTCACCTTTGACGGCGAGTTCCCCACCTTTCACCTTGCTGACGAAGATTTCTTCTGCCGTTTGAAGAAGAAACCCGTAATCATAAATACAGCCCGAGGCGGCGTGATAGACGAACTTGCCCTGTTGCACGCTTTTGATGATGGACTGGTGAGCCAGATGATTATAGACACTTGGGAGGGCGAGCCGCACATCCACACAGAGTTGTTACAAAAAGCTTTCATCGCTACGCCCCATATTGCAGGCTATTCTGCTGACGGCAAGAGCAACGCCACGCGCATGGCCCTGCAAGCCGTGTGTCGCCACTTCGGCATTAGCATTAGCGACCAAGAAAGATTTCTTTCGCTCACTGCATCGCCACCACTGCCAAAGGAGTTGCAGCCCAGTGGCGACCTCGTCAAGGATGCGCTGTCGCTATACAATCCTCTTACCGACTCTGCACGCCTCAAAGCCGCTCCCGCAAATTTCGAGGCTTTGCGTAACAACTATCCCCTGCGTAGAGAGCAGTTTTAAGCTCCATGTGAAGGGACTGATGATATAAAAAAAGTTCCCGTGAAGTTGCCTTCACGGGAACACCTATTTCCTAATGTCGTTGTCTGACGGCTGATTAGCCAAGAACAGCGGCAGAAGCCTTAAACTTAACCACCTTCTTTGCGGCGATCTTAATCTTGGCACCGGTAGCGGGGTTAACGCCCTCGCGAGCAGCACGCTTAACAGTGCTGAATGTACCGAAACCTACGAGAGCAACCTTGTCACCCTTCTTTACAGCACCTGCGATAGCAGCGGTGGTGGTGTCAAGAGCCTTCTTTGCAGCAGCCTTAGAAATGCCAGCGCCTGCAGCGATCTTTGCGATCAATTCTGTCTTTGTCATAATTGAAAAATTAAATTGTTAGTACTAAAAAGTTAATTAAACTGTTTTTCTATATAATTTAGGTCAATAAACTGATGCAAATATCGTAATATCAGCGATTACCTCCAAATATTTTACCAAAAAAAATGATTTTTATTGATTTTTTTCTAATTTTTGGCGTCAAAAGCGTGTAAAATCGGTCTTTTGCGCACATTCACACGTTATTTCGACTCTCTGCATCTCAGTTTTTGCTTGCCGATGCCTGTTTTCGGGGCCATCGACCGCTCAGCAGGGGTACGCGCTCAAAGTACGGGACTATCAGTGTGCAGAACCCAAACACTATTGCCAGCATAATAGCAGCGTCTGCCCAGCTGCCGCGTACGGAGATATGATTGTACAGTGCAATGTTGCGGTAGAGATACAGCAAAGGAAAATGGAGAACAAAGTAAACCATTGAGTGCTCGCCGATATATCCGATAAGCGGAACACGTGGCAACCTCACTGACAGTAGCAGGCCGCTGAGTCCACACACCACCAACACAGTGTTGATGACAGCCGTAAGGGGATTGCCTGTGAACAGGTTGGAGTGCATGTAATACATCCCGTGCCACAGCACATTGCTGACCGCGAATGCTGCCAACAGCGCCACGGAGATAGCAAACTCCCACCTGCGCCCGAGGTGCGCTATGAGCAAGCGCCACCAGTGGCCAAGGTAGAAAAAGAATATGCCCATGCACACATTGTTGAGGTTCATCCATAAAGGATTGTCCTCCGTCCACAGCCAATAGCTGACCAGAGGAAAAGACAATGCCAGCCAATGGAGCCACCTTATTTTCTCTATGAAATGTACAGCCACATACATTACGAAGAAAGAGAATAGAAACCACATGGCTGCGTTGCCATAGAAATCGCTGACCTTGTAGGTGTGTATCCACAGGAAACGTATGGGATTGCGCGAGTATTCGCCCTCCAGCAGCCACATGAAGAACCAGAACAGCACATTGCCTATCAGTCCGCAGGTGATGTAGGGCACCAATAGGCGCTTGGTCCGGTCCCACAGATAGGGCAGAGTGGGGCCTGACGTGCTGCGATTGAAATAGCCGGCCTTAAAGAAGAAGAAACACATGAGATAAAAGCTCCAGTCCATGATGGTATTCCACCAAGGATAGGCTACGAACCCTGTATATTGAAAGGTGTGAAGCAACACCATCCTCACAATACACAAGCCGCACAGAAAATCAAATGTATGGTTCCTCTGTCTCATCTACAGTCGGCAAAAGTAACAAAAAAGTTCGAAAGTTAGGAAGTTAGAGTGTCCGAAAGGAGAAAAATGTTCAATGTTCGATGCCCAATGTTCAATAAAATTACTACTTTTGCACCCTAATATATAATAATGTATAGCAAATGACCAAGAAATTCAAGAGAACAACCATCACCTCGGCCTTGCCTTACGCCAACGGGCCGATACATATTGGTCACCTGGCCGGAGTGTATGTGCCAGCTGATATTTACGCCCGTTATCTCAGACTGAAAGGCGAAGAAGTAGTCTTTATCGGCGGCAGCGACGAGCATGGCGTGCCCGTCACCATCCGCGCTCGCAAGGAAGGTATCACCACTCAGGAAGTAGTGGACCGCTACCACAAGTTGATAAAGGATTCTTTCCAAAGACTCGGCATCAGCTTCGATATCTACAGCCGCACCACCAGCAAGACCCACCACGAGGGAGCCAGCAACTTCTTCCGCAAACTCTACGACGAAGGAAAGTTTGTGGAGCAAGTCTCCGAGCAGTTCTATGACGAAAAGATACAGCATTTCCTTACCGACCGCAATATCAAGGGCGAGTGTCCGCGTTGCCATAACACCGACGCCTACGGCGACCAGTGCGAAGTATGCGGTGCTACCCTATCGCCTGAGGAGCTCATCAATCCTTACAACGCTGAGACTGGCAATCCTCTTGTCAAGCGCGAGACGAAGCACTGGTACCTGCCTCTCGACAAGGCACAGCCTTGGCTGGAGCAGTGGATACTCAATGAGCATAAAGAGTGGCGCTCCAATGTATATGGCCAATGCAAGAGTTGGCTCGACGGCGGCCTCAAGCCCAGAGCCGTGACCCGCGACCTGGATTGGGGCATCCCCGTGCCCATTGAGGGTGCTGAGGGCAAGGTGCTCTATGTATGGTTTGACGCGCCCATCGGCTACATCTCCAACACCAAGGAGCTATGTGAGCAGCGTCCGGAGCTGGGCAGCTGGGAGAAATGGTGGAAGGACGAGGAGACACGCCTTGTGCATTTCATCGGCAAGGACAACATCGTCTTCCATTGCATCGTCTTCCCCACCATGCTCAAGGAACACGGCGAATATATCCTGCCCGACAATGTGCCGGCCAACGAGTTCCTCAACCTTGAAGGTAACAAGATTTCCACCTCCAAGAACTATGCCGTATGGCTTAACGAATACCTCGACGAAATGCCGGGTCGTGAGGACGAGCTGCGCTATGTGCTCACCGCCAACGCCCCTGAAACCAAGGACAACGACTTTACGTGGGCAGACTTCCAGGCACGATGCAATAACGAACTGGTGGCCGTGTATGGCAACTTTGTGAACCGCGCCCTGCAACTCACCCAGAAATACTATGAGGGACTGGTGCCGGAGCGTGGTGAACTCACCGACTTCGACCGCGAGACCCTCGCTGAGTTTGACGGTATAAAGACAAGACTCGAAAACCTGCTCGACAACTTCAAGTTCCGCGACGCACAGAAGGAAGCCATGAACCTGGCGCGCATTGGCAACAAATATATCGCCGACAGTGAGCCGTGGAAGGTCATTAAGACCGACCCCGAGCGCGTAAAAACCATCATCAACATTTCCCTGCAACTGACGGCCAACCTCGCCATTGCCTTCGAG
>JAGCYL010000072.1 GCA_017960825.1 Bacteroidaceae bacterium | reverse complement strand
TATCAGATATTTATCAGTAGCGTGCTTACCCTTACCGTGTTGGTGGGCATCTCCATGATGTCGCGCGTCAGGACGGCGGTGGCGGGCAATTTCCTGTCGGCCGTGGCGTTGCTGACGGGTGTTGGCGTCACGCTGCTGTTCGCCGGCATCCTCTCGGTGTGGACTCTCTGGGTGGCCATTGCAATAGGTGCGCTTGTGGGCAGTCTGCTGGCGCAGCGTGTCAAGATGATACAGATGCCTCAGATGGTGGCACTCTTCAACGGTCTTGGCGGTGGTGCCTCGGCTTTGGTGGGCATGATGACGCTAAATGGTCAATGTTCAACCCTGCAAGGGTCACGAGAACTTGCTTTTGCTGTCGGCGAAGCCGGTGCAAATCTTGCAAGCAAGTTCGAGAGCGAAGCGGCAATGTTCAATGTCCAATTCTCAACTGCTACTGCCCTGTTGGCTGTGGCTATAGGTATAGTCACCCTGGTGGGCAGTCTGGTGGCCGCAGGTAAGCTGCACCGCGTATTGCCCCAGAGGCCGCTTGTGTGGAAAGGCCATTCGACAGTAACCCTCTTGCTGCTGGTCATCACGATAGTGGGCGTAGTCTTAGGCACAGTCCAATGTTCAGCGTTCAATGTTCAATTGTCAATGTTCATTGTCTTTATCGCCTCCTCGCTCTTTGGACTATGGTTCTCAGTCCGGGTGGGTGGTGCCGACATGCCAATCACCATTTCCCTGCTCAACTCTCTGTCGGGAGTGGCGGGCGCCATCGCGGGCATGGCAATCGGCGACGTCTTCCTCGTGGCCGTGGGCGGCATAGTGGGAGCGTCAGGACTGCTACTCACGCAGATTATGTGTCGCGCCATGAATCGCAGCCTGCTCCGCATCTTGGTGCCACAAACAGTCAACAGTAAACAGTCAACGGTAAACAGTCAACAGTCAACGGAAAACGGTCAACTAGAAAAACGTGTTATGGATTTAGAAAAGAGAATACAAGAGTTAGAGGCCATTGTCACCCAGCTGGAGCAGCGGGTGCAAAAGTTGCAGGAGGAGTCAGTGGCCGAGAGTCAAGAGTCGAGAGTTGAGAGTAGCGTGTCTGCCTCTGCGGTTCTTTCCGCAGCCAAGGATGTCATTATCGTGCCTGGTTATGGCATGGCCCTCGCCCAAGCACAACATCAGGTGCGCCAGTTGGCTGATAAACTGGAGAGCCGCGGAGCCCGTGTGCGCTTCGCCATCCATCCTGTGGCAGGCCGTATGCCTGGTCACATGAATGTGCTGCTGGCTGAGGCAGATGTCGATTATGAGAAGCTCTACGAGATGGATGCTATCAACGATGACTTCGCCAACACTGATGCCGTGGTGGTGGTCGGAGCCAGTGATGTGCTCAATCCTGCAGCCCGCAATGCTGAGGGCACACCCATCTATGGTATGCCTGTGCTCAATGTAGATGAGGCGCCCGAGGTCATCATATGCAACTACGACCTCAAGCCTGGCTATGCCGGAGTGGAGAATCCTATCTACACTCGTGAAAAGGGAGTGCACCTCGAGCTCGGCGATGCCAAGGAAACACTCACGCGCTTAATTGCAGAGATAAAATAGCCCTCTCATATTCCCCCTAATGGGGCGGATTAGAAAAAAATGCCGGAGAAATAAATCTTTTTCCGGCATTTCGTGTCTTTATAGTAGCGGATCCGTTTTTCAAAAAGTTTTCCAGAAATCAGCAAAAATGAAAAAGAAGAAGAAACAACAACTGCAAGAATTGACCGAGATTATGATTGCTGAACGCGGCAACATGTTGAGGTATGCGTTTTATCGACTTGGCAATCGTGATGAGGCTGAGGATTTGCTGCATGATGCATATCTGTGTCTCTACACACAAATTAGCGAAGGTGCGGGCAAAGACATTATTAACCTCCGGAACTATCTTTTCAAAGTATTGTCGAACCTATGCACCGATAAGATTGCCAATCGTCAGAATGTCCTAATAATTGATTTGGATTCAGTGCGTGAAATACCAGACATTATTACTGAGGACAATGAGGGAGATTATGCGAGAATCACGCAAATGTTAGGGCAATTGCCAGAGGAGCAAGCCGAGGTTATCCGTTTGCGCGTCTATGGCAACAAGAGCTTTGCAGAGGTGGCTGATATCTTACGCTTGCCTCTGCCTACTGTCAAGTCGCGTTTCCTCTATGGTCTCAATAAGATGAGGAAAGACTTGAATATAACAGTTAAACAAATTAAGTTAACACATAAAAATTGTAAACAATGAATTGCAAGGACTTTCAAGAAACGATAGTAGAACTATTTGACGTTAACATCGCTCCTGCCGTAAAGGCAAAATGCGAACAACACATAAAGGAGTGCCACGAGTGTAGTAAATACTACGATGAATTGCAAGCTGTGTTCGAACAGCTGCAACCCAAGGCTATGCTGGATGCATCGCAAGTGAAGACAGCTACAACCCATGCGCCCAAAGAGGTTGTACGCAGACAAAAGAAAATATGGTGGGCAGTTGCCGCATCTGTGATATTTCTTATTGGCGTATTTGTCGGTTTCAACAACTTTTTCACTACGTCAGCTACGGCTGCTTCCCAGAGCCCTATAGCCTTATTTGATAAAGCTATCACCTATGTACAGAACGTGGGCAGTTTCCAAATGGAAGTATTTGCTCGTACACGCCCGCAGGAGAACTTTTATTCTTTATCTGCCAATGAAGACTTTGTAAGGGCAGACCTGCAGCTTATCCGTGAAAACGACTCCGTGTTCTATCGTGTAGAGAGGGTTGGTGAACGAGGGCGCGTGGTGATGTGCAATGGCGCAGAGCAATATATGTGGACGGACATTGATGCTGCCGTAAAAGCCCCTCTTGATTATAATCTGTTGGGAATATACGGCAACCTGCTCTAT
>JAGCYL010000071.1 GCA_017960825.1 Bacteroidaceae bacterium | reverse complement strand
TCTTCCGAGCAAAAAACTTTTAGGGAACAGCAATATTTTTTTATAAATAGGTGACGTATATGCGGAAAATAAAGTAATTTTGTAATCTCATTGTAAAGCTCTGATCATGAAAGACCCCAAACAGTTTCTGATTGACAATCTCCGCTGTGTGCCCGACTTCCCCACCAAGGGCATCAATTTCCGCGACATCACCTCGTGGTTTATCAATCCCGAGTGTAACGATGTGATGACCGACATGCTCGTCAAGCGCTATAAGGATGAGGGCATCACCAAGATAGTAGGACTAGAGTCGCGCGGTTTCCTCATGGGTTCTATTATGAGCAAGGAGCTCCACGCAGGCTTTGTCCTTGCGCGTAAACCTGGCAAACTGCCCACCGCCACTATCCGCGAGACTTACACCAAGGAGTATGGCACCGACACCCTCGAGATAGCCAGCGACGCTATCACCCATGATGATGTGGTCCTTATCCACGACGACCTCCTCGCCACAGGCGGTACAGCCTTGGCAGCCTACAATCTGGTCAGGAAGTTCCAGCCCCGCAAGATACTACTCTCTTTCTTGATAGAGCTGACTGATGAGGGACTGCACGGACGCGATGTCTTCCCCGAGGGAGTAGAACTCGACACCCTCCTTACCATTTAAGGAAAAAATGCCGCCGCACCGCTTATTTGTATCACTTTTGGTAAGAAGAAATAAAAAAATATAAAAAAAATGCCCAAATATTTGTTCGTTAAATATTAATGTTATATATTTGCACAGCAAAAGAGTCGGAATAAGTGTCCAACGCTTTTCAAACCTATTGATTAATTAAAAACTAAAACACTAATAATTATGAAGAAGATTTTACTTTCTATGTGCGTTATGCTGGCTGCTGTAGCAGGTCAGGCTTTCGCATCTGGCGACAATGATGTTGCAGGTAACAAGCGTTTCACCGTTTCTGTAAGCACTGGCGAAGGTGGCCAGATTGAGATTGAAGGTACCGGTGCAGTATCCCAGAACTCCGTAGCATCCGCTACCATCAACACTGGTGAGGATGTAGTTCTCGTTATCACTCCCGATGAGGGTTATGAGCTCGCTACCCTGTTTGTTGACGGCGCTGACGTGCTGGCCGACGTTTCTGAGGATGGCACCTACACCATCGCAGCTATCAGCAAGAATATGTCTGTAAGTGCTACTTTCGAGGAGAAATCAGAGCCTATTAAGCCCGGTGATGTTAACAAGGACGGCGCTGTAAATACCGCTGACGTAGTTGCAGTTTACACCTACATTGAGAAGGGTGAAGAATCTGGCTTCACACGTGATGATTGTAATGTAAATGGTGACGAAGCTATCAACACTGCTGACGTTGTAAAGATTTACGACTACATCGTTAATGGTTCCGGTGAATAATAAAAAGTAATTTACCAATATGCAGGCCGTCTCGTAAAGCGAGACGGCTTGTTTTTTTGTGTATTGAAAAAAAAGTATTACCTTTGCACCCGCTAATATAATAAATAAGGTACGTATGCGCGCGAGGATAAAAAAACTGCTGATGTTTGTGCTGGTGATGGCCGGTGCAGGCATTGCCATGGCGCAGTCTGACCTGATGTATGACCTGCATCAGAAAGACTCCGTCCTCACCTCACGCCAGCGCACTCTGAAGGACAGCCTTGGCGCCGCCGTGCGCAGTGACATGCTGAGCCGTGTGACCGACAGCCGTATGACTGCCGACACCCTGCAGGGGCCTGCCCTCCAAATCAGCCTCCTTACCTGCGGCTCAGGCAGGGAGATATATGAATACTATGGCCACACAGCCATACGCATCCGCCAGCTCACAGATGGTGACGGCTTCGACTGGGCATTCAACTACGGTGTCTTTGACTTCAACTCAGGCAACTTTGCTCTGCGCTTTGCCTTGGGCCATACCGACTACATTTGTGCCATGCAGCCCACCGAGCTGTTCATCGACTCCTATCGCCGCAACGGTGTGTATGTCGAGGAACAGGTGCTCAATGTCACGGCAGCAGAGGCCCGGCGTCTGCTCGATGCATTGTTGCTCAACTGCAGGCCGGAGAACTGCGTTTATCGCTACAACTTCTTTTTCGATAACTGCGCCACCCGCGTCCGCGACAAGATAGAGGAGTGCCTTGACGGCAAGCTGCGTTACCCCGAGCGCCCCACAGAGCGCACTCTGCGCGATGCCGTCCATTTTTATTGTCGCAATCATCCATGGGCTATGTTTGGTCAGGACCTCCTGCTCGGCAGTGAGGCCGACATTCCTGCCACAGGCCGTGAGCTGGAGTTTGCCCCCCTCATCCTTCAGCAAGACATTACCAACAGTGTGATTATCGACCCCTCAGGCATAGTGCACCTCTTTGCAGACAAGAAGCATCGCCTCGTTGATTTGCCTCCCATCGTGGAGCGGCCTTCTATGCTCCTCTCGCCGCTGTCAGTGGCTATCCTTATGCTCGTGGCAGTCCTCCTGCTCGGCATCTGGGAGTGGCGCAAAGGGCGAGTCGTCTGGGCTCTTGACACAGTGCTGCTGGCTCTGCAGGGACTGGCAGGCATAATAGTAGCCTTCCTCTTTTTCTTCTCCACCCATCCCACCGTGGGCAGCAACTGGCTGGTGTGTGTGCTCAATCCCCTGCCGTTGGTAGGCCTTTATTGGCAGATAAAGGGTGGGCGTCATCGCCGCTATTGGTATTACCATGCAGTGGCTCTGGCAGTATTGACCCTGTTTATGCTTTCCCTGCCAGCCATTCCGCAGTATGTCAGTCCCGCGGCTAAGGTGCTGCTCCTTGTGCTCTTGCTGCGCAGCCTCACCAATGTGCTGATAGCCCTCAAGATACGCAAGGCTGCCGGCTCACAGCCACAGGAGCCCGAAAACCATAAACTCAAGAACACTATAGCACCACTGGTGCTCACCGGAGTCTTTGTCATCCCCATCAGTGCCTTCAGCGCCCCCACCGCAGCTGCTGGTCTGCTGTCCTATGCTCACGGGGTGGAGCTCTCCGGTCAGCAGGTGCCGCGTGTGGTGGTGAATGTGACTATCGACGGACTGCGCAGCGATTTACTCAGTGCCTATATGCCCCTCTTCAACGGGAGCGGTTTCCGGCTGCTCATGGAGCAGGGCTGTGTGCTTACCAATGCAGCATATCCTAACTACGAGACCAACCGAGCCTCCTCCATAGCCACACTCGCCACGGGCACCGTGCCCTACGACCATGGCATCATTGACCTCCAGTGGCTCGACCGCAGTACCCTGCGCCCCACCTATTGCGTGGAGGACTCTCGCCAGCGTGGGCTCAATACCTATGAGCAGCTCTCGCCTCGCAATGTGCAGGTGTCCACAATTGGTGACGAATTGAAGGTCTCCACCGAGGGTAAGGCACTTGTATATGCCTTTGCCCCCTGTTCTGACGCAGCTATACTCAGTGCTGGCCACGCAGCTGACGGAGCCTATTGGATAGACAAGACCAGTGGACAGTGGGCCGGCACAGCATACTATGCTGCACAGCTTCCCTCATGGATAGCAGCTGTTAACACCAATCCCCAGAGCCTCACCCCTAACGAGAGAGTGACTGCCATGGCGCAGTCCTGCTTCCGTTACACTACTCTGGGCAACGATGAGGTGCCCGATTACCTCGCCGTCACCCTCACAGCCCTTGACCCCGCAATGGAGTCCGAGGACCTCTACCTGCAGCTCGACCGTATGGTGAGCAACCTCATAGCCACTGCAGAGCAGAGCGTGGGACAGGGCAACACACTCTTCGTCCTTACCTCCACAGCCACCACGGAGCCCGAAACCACCAACCTCGATGCCTACCGCATCCCTACAGGTAGCTTCTACATAGACCGCACAGCCAATCTGCTCAACATGATGCTCATAGCCCTCTATGGGCAGGGCAACTATGTTGAGACTACCTATGGCAATCAGATATACCTCAACCATAAACTGATAGAGCAGAAGCAGCTCAACCTCAGTGAGGTCCTCGACCGATGTCAGGAGCTTCTCCTTCAGTCCGAGGGAGTGAAGGATGCATACTCAGCCCAGCGACTGCTGCTCGGAGCATGGACACCCGACATCGACCGCATCCGCAACAGCTACAATCCGCGCCTCTCCGGCGATATCATGGTGCAGGTAGCTCCAGGCTGGCACCTCGCCAATGAGACCACGGGCTACACCAAACTGGTGCGCGAGGCCCACATCGCCTTTCCCATACTCTTTTACGGCACAGGCGTGGCCCATAAGGTCGATGGCCTCCCCGCAAGTGTAGATCGCATAGCCCCTACACTCGCTGCCGCCATGCGCATCCGCGCCCCCAATGCATGCAAAACCATACCATTTGAGATAAAACAATAAAGAATCGTAGTAAAGGAAATAGCTAAATAATTAAATCGTACATAAATTGTACATTGTTAAATCGTAAATTAAAAATCATGAGTCTATTAAGCGTACTAACCAAGATATTTGGAAACAAAGCCTCGCGCGATATGCGTGAGATTCAGCCAATCGTAGAAGTCATCAAGCAGACCTACGAAACCATCGACCAGCTCTCCAACGACGAGCTGCGTGCCAAGACCAAGGACATACAGCAGCAGGTGCAGCACTGCGCCGATGACATAAAGGCCGAGACACAGGCCACCCGCGACAAGATAGAGACCCTCCCCATCGAGGAGCGCGAGACCCACTTCAACCATATCGACAAGCTCGAGAAGGAAGTCCTCGACCGCATGGAGGAGGAGCTCGACAAGGTTCTTCCCGAGGCTCTCGCCATAATGAAGAGCACCGCTCGTCGTTTCACCGAGAATGAGGACATCATCGTCACTGCTACCGACTTCGACCGTGAGCTCGCCGCCACCCACGACTTTGTCGATATCGACGGCGACAAAGCTGTTTACCACAACCACTGGGTAGCTGGAGGCAATGAGACTGTGTGGAACATGATTCACTACGATGTGCAGCTCTTTGGCGGTGTAGTTCTCCATCAGGGCAAGATAGCCGAGATGGCCACCGGTGAGGGTAAGACACTTGTAGCCACCCTTCCAGTATTCCTCAACGCCCTCACAGGCAACGGCGTCCATGTTGTTACCGTCAATGACTACCTTGCCAAGCGCGACTCCGAGTGGATGGGTCCTCTCTATATGTTCCACGGCCTCTCCGTTGACTGCATCGACAAGCACAGGCCCAACTCCGAGGAGCGCCGCCGCGCCTATCAGGCCGACATCACTTTCGGCACCAACAATGAGTTTGGCTTCGACTATCTCCGCGACAATATGGCCACCGCACCTCAGGACCTCGTCCAGCGCTCCCACAACTATGCCATCGTCGATGAGGTGGACTCCGTGCTCATCGACGATGCCCGTACCCCGCTCATCATCTCCGGTCCTGTGCCGCAGGGCGAGGACCAGATGTTCGAAGAGTACCAGCCCCTCATCCAGAGCCTCTATGAGGTGCAGCGCAAGTACGCCACCCAGCTCCTCTCCGAGGCCAAGCAGCTCATCGCCTCCCCCGACCGCAAGCAGCAGGAGAAGGGCTTCCTCCAACTCTTCCGTTCCCATAAGGCCCTGCCCAAGAACAAGGCCCTCATAAAGTTCCTCTCCGAGCCCGGCATCAAGACTGGCATGCTCAAGACCGAAGAGATCTACATGGAGCAAAACAATCGCCGTATGCCCGAGGCCATCGAGCCTCTCTACTTCGTCGTTGACGAGAAGCAGAAATCCGTGGAGCTCACCGACAAGGGCAACGACTGGCTCGCCAATGCCGTCAAGAACTCCACCCTCTTCGTGCTGCCCGACATAGCAGGCGAGCTCTCAGCCCTCGAGGGCGATACCAAACTCACCGAAGAGGAGCGTCTTGCCAAGAAGGACGAACTTATGGCCGACTACGCCGTCAAGTCAGAGCGCGTCCACACCATCCTGCAGCTTCTCAAAGCCTACACTATGTTCAACATCGACGAGGAGTACGTCATCATCGACGGCCAGGTCAAGATAGTCGATGAGCAGACAGGCCGTATCATGGAAGGTCGCCGCTGGAGCGAAGGCCTCCATCAGGCCGTGGAGGCCAAGGAGCACGTCAAGGTCGAGGCAGCCACACAGACCTTTGCCACCATCACCCTGCAGAACTATTTCCGCATGTACCACAAACTCGCCGGCATGACCGGTACCGCCATTACTGAGGCGGGCGAGTTCTGGAACATCTACAAGCTTGACGTCGTCGAGATACCCACCAACCGTCCTGTGGCCCGCAAGGACCTCAACGACCGTATCTATAAGACCAAGCGCGAGAAGTACAATGCCGTCATCGACGAGATAGTCCGCATGCGCGAGCAAGGACGCCCCGTCCTCGTCGGTACCACCTCCGTTGAGATATCCGAGCTGCTTCACCGTATGCTCGACCTCCGCAAGATACCCTGTCAGGTCCTCAATGCCAAGCTCCATCAGAAGGAGGCTGACATCGTGGCACAGGCAGGCCAGTCGTCCACTGTCACCATCGCCACCAATATGGCCGGCCGTGGTACCGATATCAAGCTCTCCGATGCCGTTAAGGCAGCTGGCGGACTCGCCATCATCGGCACCGAGCGTCATGAGAGCCGCCGCGTGGACCGTCAGCTGCGCGGACGTTCCGGCCGTCAGGGCGATCCCGGCTCCTCCGTCTTCTTCGTCTCTCTGGAGGACCAGCTCATGCGCCTCTTCGCCGCCGAGCGCATCTCCAAGATAATGGACCGTCTTGGCCTCAAGGAAGGCGAGGTCATCGAGTCCCCCCTCATCAATAAGTCCATCGAGCGAGCCCAGAAGAAAGTCGAGGGCAACAACTTCGGTATCCGTAAGCACCTCCTCGAGTATGACGATGTCATGAACAAGCAGCGCACCGTCATCTATGAGAAGCGTCGTCACGCCCTCATGGGAGAGCGTATCGGCATGGACATCGCCAATATGATATGGGACCGCACCCTCAATATTATCGATCAGAACGACTATGCCGGCTGTCAGCGCCGCTTCCTCGAGGTCATGGCTATGGAGGCCCCCTTCACCGAGGCTGACCTCAATGGAGGAGTGGCTCGCGACGAGCTCTATGAGCAGACCTTCCAGGCAGCAATGGCCAATTTCCATCGTCGCACTGAGCGCATGGCTGAGGTAGCCGCCCCTGTCATCAAGCAAGTCTATGAGAATGAGGGCGACCGCTATGAGCGCATCGCCGTGCCCATCACCGATGGCAAGCGCGTCTATAATATTGCCGTGCCCCTCAAGGAGGCTGTCGAGACTGAGGGCAAATCCCTTGTTAAGCAGTTTGAGAAGAGTATCCTCCTGCAGATTATCGACGACGAGTGGAAGGAGAACCTGCGTAATCTCGACGAGCTGAAGCATTCTGTCCAGACCGCCAGCTATGAGCAGAAAGACCCCCTCGTCATCTTCAAACTGGAGAGCGCGACCCTCTTCGACAATATGATTAACAAGATATACGACCGCGTCGTGAGCATCCTCATGCGTTGCCAGATACCTATGCGTGACCCCGAGCAGGTGCGCGAGGCAGGCCTGGAGCGCCGTGCGCCTCATCCGCGCTATACCGAGAGCCGCACCGACCTCACCGACCCAGCCCAGCGAGCCGCCGCCAGTCAGGACACCCGTGAGCGTCAGGCACCCCAGCCCATGGTCAAGGAGAAGCTCCCCGGTCGCAATGACCCATGCCCCTGCGGTAGCGGAAAGAAGTTCAAGAACTGCCACGGACGTGGAGTAGTGTAAAAAACACGCAAAAATGAAAAAGATAATATTTGTTTTACTCCTGTTGCTTGCAGGATTTACAGGCGAAGCATATTCTCAAGCTGTCGCTAAGATTGGCGACACAGAGTACACCACCCTTGCGGCGGCATGTTCTGCGGCACATGATGGGCAAACTATTAAGTTGCTTGCTGATATAGAGGTGAACTCGACTATACATGTAAGCAATCAAGTATTTACTCTCGATTTAAACGGGAAAAGGATAACTTCTAATAAGAATTGTGGAGCAAGTGAGACTTTCCTGCAAATAGAAAGTAACACAGAAATAACAATTACAGATAGTAGTCTGAATCAAGAGGGAGTAATTACTTGTGCGAATGATGGCGGGACCCTTTTTCCAATAGTATTACAGTATACAGGTAAGTTGATAGTTAATGCGGGAAATATTGTTGCTCCTGTGGAGCAAGAAAATTGGAACAGCTTTTGTGCAGTTAATGTTAAAGAAAGTGCTACTACTCTTATCGTAAATGGAGGAAACTTATCTACAACTAAAGGATATAGTTCCTCTGGTAATATTATGCCTTATGGCGTAATTGCTAATTATGGTACTACAATAATAAATGGCGGTATAATTAAGAACACCTCTACGGCTGGCGGTCTCTCCTCAAGAGGAGTTTATAATAGTGGTACTCTTATTGTAAATGGAGGGGAAATTTCAGCTCCTAATGGAAATGCAATTTGGAATTTGAAAAACAAATCTCTTTCTTTAAGCAGTGCTGCGAAGATAACAGGAGGTATAGCTGGAGGTAATACTACTTTAGACGAGTATATGATAACAGATAATAGCGACCTTAATTTTATTGCATCAGTGACAACCAATAAGATTACCTACAACCGTGGGAGCAGCAATACTTTCGGTACAGTGTGTCTGCCGTTTGTTCCTGACAGCAAATCGACTATAACCTATTACACACTGAAAGAGGCAACTGACAATATGCTGACGCTGGAACAAGTAGATGATTTCGTGGCTAACACACCATATATCTATTTCACTGAGGACGGCACATACAATGTAAGCAAGTCAGCGACTACAACTATTGATGCCAATCCTGTGGCTGGCACTGCATCTAATGATAGTGGCTGGTCGCTGAAAGGTGTATATAAGCGTACGTCAGTATTTGCTTCGGCCAGTGATGTGGACTATGATGATGCAGACGCTAACCATGTGGTGGAGCCTAACAG
>JAGCYL010000070.1 GCA_017960825.1 Bacteroidaceae bacterium | reverse complement strand
TGGACACAAGTTCCGACTGCTCGGGAGCCGATATACAGCCGCGCATAGTGGAGAACTATGACGGCGGCGACATAGTGCTAGACGCTGAGGCCGACATAAGGATATCGCCCCAGACTTTCCCCGAGCTGCTCAGCCACAAGGGCGAGGACATCATCGTGACTGACGGCCACACGCTGCTCGGAGCCGATGACAAGGCGGGCATAGCGGAGATAGTGCAGGCGATGGTCTGGCTGAAGGAGCACCCCGAGATAGAGCACGGCAATATCCACGTGGCCTTCAATCCCGACGAGGAGATTGGCATGGGCGCCCATAAGTTTGACGTGGAGAAGTTTGGCTGCGAGTGGGCCTACACCATGGACGGCAGCGAGGTGGGCGAGTTGGAGTTTGAGAATTTCAATGCCGCCTCTGCCAAGATAACGGTGACGGGAATGAGCGTACACCCGGGCTACGCAAAGGGTAAGATGCTCAATGCAGGGCGCATAGCCGCCGAGCTGGTGGCAATGATGCCCGAGGCTGAGACACCGGAGCAGACTGAGGGCTACGAGGGATTCTTCCACCTCACGGGCATGAGCGGCAACGTGGAGCGCGCAGAACTCAGCTATATCATCCGCGACCACGACCGCAAACGCTTTGAGGAGCGCAAGAATAAGATAGCGGCTGTATGTGAGCAGCTCAACGAGAAGTATGGCCGCACCGTGGTGAAGGCCGAGGTGAAAGACCAATACTATAACATGCGCGAGAAGGTGGAGCCGGTGATGCACGTGATAGACATCGCCATCAAGGCTATGGAGCGCGCGGGTGTGCCGGTGAAGATTCAGCCCATACGCGGCGGTACCGATGGTGCGCAGCTGTCGTTCAAGGGGCTGCCGTGCCCCAACATCTTTGCCGGAGGACTGAATTTCCACGGCCCGCTGGAGTATCTGCCCATCCCCTCGCTTCACAAGGCGATGGACACCATCGTGCAGATATGCGCCATCACCGCGCAGTACAATGACTAATGACAATAAACAATCTTAAACAATAAAACTATGGCAAAAACTAATCCGGTCTCCAACGTGGGAGACGAGAAATTCAAAGCCTTACAGGTGGCTATGGCCAAGATAGAGAAGGACTTTGGCAAGGGCTCTATCATGAAGCTGGGCGACAAGCCTGTGGAGAAGGTGGACGTAATCCCCACCGGCAGTATTGGGCTTAACCTGGCTCTTGGTGTGGGCGGCTATCCCCGCGGCCGCATCATTGAGATATATGGTCCTGAATCGTCGGGTAAGACTACTCTGGCTCTCCATGCTATGGCAGAGGCACAAAAGATGGGCGGCGTGGCAGCGTTCATTGACGCTGAGCATGCGTTTGACCCCTATTATGCACAGGGCATTGGCGTGAACATCTCTAATCTGCTCGTGTCGCAGCCCGACAATGGTGAGCAGGCCCTGCAGATAGCCGACCAGCTGATTAGCTCGGCTGCGGTGGACATCATCGTGATTGACTCTGTGGCTGCCCTCACGCCCAAGGCTGAGATAGAGGGCGATATGGGCGACAATAGGGTAGGCCTGCAGGCTCGCCTGATGAGTCAGGCACTTCGCAAACTGACCTCCACCATCAGCAAGACCAAGACATGCTGCATCTTCATCAACCAGCTCAGGGAGAAGATTGGCGTGATGTTCGGCAATCCTGAGACCACCACGGGCGGTAATGCCCTGAAGTTCTACTCCAGCGTGCGACTGGACATCCGCCGCGTGACCGCTGTCAAGAGCGGCGACACGGTGATAGGCAATCAGGTGCGCGTGAAGGTGGTGAAGAACAAGGTGGCTCCCCCGTTCCGCAAGGCAGAGTTTGAGATAACCTTCGGTGAAGGCATATCCAAGTATGGCGAACTGGCCGACCTCGCAGTGCAGTATGATATCATCCAGAAGTCGGGCAGCTGGTTCAGCTGCGACGGTCAGCGCATAGCGCAGGGTCGCGACAAGCTAAAGGCTGTGCTCAGAGACAATCCGGATATGACTGCGCAGATTGAAGAGATATTAAAGAACTCTCTGAAGGATTCGCTCCCTCAGGCTGGAGGCAGTTCTACCGAAGACTTCGAGGAAGAAGACTGACAACCAGTCTCCGCTCAAGTCAGAGCATATCAGCGACAGCATCCCTCCGCAAGTACTGCGGAGAGATGCTTTTTTAATTTAATTAAGGTCTCTATAACCTATCAACTTTACAATAGTCAGGTGTCATTTTGGGGGCGAAAGTTTAACATTTGTCATAAAAAGGAGGCTAAAATTAAGTTTTTTTGCATTTTCTTGCGAAAAAGATGCGGATATTGTGAAAAAAAGTTATAAATTTGCCCAATCATTATACATTGTATAGATGATAGAAGGCAGAAATAACGTTTCTAAACCAATAGAGACATATAAATATAATAAAAGATGTACGCGCTCGTGCGTACATAATTAAGAGATGATATTTCCCTGTACCAAATGCGGGGAGAGATTGTTGTTTTGATTATATATCTAATAACCATAATTAATTATTTGTCTAACTTAAATTGTGTTAACATGAAAAAGATCCTAATTCTTTTGGCGCTCCTTCTCGCAATAGGGCAAGGAGCGTGGGCACAGATGAAAGTCAACGGTACAGTATTTACCGAAGACAGTGTGCCTCTTGCTAATGTCATCGTGGTAGTTACGGGTACCAACGTAGTTGCCGAGACAAAAGCAGACGGAAAGTTTTCATTGAACGTGCCTAAGGGCAGGACTCACCTGTTTATCAGCGCGGTTGGCTATGAGACACAGCAGATTGCTGCCAAGTCTACCATGGACATCTTCTTGCGCCAGAACCAGGTGAACCTCAACGAGGTTGTGGTTACTGCCATGGGTATCAAGAAAGAGGAGAAAGCCTTGGGTTTCTCAGCTCAGACGCTTGAGACCGAGGAACTGACCCTTGGTAACCTCACCGATGTGACCAGCTCTATTGCCGGTAAGGTGGCAGGTGTGCAGATCAATGCAACATCTGGCGACCCCGGTCAGGCTAACTCGGTCATCATCCGTGGTGTCAGCTCCATCAACGGTAACAACCAGCCGCTCTATGTAGTGGACGGTGTGCCTCTCCAGTCGGCTACTATGCAGGCTTACCAGAAGCAGAATGCCATTGGTGGTATCTCCAACATCAACCCCAACGACATCGAGTCGATGACGGTGCTCAAGGGTGCTGCCGCTACCGCTCTCTATGGTAGCCGCGCTGCCAACGGTGTCATCGTTATCAACACCAAGACCGGTAAGAAGAAGGGTGACAAGAACTACGAGATTAGCTACGACGGTAGCTGGTCATGGCGCAATGTCTCCATTCTGCCTAAGCTGCAGAACCGCTTCGGTCAGGGTTGGAACGGTCAGCAGACCTACATCGAGAACGGCTCCTGGGGACCGGAGATGGACGGCTCGCAGCAGGTTTACGGTCCTATCTGGAACAACCAGCAGCTCATCCACGAGTACAGCCCCCTGAAGAGCAACATCCGCGACTTCTTCAAGACTGGTTTCTCCACCTCTCACAGTGTAGCCCTCAACGGTGTATCTTCTGACAACCGCATGACTTACTACTTGAGCTTCTCTCACAGCTCAGACGATGGTATCATCCCGGGCGACAAGGACACCTACAAGCGTAACACTCTCGCTTATCGTGGCAGCTATCAGGCTACTGACTGGTTCAAGTTGAGCTCAAGCATCAACCTCTCCACCAATAAGACTGACGCCGTAGGACAGTATCAGGGTGTGTCGATGATCGACGGTATCCTTGAGTTCCCCCGCGACATCAGCCTCGTTGACCGCAAGGACCTCAGCTCTGCATTCAATACCCCCGAGGCTTGGTACACCCCCTACGGTATCACCAACCCCTACTGGGCTATTGCTAACAACTACAACCACACCGATGGTAAGCAGGTATTCGGTAAGGTGCAGGCTGACATCCAGCCCATCAAGCAGCTGACCCTTACTTATCGTCTCGGTTTTGACTACACCGATTACGATGTTAAGTACGGCGAGCCGCAGATTGACCTCGACGATGCTCTCATCAATGAGGACTATGGCTATGCTCCATCTGAGATGAACCAGACCGGTAACGTCTATGCACGCTACAACCGTCAGTATGAGATCAACCACGACTTCCTCGCAAACTGGAAGGACAAGTATCTCGACGAGCGTCTCGATGTTAACCTCACCGCAGGTTTGACTATCACTGAGCGCAAGTGGACCTATATGCTTGGCCAGACTGACGACCTCACTTTCCACACTGGTTTCTGGGATCTCAGCAACGGTGCTACCAAGACTACTATCAGCGAGAGCCAGACCAAGCGCCGCAACGTAGGTCTCTTCGGTGACCTCACCCTTGGATGGGAGAATATGCTTTACCTCGGCATCACTGCACGTAATGACTGGTCATCCACTCTGCCGCTGAAGAAGAACAACTACTTCTATTCTGGTGTTACTCTGAGCTGGATATTCACCGAGCTCATGCCTAAGAATGACGTCCTCACCTTCGGTAAGGCTCGTCTGGCTTACGGTAAGACCGGTAACGACGCCGGTGCATACATGGTTTATCCTCGCTATGTACAGGGCTTCTCCAACGGTTACTATGCCGGTGGCCTCACCAACTTCCCCTTCAATGGCACCAACGCTTTCCAGGCAGCTGCTACCGCTGGTTCCAACGACCTGAAGCCTGAGATGACCACTGAGTTTGAGATGGGTCTTAACCTGGCATTCTTCAACAACCGCTTGAATGTGGACTTCTCTTACTACAACCGTTCTACTAAGGACCAGATCTTTACTCTGCCTGTTGACCCCGCTACCGGTTACGGTTCAATGGTAACCAACTTCGGTAAGGTGACCAACAAGGGTATCGAGCTCTTGGTTAACACCGTGCCCGTGCAGACCAGGAAACTGCGTTGGGAGTTGGGCTTCAACTTTGCTAAGAACAACAACAAGGTTGTCTCCATGCCCGCAAGCCTCGAGGGCGGTATGGTTAACATCAACAGCTTCTCTGCCGGTGACGACGCAGTTTATATGCGTGCTGTAGAAGGCAAGCCAATGGGTGAGCTTTACACCTATATGCCTCAGTACACCGAAGATGGCAAGATGATTGTGGATGCTTACGGCCAGCCTCTGCTCACCGACGAGGTTATGGACACCGGTAAGAACGTAAATCCCGTATGGACCGGTGGTGTCACCACCTCTCTCTCGGCTTACGGCTTCACCCTCAGTGCAGCAATGGACGTTCGTCAGGGCGGCTACATGTTCTCGCGTACCAAGAACCTCATGCAGTTCACCGGTAACAGCGACGTTACTCTCTACAACGAGCGTAACCCGTTCATCATCCCCAACTCTGTATATGCTGACGGTACGGAGAACACCTCTCCTATCTACCTCAACAACACCAGCTATCAGGATTACTTCAATAAGTACGGTGCCGGTGTAGGCGGCGAGTTCTATCTGCTCAAGCGTTCCTTCGTGAAGCTGCGCAACATCACTCTGTCCTACACTCTGCCGAAGACTATCGTAAGGAAGCTCTATCTGAGCGACATTACCCTCTCGTTGTTTGCTAACAACCTCATCACCTGGACCCACAAGGGCAATCGCTACATTGATCCCGAGACTTCGGCCGACGGTAACGACCTCGACGGTATGTTCGGCGAACTCTATTCCAATCCTGCTTGCCGCACCATCGGTTTCGGCGTAAGTGTGAAATTCTAATTAAAAAGGAGGACATATTATGAAAAAAATAGCAATTATTTCTACAGTTGTATTGGGACTGTTGACCACCGCTTCGTGCGACAGCTATCTGGACATCAACAATGATCCCAACTCTCCCTCCGTGGAGAATATGAACCCCGACATCATGTTTCCTGCTGCCGAGATGAACCTTGTAGGCACCTATGGTGACTTCATGCGTATCACCGGCGGATACTATGCACAGCACTACGCACAGACCTTCGGTACTTCCAACTACCTGGATTTCTCTCAGTTCAGCATGTCGGCTACCCGCTCCAGCGGTGCTTACAGCCAGCTCAACCAGCGTGCGCTGTCTAACCTGCAGACCGTCCGCACAATGGCAGAGGAGAAAGAGGAGTGGGGCACCTATCTTGCTGCCACCACCCTGCGTGCCTTTGCATATCAGGTGCTTGTTGACTGCTACGGCGAGGTGCCTTACTCTGAGGCATTCACCGGTACCACCACCCCCAAGTACGACGATGGTGCTGACATCTACACCGGCGTAATCGCAGAGCTCGACGATGCTCTTGAGAAAGCTGCACCTGGCGACCTGGTGGCAACCAACTTCCTCTATCCCGACGAAAACGCTGCTAACTGGATTAAGTTTGCCAAGGCTCTCAAGCTGAAGATGCTCATGCGTGAGTATGACGTCAACAAGGATGCAGCTGCTGCAGTTAAGAAGCTGGTAGAGGAAGGCGACTTCCCCACCGAGGACGTAGCATACGCAGGCTGCTGGAAGGACGAGTCCGGTTCAATGAGCCCATTCTTTGCTGAGGAGTTCTCTCCGGCATGGGGTTCCACCCAGATTAACGTAGTAGCCAACGTGGCTATCATCGGTACTATGCAGCAGAAGAATGCTGACGGTGATGTAGTCTATGAAGATCCGCGCCTCAGTGCTTTCTTCGAGGCTAACGGCTCCGGTGAGTACACTGGTGGTATCTCCGGCAGCAACTTCTCAACCTCTGACGATTACAAGTCAACCTACTGGTGCCGCCCCGTGGCAAGCTATGACATGCCTGTCTATATGATTACCGTTTCCGAGATAGAGTTCTTCATCGCTGAGTACTATGCCCGCACAGGTAACAATGGTGAGGCTAAGAACCACTATGAGGCAGCTATCGAGGCATCTTGCGAAAGCGCAGGTGTTGACGGCGCTGACGATGTTATCGCCCAGTTCCCCTACGACAACAGCAACTGGAAGAAGGCCATCGGCGTCTCCAAGTGGATTGCCCTCGCAGGCACCAACAACTTCGAGGCATGGTGTGAGGTACGTCGTCTTGACTATCCCGCCTTCGGCAAGGTGCAGGGTAGCGATATGTACAACCTCAAGGACGATTCTTCCTACAAGCCCGAGAAATATGTTCCCGGCACTCTCTACACACCTATCCAGGTGGATTCTAAGGTAGGTAAGGACAAACTTCTGGAGCGCTGGATATATGCCGAGAGCTCATCGTCCCGCAACAACAAGACTCCTGAATACCCGGGCGACACCGCACCTGTATTCTGGGGTAAGTAAGATACGCATTGCTCAAATTTGAAAATTAAAATTTGAAATAATCATGAAAAAGAATCTTTTATATACAATGCTTCTCGCTGTGGCAATGTTCACTCTGACCAGCTGCGGCGATGACGATTCGGCCGGAAAGTCCCGTCTCACTTACTATGCCGAGCTTGTGCTCAACGACAATGCCTATATAACCACGCCTCTGGGTTCTACATTCAGTGACCCC
This sequence comes from Bacteroidaceae bacterium, assembly GCA_017960825.1. Taxonomy (GTDB): domain Bacteria; phylum Bacteroidota; class Bacteroidia; order Bacteroidales; family Bacteroidaceae; genus UBA6382. Next base: position 2,949 of record JAGCYL010000070.1, on the reverse strand, counting down.
GGTTGCGTAGCCACTATGGGTGGTGAGGATGTATCGGACCAGATCGTTTATTCCGGTTCTGTAAACACTGCCAAGCTTGGTTTCTACACGCTGAACTATATGGTTACCAATCCTGACGGATTCAGCGCTTCCTCTTCACGTACCGTAGCAGTGGTTGACCCCAACAACTTTGCCTCCACCTACTATGGAGAGAGCGAGTATGGCACACGCCACTATTTCAATGCGCCCATCACCATTACTGACAACGGCGACGGCACCTATACCATCAACGATGTGCTGGGTGGCTTCTATAGCTACGGCCGTTACCCCGGATACGATGCTTATGGTTATGACTTCTTTGCTGATGCTGTGCTGTCCCTCAATCAGGACAACACTATCAACATCGAGAGCGTTGGCAGCTGGTGGTTCGGCCAGTATCCCATCACTATTGCTGAAGGCGACGGCACCTATGACCCCGAGACTGGCGTTATAGAGTTGAACCTCGACTTCGACGGCGATCCGTTCTATGTAAAACTAACCAAGTAAACACAGTACATAGTTATGAAGAAAATAACATATTTCGCAGCACTGCTCCTCGTGGGCCTGACATTCAGCTCATGCGCAAAGGAGGATATTGAGGATACCGCTACCGTTGATATGGCAGGCCAGTGGTATGTAGATGTTGATGCAGTGGATGAAAACGGTGACGTTATTGATGGTTACGAGCACTACTTCGGTTATGATGAGCCGAGAGTACTGTTCCTTACCTACAACACCGCTGACAACAACACTAAGGAGATGTACATTGATGACCTCGGTGCATTCGATTTGGCCACCTACTATGATTATGGTGCCTATCCTAACTATGCCATCAAGTGCAAAGTCAATATCGACTACAAGAACCTTACTTTCTCGTCTGTAGAGGAGGCTGATAACGAGTCCTCAGTCAATGAGTTCGACTCCGACGTGTATCCCGTCACCATCACTGGTGGTAAGATACTCAAGGGCGCAGGCCGTCAGAACAATGGCAGCGTAGCCGACAGCATCGTATTCTTCGTAGAGTATGCAGGTGATCCCTGGTACCCCGATGATGGTTATACCAAGTATAGGGTAAGCGGCATCCGCTACTCCGGACTTGTAGAGAACGACTAATCCATCGCGTCAGTCCATACGGACTGTCAGCACCGCATATCAGCGCTGTGCCAATCTATGGCACGGCGCTGATTTCTTCTATCCCCATCCTCCCCACCGCATATCATCAGCTCATATAAACTTAGCGCACTCTCGTGAAATCTTAGCGCACTCTCATGGGAACTTAGCGCACTCTCGTGAAATCTTAGCGCACTCTCGTGAAAACTTAGCGCGTTCTCGTGAAATCTTAGCGCACTCTCGTGAAGCATGAGATGCTATTTTTTTTGCGAGCATATTCTTTCTTCGAGCGCCGTCAGCTTTAAATCCCACGAAGTCAGCTTTAAATCCTACGCCGTCAGCGTTAATTAGTGACGCGGTCAGCTTTATTTTGAGCAGAGTCTACTATTTTATGAAAAGAGTGGTGAGGGTGGAGAAGGTGGAGTTGTTTTTAGGGAATATGAAAAATAAATAGCTAAATAGCATGTTACTTGTGCAAGTGATTTATGGATTTATTTTTAGTCGTCTATAGAATCAACTCCACCTTCTCCACCCCTCCGACAGAGGCATCGTCTCATCCAGGGGCTGCAAATGCCGATTGCCATTGATTCTGCACGAGCTTATGGAGGCATTGGAAGTAAAAACAGGAAACAATTTTTTGTAAGAAAAGAAGCAAGGAAACTCCTTCGCGGAATATCCCTGCTTCTATTTCTGCGGGAGATAGTTTGCTTACTTTCTTACCACTTTCTTGGTAGTGCCATTGGTGTAGCGGATGATATAGAGTCCTTTCTCTAACTGCATCTTGTCCTCTGCGCCGGAGTATATCAGGGCACCGGTAAGAGTATATGCCTTGACATCGCTGCTGGTGGGAGTTTCCGCCTCGACGGTCTGTATGCCTGTCGGGTCGTCAATCTTGAGACTCTGCTCCTCACCATAATATGTCTTGCCGTCAGCAGTGGTGACGAATGCCACGTAGCGATACTCCACCTCATACTGCAAGTCCTGTAGTTCTGCCGTCATCAACTGACCGCTGGCAGTCACCGTCTTTGCGTATGCAGGAACCTCAGTTTCTTGCGGATACTTCGGAGAGCTGCTGCTGGGTATAATCTCCCAGTACTTGAAGCCCTGCTCCTCTAGCTGGTCGGAGCCGCCAAGGGCATAACCCTTAACTATAGCAGTGTTGCCTTCTACTTCGCTTCTTGCGTAAGTATGTATTGTCGGCTCGAAATAAGAAGTGTTGGTTGGGTCAAGCCCCACCCACTCTCCATAGTGATACACTCCGTCGGATGAGACATAATATGGTCGCACTTTCCACAGTTTGTCAGGATTAATGTTGCGAATAGTGCCTTCTATCATGCCATTATATAAATATGCAATAGCAGAGTTTGACGCAAATTCGTCAGTCCAGTCAATGCGCCTCCACTCAAAGCCCACGTTTGTTTCGTCATTATCGGTGATGTTGGTTTTTGCAGACACTATCGCATTTCCACTCGCCACCACCTTCGGTTGCTGTGTATCAAACGATAATGGTGAAGTTGTAAAAGATTGGTTAATCAAACAAGAAGTATTTCCTAACGAAACTTCAAGTGTAGCATAATGAGTTCCGTACAGATTACGAATTACCACTCCCGATTGGATTTGCGAAACCGTCTTCAAGACTCCATTAACAGAATAAGTATATCGGCTGCTTATGTCTGATACCTTTATCGTTGCTGTTGTCGGCGTAGTTGATATTGTGAGAGATGGCATACTTAATATTTTGCCCGTACTAATGTCGTAAGGGCTTATACCAGATGCCCAGAGAGCGATGAGTGTTTTGGTGCCATCATTACAACTAATCTG
>JAGCYL010000069.1 GCA_017960825.1 Bacteroidaceae bacterium | reverse complement strand
GGCGCCAAGATAGCCGCCACCCTCAGCTGCACAGGCACCCCCAGCTACTATGTCAATCCCCTCGACCTCTACCACGGCGACCTCGGCGTGATAGGAGCCGACGACATCGTCATCGCCATCAGCAACTCCGGCTATACCGACGAGCTGCTGCGCCTCGTGCCCTCGCTCCAGGAGCGCAACATACCCATCATAGGTATGAGCGGAAATCCCAGCTCGCTGCTTGCCCAGCACTCCGCCGCCCACCTTAATATCGCCGTCAAGCACGAGGCCGACCCACTCAACCTCGCTCCCACATCATCCACCACAGCCACCCTCGCCATGGGTGACGCCATCGCCTGCTGCCTTGTCAAGGCACGCGGCTTCAAGGATGTCGATTTCGCACAGTTCCACCCCGGCGGCATGCTAGGCAAGCGCCTTCTCACCAAGGCCAGCGATGTGATGCACACCAAGGACCTGCCCGTCGTAGAGCCCGCCACACCCCTGCCCGATGCCGTCAGCATCGTCAGTGAGGGGCGCCTCGGTATCTGCATAGCCCTCGAGGACGGCAAGATAACCGGCATCATCACCGACGGCGACATACGCCGCGCAATGCAGCACTCCAAGGCCAACTTCTTCCATCTTCGCGTGAGCGACGTCATGACGCGCAATCCCAAAACCGTCAGCCCCGCCACCAAGATAACCGACATCGACAATATCCTCAACAAGAACAAGATACACTGCGTCCTCGTGGCCGACCCCGACAATCACCTCCTCGGCGTAGTAGATTCCTTCAGCACTGTATTAGGGTAGATAACAGCTCTCTCTTATCCCCCAAAGGGGGAGGACATATAGTCGTGAGTCGCAGAATTGCAAATAGTGAAATAGTGAAATTGTCAAATAAAAAAGTTCTCCTTATACTATTCATAATAGTCAGTGGTCCGTGGTTCATGGTTCATGGCCTTGCCCAGGGCATTGACTCGCTGCGCAGGGCGGTGGAGCGCGACGGTGCTGTCTTCACCACCAACAACAGCGTCGTCTTCTTCGCCAGCGGCAAGGACAAGTTCCGCGACCTCTTTCAGGCCGTGCGCGAGGCCAAGCAGACCATCCACATGGAGTATTTCAATTTCCGCGACGACTCCATCGCAAACACCCTCTTCGACAGCCTCGCTGTCAAGGCTCGTGAGGGCGTCAAGGTACGCCTGCTCTACGACGATTTCGGCAACAAGAGCAACAATCAGCCCATCCGTCCCAAGCGTCTGCAGGAGATACGCGCCATGGGCATCGAGCTGTACGTCTTCGACCCCATCAAGTTCCCCTGGGTCAACCATATCTTCCCACGCGACCACCGCAAGATAGTCGTCATCGACGGCAGGGTAGCCTACAGTGGCGGCATGAACGTGGCGGACTACTACATCAACGGCAAGCCCGAATTTGGCAGCTGGCACGACCTTCATTACCGCATCGAGGGCGATGCCGTGGGCGAGTATCAGAAGATATTCCTCCGTGCCTGGCGCTGGACCACCGGTCAGGACATCAGCGGTCCCGAGCTGTACCCGGGCCTCTCGCTGCCTGAGAACAGACTGCCCCACCTCGCCGACGACACCACCGCCACCGCCGGAGCCAAGACCCTCGCCGTCATCAACCGTGAGCCCCACACCACGCCCAAGATAATACGTCAGACCTTCGTCCACTGCTTCGACCATGCCCAGGAGCGTATACTGCTCATCAACCCCTACTTCACTCTCTCCCGCTCCATTGTCCGCGCCATCAAGCGCGCCCTCAGCCGCGGAGTAGAGGTCCAGATCATGGTCTCCGACAAAAGCGATATCCCCATCACTCCGCGCATAGTCGACTATCAGGCACACCGCCTGATGAAGGCAGGTGCCAAAGTCTATTATTACACTGGCGGATTCCACCACTCCAAGATAATGATGGTCGATGGGCAGTGGTGTTATGCGGGCTCCGCCAATCTCGATGCCCGCTCCCTGCGTTGCGACTATGAGGTCAACGCCCTCATCCTCGACCCCCACTCCACTGCGCAGCTCGAGCAGATCTTCATCCGCGACCGTGACAACCACTGTTTCCTTCTCACCCCTGAGAAGTGGAAGACCTTCCCTCGCTCACGCCGTCGCGCCGCATGGTTCTGGCACCTCCTCCTCACCCCGTGGGTGTAGGGGTAACTCTCGTAAAAGGCAAAGCCTTCGCGAAGTTTTTGTCGACGGTCGTTGCGTCTCGAAAGAGCGGCACGCCCAGAGGCATGGGAGCTCGAAGCGCGAAAAGGAAAAGGAAAACAAATAACTATGAATAGATTTTTGATTACATTGTTTATGGTGATGGTGGCGGTGCCTGTGATGACTGCGTGCCACGACGACAAGGGTAAGGACAACGACTCTATTGCTTACTCTGGTATCCCTCTTGTGATATACGACACGGACATCGGCTCGTCAACAGATGACCTCGTCGCCCTAGATATGATATACAAGTATATGGATGAGGGACGATGCACCCTGTTGGGACTGATGGTGAACCGCGAGGGTGAAGAGTGCGCCATGCTGGCCGACCTGATGAACACTTACTACGGACACCCCGACATTCCCATCGGCGTGGAACGCAACGGCGTCAATGAACCCAAGGTGTATATCGACTATAAGTTTCTGCCTAATCTCTTTGATGATGAAGGGGATCTGATGTTCAAGCGCTCTATAACCGACTACTCCGCTCTGCCTGACAGCTGGCGGCTGTACCGACGACTGCTGGCCGAGCAGCCCGACCACAGTGTGAGCATCATCTCGGTGGGCTTCGTGACAAGTCTGACGCATCTGCTGGAGTCGCAGCCCGATGAGTTCTCACCTCTCAACGGCGTAGAGCTGGTGCGCGACAAGGTGAAGTGCCTGTATCTCATGGGAGGCTCCTTCGGCAACGCTGTGGAGCCGATAGAGTATAACTTCCTGCAGAGCCTCGGCTTCGCCCAGAAACTCTTCGCCCTGTGGCCCAGTGACGTGGACATCATGATGAGCCCGGGGGAGGTGGGTGACGGCGTATTCTATGCTCCCGAAACGGTCATTGCTGACATCGACTGGACTGACAGGCATCCCATCAAACAAGTGTATATGAACTGCGACTGCAACTCAAGCCAAAAGATGTGGGACCCTCTCCCGGTGATCCAGGTAATCGAGGGCGACTCGCTCTTCTCTCTGTCAGAACGCGGCACAGTGACGGTGAATGACAAGGCAGAGACGTTCTTCTCTCCTTCGCCCTCCGGATTCTGTCTACACCAACTGCCGGGCTCCGAGCAGTGGAACGACAAGATGCTGGAGATTATCAGGGAGAAGGTTAAAACAAGATAAAGAAAACCATAAAAACAATTACGAAAAACGGTGAACCTTACATTATCCTTACGGCGGCCCCGAAGAGAAGGGTGAACCCGGGCTGAGGAACGGTGCCGATGTCGTAGTAGCGGTGGGAGAAGAGGTTCTCTAAGGATGCGTAGAGGCTGTAGCGGGGCATGGTCCAGCGCAGCTTGAGGTCCACGAGGGTATAGGGACGGTTGGGGCGCTGAAGGGTCTGTCCGTCCCTGTATTCAATATGAGTGCCCTCGCGCTGCTGCCACCGCAGATACCACGTGGCACTCAGTCCCCTGCCCTGCGCGAGTGGGACTATGCTATGGTCCAACGAGGTTTGCACCTTGTGGCGCACATAGTCGAGGACGTAGCAGGACTGATATACGAAGGTATCGTCGTGGCGATGCTGATGGTTGTAATAGTAGCTCACCTGCATACTGAGCGCGCGCCTACCCCACTTCATGAGCCGCGCAAGGTCTGCCCTCGCGGTGGCCGTGAGCTGACAGTTGGTCAGGGTGAAGGCGGTGGAGTGGTACTTGTCGGCGGCGGAGTACATCACCCAGTCTATCATATCGGTGCCGCGACGGTAGAGGGCTGAAAGGGAAAGAGCTATCCAAGCTTTCTGATATTCGGCACCGAGCTTGAGGGTGCCGGTTTTTTCAGGCCTGAGTCCGACGTTGCCTTCCTGTGTCTCCGACTTATAGTATAGGTCTGTAAATGTGGGCATTCGCATCGATTTATTCCATGAAAAGTATAGCCTCAGTCCCTCGGCGGGGCGATAGCTGACATCAATGCCGGGATAGAGGCGCAGCCTGTCATCGACGGCGCTGTTGCGATTGCCCATGACTCCGACATTTAGCGACAAGTGGCGCAGCAAGACGGCGTGCTCGAGGAAGAGGCTGAGGTTGGTGCGGCTGTCGCGATGGTCGTAGTAGCGACCATGCTGATGCTCCACCCTGACACGGCGGTCCTCGTCGAGTGGACGGCCGAGGCTGGTGCTGAGTATGCTCTCATGGCGCATCTCTCCACCGAAAGCCGTGCGACCGAGTGACCAACCTGCATATCCGCTGACGGATGCAGAGATAATATCGTTGCGGTGGTAGTTCTCGCCTGTCTGTGTGTGGCGGATGAGCTGGTAGTGGTCGTAGTTGCGCATAAAGGAGAGGGAGGGCTGGAGATGAACCGCGCCTGCGGAGGTCTCGGCCTTGAGGGCTGCCATGTAGCGGGTGCCTTCCTCCCACTGGTCAGGGTATTTGGGGCTGTAGAAGGTGTTGGCGCCGTAGTGCTGACGATTGTAGCCTGCCTGCCAGCTGAGCGTCAGATTGTCGGCGATGTACCGCCCCTGATAGAAGAGCCGGTGACGATTGAAGGCACTGTTGTCTACAGCACCGTCGGTGCGAAAATAATTGGCCGAAAGCCTGTTGCGCAGAGAGGGCGAGGCGGTGTTGACACTGGCGCCGCCACCCAATGAGCCATAGCTGCCGCCCTCTACATGGAGGCTGACATTGCTGTTGGGGTCGATACGTGTGATGATGTTGATGATGCCATTGAGGGCCTGACTGCCGAAGGTGCGGGCGGAGGCTCCGTCAAGAATCTCGATGCGCTCTATGTCTGCAATGGCTACAGGGAAGTCGGCGCTGAGGTGACCGGTTTGAGGATTATTTATGTTGATGCCGTTGAGAAGAAATGTAACTTGGTCGAAGGTGCCGCCGCCGAGGGAGATGTCGGTCTGCACTCCCAGAGCGCCGCGCTGGCGTACATCAACATTGGGGCAGAGTTTAAGGATGTCGTTGATGGTTTGGCACTGGGCATTGTCTATCTCTTGCCGTGTAATCACGACAATCTTGGTCCACGCCTTGTCTAACGAGACGGGGAGTTGCGAACCGGTGACGGTGGCCTCACGGAGGGAATAGTCGGAAGAGCTGACTGTGTCCTTCACAATGCGGAGCGAATCGGTGCGAGTGGCGAGGGTGTCGGTGTGGGCTGCCATGAGGGTACTCACTGCCAGTACGCCAATGCGGATTTCGCGTCCCAAACTGCGAAAGGCAGAGTAGTTCTTACGGTCAAAGTGACGCCAGGTAACTACCGTGTTCTTCTGTGTTTTGGATAGAAACATTGGTTTTTGAACTTAAAAAGGAGCGTTAAACTTAAAAATATTATGTTTTTTTCTTGGTGTTTCAAATTTATGTAGTATCTTTGCAGTGGTTACACCGGTCTGATAGGGATACTCGTCATTTGATTATACTTCTTCCGAGACCGTTTCCCATATTAACGGCATGCCTTCGGGAAACCCGCAATATGGGAGCACTCAAATCCTTTCTTTCTAGGAGTTTCATCACATCCACCGGTGCAACCACTTTTTTTATGCCCTCAACGACGGATGCTTAGCGTTGAGAAATACCCGAGTTTATAGATATTGAAGAGGGTGACGGTGGGATGCTTGAGCAGTATGCGCCGCTCTAGGGAGCCGAAGAGTCTGTGCCATAGCCTTACGGCCCATAGCAGATGCCAGCGCCGCAGCTTAATGGCTGTGGCAGAGATGCGTATGTGTTGCTGATAGAAGGGGTCAAGGCCCGCAAGGACATGGAGTGCCTTGTGGGTCTTGGCAATGAATGACTCATTGGAGTCAATTTGATTATGTATCAGCGGATTGTCGATGTGGTATATCTCCACGCCCATCTGCTCGAGGTCGATGCCGAGGATGGTGTCTTCGTAGCCGTACTGGTAGCAGTCCTTGGGGAAGGGCGTGGCGAGGAAGACGCTGCGCTTGATGAGTAGGTTGATGGTGCAGAGATTCTTGTAGGGATGCTTGCGACGATACTCCAGGGCTCGCTCCCCCGCTGCAGCAAACTCGTAACGGTAGCGCAGCTGATTGTCGGGGCGCAGGGCCTCCTTGAGTACCACGACATGGCCCGAGACAACATCGTGACCTCCTGCTGCCTGGAGGTAGCGCTCTATGTAGTCGTCGCGCAACAGACGGGCATCGCTGTCTATTATTATAAGGTAGGGATAGACGGCGATGTCAGCCAGATGATAGAGCATGTATGCTTTGCCTACATTGTGTTCCTCATTGAAGACACGGCACTTTGGCAGCCGGTCGATGGCCTCCAATGCTTTCTGCACAGCAGGGTCGGTGCTGCAGTCGTTGCCCACTATTATCTCGTAATCTACCTTAGCGAAGGAACAGGAATGAATCAACTCCTTCACCAGCTCGGTGCAGTCGTAGTTGAATACGGATATGAGGATGGAGAACACGAAGAATCTATTAAGGAGTTAACGGAGCCTGAAGCTCATCTATTTGAGCCAGCGGTCAAGCCAGCCGAAGAAGGTGCGCTGCCAGAGGATAGCGTTCTGCGGATGGAGCACCCAGTGGTTCTCGTCGGGCAGGAGGAGGAGCTGTGCGGGAATGCCGCGCATCTTGGCTGCCTGGAAGGCAGACTCTGCCTGCGTAAACATGATGCGGTAGTCCTTCATGCCATGGATGCAGAGGATGGGAGTGTCCCACTTATCTACACTGAGGTGGGGCGAGTCGTTGTACACGGCCTGTGCCTCGGGCACATCTTTGCGCCAAGGAGCTGCCTTGAGGTCCCAGTTGGGGAACCACAGCTCATCGGTCTCCACATATTGCTGAGCCTCGTTGAAGATACCGTCGTGGGAAATGAAAGCCTTGAAGCGCCCCTCGTGGTGGCCTGCGAGCCAATAGACGCTGTATCCACCGAAGCTGGCGCCAACGCAACCAAGATGGTCGGTGTCAACGTATGGCTCCTTGCAGATATCGTCGATACCGGAGAGGAGGTCGCGCTGACACTGCCCGGCATAGTCGCCACTGATCTGCTCCAGCCACTCCATGCCGAAGCCGGGCACTCCGCGGCGTGAAGGATGGATGGTGATATATCCCTGGGCTGCCATGAGCTGGAAGTTCCAGCGGTAGCTCCACCCCTGGCTGACGGGGCTCTGAGGGCCTCCCTCGCAGATAAGCAGAGTAGGATATTTCTTGTTGGGGTCAAAATGAGGCGGATAAACGACGTAGCACAGCATCTGCTTGCCATCGGTGGTAGTTACCCAGCGCTCTTTTACCTCGCCAAAACTGAGATTGTCGTAGAAATAGGCGTTCTCGTGGGTGAGCTGAGTGATATTCTTCTCAGGCTTACCGTTGATGTCGAGCAGGTATATCTCGTCGGCCTGGCTCATGGAGTGGCGCTTGATGACGAGTTGTCGTCCATCGGCCAAGAGTCCTTGCACGCTGCAGTCGAAGTCACCCTTGCTGAGCTGGCGCAGCTCGCCCTTGAAGTTGGTGGCATAGACTTGCTCGGTGCCATGCCAGCTACCGGCGAAGTAAAGGGTCTGGCTGTTGGTGGCCCAGCAATAGGTGTCAACATTTGACTGGAAGGCCTCGCTGACGTAGTTCTTCTTGCCTGTGGCAAAGTCATAGACGCAGAGGCGCATACGGTCAGCCTCATATCCGGCACGCTCCATTGAGAGCCATGCGATATACTTGCCGTCGGGCGAGAACTGCGGGTCTTGGTCGTAGCCCACACTGCAGTCCTCTGCCAGTTGATTGATGGGCTGGTCCTGATAGCTACGCGTGTCGTCGGTCTCAGGCTCCACCCATCCCTCGGGCTTGCAGAGGTTAGTGGTACGGCCTGTGGCCAACTCGTAGAGGAATATATCGCTGTCGGTGGACATGGAGTATGCCCTGCCTACCTTCTTGCGGCAGGTGTAGGCCAGGCTCTTGCTGTCGGGGCTCCAGCTCAGCTCCTCCACGCCGCCAAAGGGCAGCATGGGGCACTCGTACGGCTCACCCTCGAGGACATCGGTCTCATGCCCCACTCCATTGGCGCTGAAGCTGGCTACGAAAGGATGTGGGATAGTCTTGACAAAGTGGTCCCAGTGCTTGTACATCATATCGTTGATAACCATACCGGTGGTCTTGGTGAGGTCATCGGGGTTCTTCTGTATTGAGGTGGTGTTGTCCACTTGGCGTATGAGCACAATCTTCTGCTCGTCGGGCGAGAGGAGGAACTCGTCGATATCCTCATCAGCCTTGGTGGTGGACAGCTCGCGGCGATTGGTACCATCTACATTCATGGCGCAGAGCTTGCCGCCGCAGAGGAAGAGCAGCTGGCGGTCATTGTCGAAAAACACTGCCCCGCTCTCGGAGTTGGTGTCGTTGGTAAGCTGCGTGGACTTGCAGGTCTTGACGTCCATAAGGTAGAGCACTGAGCGGCTCTTGTCCTGCGGCACACTGTAGTATGTCACGTTATAGACTATCTTGCTGCCGTCGGCACTGGCGTTGACTGCGCCGATGCGACCCATGGCCCACAGCACCTCGGGGGTCATAAGGTCAGATTTAATCACACTGGTGTTGCGGCCTATCACTTCAGCCGCTCCATTAACGGTTGCTATACTCATTGCTGTTAACAGAAGGATGATTGCTTTTTTCATAACTCCTAACTTTCTAATTGTTCTATCTTCTGCGCTGCTGGCGCTGACGCTCCTGCATCTCCTGCATAGCCTTCATGCGGGCTGCGAAGCCTGACATCTTCTTGGGGTTGTCCTTATTCTTGCGGTAGTTCTCCTCCAGCTTCTCCAGCAGCTTGGCGTCGTCGGTGCGCCAACGCAGGAACCACATGGTCAGTGCGGAGCCGAAGAGGGAGATAAAGTAGTAGTAGTTGAGGCCGGAGCCGTAGTCGTTGAAGATGAAGAAGAAGACTACGGGCATGAGCATCATCATCCACTGCATCATCTTCATATTGCCACCGCCGCCCTGCATGGCCATGGTATCCTTCTGCATCCTCATGTTGAGCCACGAGTAGAGCAGGTTGCTCACGCAGAAGAGCACGCAGAAGATGCTCAGGTGGTCACCGATACCCCAGATGGGCTCCTTCCACGTGAGGATGTTCTCGTAGGTGGAGAGGTCGTCGGCCCAGAGGAAAGGTTGCTGGCGCAGTTCGATGGCGTTAGGCACAAAGTTAAACATCGCAATCCAGATAGGCATCTGTATCAGCATAGGCAGACAGCCGCCCATCGGGTTGGCGCCATACTGGCTGTAGAGCTGCATCATCTCCTGCTGTTTCTTCAGCGAGTCCTCCTTGTTGGGATATTTCTTGCTTATCTCCTCCACCTTGGGCCTCAGCACACGCATCTTGGCGCTGGACAGGTAGCTCTTCTTGGTGGCAGGATAGACGATTATCTTGAGAATGATGGTAATGACCAGCAGCACGAGTCCCATCGAGAGGCCAATCGCCGTGAGGCCGTCGAAGAGATAGATGGTGATGTAGCGGTTGATATACTTAAAGAGCGGCCATCCCAAGTACACCAGCTCCTGCAGCTCGAGGTCACGCCCGTCAATAGTGTTGGCGTTCATCTTCTGCAGCAGACGATACTTATTGGGGCCGATATACAGCTGCATCCTTGTGGGCTTGGTGCCCGAGGGGTCGAAGGCTGTCTTCATCTGTGCCGAATAGTGGCTCAGATAGCCGCTGCCCTCCGGCAGGGGGTTGGTGGCGAGGACAGCATCGTGGAAATCCTCGTAGCTGATAAGCACATAGCTGAAGAACTGGTTCTTGAAGGCCACCCAGTCGAGCGTCTCGGCCAGCTGTTCGCTCTTGGCAATCTCCGCACGCAGGTAGTCGGTGCCCTCACCCTTCTCCTTATAGGTAATATATGAGCGTTGCTGCTCGAAGCGGTAGCCCCTCTCCTGCTGAGTGAGGCTGTCGGTCCACTCCACGAGCATCTCTTTGCGGCCAGGGTCGAAGAAGTTGTCCATACCCTTGGCGCTGACGGTCATATCCACCATATAGCTCTCGTGGCGCAGGCGATATACTATCTGCAGCTCGCTACCGTTGCCACCGGTGGCCGTAAGCGTCAGAGTAGTGTCGGAGGCTGCGGAGGGCACAAAGTAGAGGTCCTTGGTGTTGAGGTTCTCCTGCTTCATGGCGAAGGCGAAGTTGAGCGACGAGTTGTTCTCGTCGAACAGCACCACAGGCTCCTTCTGCTGATTCTTAAAGTCCTTGAGCACAGCCTTGCTGATAACACCGCCGTGGGTGTTGACGTCGAGTGCTACGAGGCTGTTCTGCAGCTTGAGGGTCTGCTCACTGCCGTGCATCGAGGTGCCGAAGAGCGAGTTAGTGTCAAGCGCGGCAGTGTCGGCCTTAGCTCTCATGATGCTGTCGGCTTCAATCTGCGCCTTAATGTCAGCCAATCTCTGCTCCACCTGCGCCAGGCTGTCAGCCTCGCGCATGGCGGCAATCTCTTCCTGCGATGGTTGGTTAATAATGCCGAAGCCGATAATCACTGCGGCAATCAGCACAATACCTATAAGTGTGTCTCTGTTCATAGTCTGAAATTTGTATTAAATTGAGCCGCGAAGTTACGAATTTTACAACTATTGGCAAAACAAATCAGGCTCAAATGTTAATCTTGGCGAAACCGCCACATTATGGCAGGAGCACCATTAGCGATAAAACAAATTATTTCATCTCGTATTTACTTTGATTTCAGCATACAAAGATAAGAATAAATGTTTGGATTTGCCATACAATAGTGCAGAAAAAAGCTTAAGCCGCATGGAAATAGTCTTAGGCCGCGCAGAAACCATTTTAGGTCGCTCATAAAAACACTTAGCCCGTGCAGAAAACAAAAAAGTGCGTGGAAACACACAAAAAAGCCGCTGAGAAATAAAAAAAAAGCGCTCTCGCGTATTGAAGTGAACCCCGAAAGTTAGACAAAAAACTTTTGGGGTTTATTATGTCAAAAAGGAAGAAACATGGTTATGCAGAGTGCTTGAAGTACATGCATATGCTTGAAGATGGAATGTCCATTAAATCTATCTATAAGAAGT
>JAGCYL010000009.1 GCA_017960825.1 Bacteroidaceae bacterium | reverse complement strand
CGCGCCTTCACGATGGACGAACGCATAGCGCTGATTCGCGCACAGTTCCCCGACAACCCCGATGTGGACTATATTCTGCACTTCGTGCAGTCCTCGAAGAGAGGTATTGTGTATTAGAATACCCCCTCCCTCCCCCACTATGGAGTTGAATATTTAAGAATTGAAAAATTGAAAATTTGAAAATTTGAAGAACTAAAGAATTGAACATTACGAACCCCTCTTATCCCCCTGAAGGGGGAAGACAGATAGTCGTAAAGTTGTTAAATAGTAAAACTGCAAAATAGAATTATGCTCTACAAGATTGCCCTTATATGCGACGAAGTCGCTGATTTCTTCCGCGAGATTACCATTGATGCGGATGCCACGTTTCTGGACCTCAACAATGCCATACTGGAGGCATGCGGATATGATGACAGCCAGATAACGAGTTTCTTCACTTGCTCCGACACATGGGACAAGGAGCAGCAGATTGTGCGCGAGGATATGGGCACCTCCGCCGAGGACGAGGATGTGTATCTGATGGCCTCGACGCCACTGCGCGACCTGCTGGAGGACGAGGAGCAGAAACTAATCTATATCTTTGACCCTGCTAACGACCGCATCTTCTACCTCGAACTGACAGAGATTGTGACTGGCAAATCGATGGACAAGGCCGAGTGCTCTATGTCGCGCGGCAAAGCTCCGCAGCAGCTCAAGGGTTTCGACCTGGATTTCAATACGCTGGGCAGCGACACCAATGACCTTGACCTCGACCTTGATGACTTCAGCTCCGACGGATACAATGACGACGAGTTTGACCCCGATTCGTTTGGGATAGATGGAGAATAAACTGTTTGTTCTTCTCGGCCCCACCGCTGTAGGGAAGACAGAGACGGCACTGAGTATCGCACAGCTGCTGCCCACGCCTATCATCAACGCTGACTCACGACAGATATACAAGGATATTCCTATTGGCACTGCCGCACCCACTGTAGAACAGATGCAGATGGTGCGGCATTATTTTGTGGGTACGCTGGCGCTCGACGAACACTACAGCGCCGCCGAGTATGAGCGCCAGGTATGGGAGCTGTTGCCCACGCTTTACAAGGAGCGACCCTATGCTCTGCTCTCCGGCGGCAGCATGCTCTACATTGACGCGGTGTGCAACGGCATTGATGACATCCCTACCGTGGAGCCGGAGACGCGCACTCTGATGCGGCAGCGACTGAGAGACGAGGGACTGGAGCGCCTGTGCGCCGAGCTGCGGCTGCTTGACCCCACCTACTACGCCAAGGCTGACCTGCACAACACACAGCGCATAGTCCATGCCTTGGAGATATGCTATCAGACAGGGAGGCCGTACTCCTCCTTCCTCAGCAGCACCGCCAAGGAGCGGCCCTTCGATATTATCAAGATAGGACTGCAGAGGGAGCGGGCAGACCTCTTTGACCGCATCAACCATAGGACACTACAGATGCTGGAACAGGGCTTTGAGCAAGAAGCGCGCCGCGTGTATCCGCTACGCCACCTGAACAGTCTTAACACCGTGGGCTACAAAGAGATGTTTCGCTACATCAGTGGCGAATGGACGCTGGAGCAGGCGGCGGAGAAGATACAGCGCAACACGCGGGTGTATGCAAAGAAACAAATGACGTGGTTTAAGCGCGATGAAAGCATCCATTGGTTCCACGCCGACAACAGGGCGGAGATTATGGATTTTGTGAAAAAACAAATAGACTAACATTATATTATCATGAATGAAATTGAAAGACACGGAGATGACATCTATAAATACAGCGACATAAAAAGCAACTTCTCGTCAAACATTTGTAGTCATCCCGACAGCAGCCTGCGCGGACTGATGGATCACCTCGCGTCAATGCCATCGCTGCTCAGTCACTACCCTGAGCCGGAGGCATGGTCGCTGGAGCGGATGATAGCCGAGCGTCTCGACATTGACCCACGGTGTGTGGTAGTCACCAGCGGAGCCATCGATGCCTTATACCTGATAGCGCGAGTGCTTGGACCAGCCTCCGTCATCCCCTGCCCCACTTTCGACGAGTATGAGAGAGCCTGTAGCTTTACAGGCAACAGAGTCTACAGATCCTCCTCAATGAACACTCTGGCTCAGGAGGGGGATACCCTCTGGCTGTGTAATCCCAACAACCCTACGGGCAAGGTACTGACGCAGAGCGAAGTGCGCCATTTGCGCCGCCAATTCAGAGACTTGATCATCGACCAGTCGTATGCGCGTTATACCGACATCCCTGTGATGCCCGCCCAAGAAGCTATACGCCTACGTCACATAGTGCTCATTCACTCCATGAGCAAGGATTATTGTGTTCCCGGACTACGTCTCGGATATCTCATCACTGCGCCACAAATGGCCAACTGTTTCCGCCGATATATGCGCCCGTGGGCAGTGTCAGGGCCAGCCATCGAGGCAGGCAAATACCTGCTACAGCACGATGAACTGCTGGCGCAGCCTGACCTACGCGAGGCTCAGAGACTGCGCCAACGGATAGAGCAGATAGAGGGCGTGAGCGTGGCCCCCACCCGCACCAACTTCATGCTTTGCAAACTGATACACGGTAAAGGCTGCGACCTCAAAGAATATCTGGTTCGCGAGCATAAGATGCTGATACGCGATGGTGCCACCTTCTACGGGCTGTCAGCACCATACTTCCGCGTAGCAGCGCAGACGCCGGCAGAGAACGATGCTCTCGTGGAGGCTATCAGACAATTTGTAAAAATGAATAATTAAAAGCCAGAGAATGCCCGATTGGCTATTGGCTATATTACCGTTGGCCATAGGATGGATGCTCGACCTATTGCTGGGCGACCCTGCGTGGCTCCCTCACCCCGTAGTGGGGTTTGGCAAGATAATCGCGCTGGGCGAGCGCACTCTTAATCGCAGCCGTTACCGCAGACTGAAAGGAGCCCTCATGGCCGTGTTGCTGATAGCGGCGGTATTCGCCAGCGCATGGCTGCTGCGCCACCTATGTATGCAGGCCAATGCCCTATGCGCCTATACTTTTGATACTATAGTCATCTTCTTTTGTCTGGCAGGCACCACGCTCATCCGTGAGGTGCGCGCCGTGCAGACAGCCCTCCAACGCTCACTGGAAGATGGGCGGCAACAGGTGAGCCGCATCGTGGGGCGCGACACCACCCAACTCTCTGCCCAAGAGGTGCGCACGGCAGCCCTCGAGTCGCTGGCCGAAAACCTCAGCGACGGAGTGATAGCCCCACTCTTCTGGCTGGCCCTGCTCGGAGCACCGGGGATGCTGGCATACAAGATGGTCAATACTCTCGACTCAATGATAGGCTACCGCACCGAACGCTACCGCGAATTCGGATGCTGGGCCGCGCGCATTGACGACGTAGCAAACTATATCCCGGCGCGGCTAACCGCGCTGCTGATGGTCTTGGCAACAGGGCGCCTAAGACTCTTGAACTTCGTTTGTAAAAACGGCAATAAACACGCCAGCCCCAACAGTGGTTATCCCGAGGCAGCCTTAGCTGGAATACTCAACTGCCGCTTCGGAGGCCCACACATCTATTTCGGACAGATGGTTGATAAACCCTTTATCGGCAGCAACGACCGCCAGCTGACGCATTTCGACATACGCACCGCCGTGAGGGTGAGTCGCATGGCGGAAACACTGATGGTTGCCATCACGACAGCGACCATCGCCATCAAAAATATTTGGTGATTTTTGCTCCCTCAAAATTATTCATCTCGTTGACCATACGTACCGCCGAGTCAACAAGGGGAAAAGCACACAAAGCGCCAGTGCCCTCACCCAATCGCATACCGAGGTGGAGCAACGGCTTGGCATCGATGGCTTTGAGCATTCGTTGGTGACCGCCCTCGTCTCCGCAGTGGGCAAACACCATATAATCACGAGCGTCGGGATACAGCCCCAGCGCAGCCATGGCGCAGGCCGTCATGATAAAGCCGTCAATCAACACCACCATGCGTAGCTCTGCAGCACGCAGCATAGCCCCTATGGCTGCCACCATCTCGAAGCCGCCGAAATAGCGGAGGCAGGAGAAGGGGGAATCAGGTGAGGAGTAAGGAGAGTGGATAAAGCGCTTCACTGCCTGAGCCAGCACCTCGCGTTTATGGCGCAGACCGCTGTCGCTGAGGCCTGAGCCAGCACCTATACATTCATCAAGGGGGATTTTGCCCAGCAAATGCATCCAGATGCTGGAGGGCGAGGTGTTGGCAATACCCATCTCGCCGATACTCAGCAAGCGGCTCCCTTCGGCTGCGCAGTCGTCCACAAGGTCGCTGCCCACCTGGAGCGCACGGTCGTACTGCTCCTCCGTCATAGCAGGACCATAGAGGAAATTGGCGGTGCCATGGGCTATCTTGCGGTCAAGGATGCCATCAACGCCCGATAAATCATAGTCCACCCCAACGTCAACAATGCGCAGTGAGAAGTCATGTTGACGGCAGAACATATTGACGGCACCGCCTCCACGCGTGAAGTTGAGCATCTGCTGCCATGTCACCTCACGGGGCGACACACTGACTTCCTCGCGCTCAATGCCATGGTCGCCGCCCAGCAATAAGTGGCATGGATGAGCAATGCTCGGCGACAGGGTCTGCTGGACAAGACACACCTGCATGGCCAGTTCTTCAAGGCGCCCAAGTGAGCCCTTAGGTTTATTGAGATTATCTATCTTTTGCTGTATGGCCGACTGCATGGAGCGGTCGGCAGAGTGAATGGCGAAGTCTCTCATTTTATTTTCATTGCAATACCGCTGACCATAAGGATTACCTCGTCGGCACGAGCGGCGATATATTGGTTCATCCAGCCCTGCAGGTCGGTGAAGCGGCGCTGGAGGGCATTGTCGCTGACCGCACCGGAGCCTATCTCGTTGGTAACGAAAATGTAGATGGCATCGTGGGCGGTGAAGGCGTCGAACTCCTCACGGGCAGCTGACAGCGAACGCTCAACATCGGAGTCTAGATGGTAGAAGAAATTGGTGAGCCACAATGTGACGCAGTCCACTACGACTACACGGCCCGTAAGGTCGTGGCGGCTGAGATATAGCTCCTCCTCGATATTGGTCCACTGCGGACCACGCCGCTCCTGATGACGTGCTACACGTTGGCGGAACTCTTCATCCCAGATATGTGCAGTGGCTACATACACGGGATTTGTGCTCAGCGAGAGCGCCAGTTGCTCGGCCTTGGTGCTCTTGCCTGAGCGCTGGCCACCTGTTATAAATATAATACGACGGTCACACATTGAACATTGAGCATTAAATAGAATGACAGCTCCACCATCAGGCATACGGCTCCGCAGCAATCACCGGTGTAGCCGCGAAGTCTGTGCCATATAAAGAGATATAGGAAAAACATCACTAAGGCAGGAGCTATTAATATTATTGAACTTTGAACATTGAACATTAAACATTGAGCATTGAACAACATCCAGCAGGCCATGGGTAGCAGTCCCTGCACTGCAAGGCTGATTCTTGCCCAAGTGGTGAAGCGACGATAGACCGTCTTGTTCTTGGCTTCCTCTTGGCTGCGTGCGTATGGCATCAAAGCCACCAGCTGCGCCGCCAGCATCTTAGCCAGTGGGTCGCCTGCGATAATGGCAAAGACTGCAACCCTAAGAGGCAGTGATGCAAGCACGGCTGTCAGCAACAAGACATACAACACTAAGGCGAGCACCCCGAAAGTGCCTATATGCGAGTCCTTCATGATAGCGAGGATACGGCTGCGGTCATGCCCTCCGCCACCGAAGCCGTCGAAGAAGTCGGCCAGTCCGTCCTCGTGAAGTGCTCCCGTGAGCATCATGCGTGCAGCCACTGCCAGCACCACCGCCACAGTATAAGGCAAGTATTGGCTACCCAGCCATAGTGTGGCCGCCATCAACCCGCCTGTGAGCCAGCCCGTGAGCGGCCAATACTCCACCACCGAGGCATAGCACTCCTTCGGTGGCTGGCGCAACCGCCAGAACGGAAGACGCGTAAAGAATATTAGCGACGCCAACAAGCGGTCTGACATGCGCATCTTATGGGGATCTGTTTGCATAACTGTTTTTATTATCCTTGCAAAAATGTGATTAAAAGTCAGAGCAAATCCATTATCTCTGCGAGAGTTTCCACAACATACGTGGGAGGGTCATCACTATACGCAGTGGAGGGTACGCCCCAGCGATTAAAGAGCATAGTATCAAGGCCTACCGCCATGGCACCACGGATATCTGTCTGCAGATTATCACCAATCATAAGGGTGGTGGCAGGACTGGCTCCCGACTGACGGAGAGCATATTCAAAGAAGGCCGGGGAAGGTTTGTTGGCACCCGCATATTCACTAAGAATAATAGTGTCGAAGTAGGAGCGCAATCCGCAGGAAGCGAGTTTCTTGTACTGCACCTCGCGGAAACCGTTGCTTGTCATGTGCATACGGTAACCGCGC
Source organism: Bacteroidaceae bacterium (assembly GCA_017960825.1). Lineage (GTDB taxonomy): Bacteria > Bacteroidota > Bacteroidia > Bacteroidales > Bacteroidaceae > UBA6382. Next base: position 17,211 of record JAGCYL010000009.1, on the reverse strand, counting down.
CTTTGCAGATAGTCCATCAGCTCGTGAGCCCCAGGCTGAGTGCCGGGCTTTGACGCACAGCGGTCAAGGAAATGGTCGCTCATCTCTATGCAATAGGTAGCGGTGACATCAAGCCCCACTCCCTTGCTCAGCGGACGGCGAAAACGCTCCACTATGAGGTAGTCGCGCGTTATCTCGCCGCGAGCGTAGCGACCCCATAGGTCGATGTTCGCAGCCCAATAAGCGTCGTAGAACACCTGCGGGTCTGCAAAATAACGGTCGAGGTGATAGTCCTCAAATGTCTCGCCCAGCGCGAGCACCGCGTTGCCATAGGTGTCGTAGAGAGTGTCGTCGAAATCAATGAAAAGGTTCTTATATTGCATTGAATGAAGCTTTGGCATCTATCTAATGCAAAGTTACTAAAAATATTTGAAACAGGCAATATTCTCTATTTCTTTTACAACCTCGCCCAGCGAAGCAGCGGGCGTAGCGCAGTCAACACCACGCAACTGATTACCCAGCAGGCCACAGCGATGACAAGCAGGGCGAGGAGGAGCCCCGCATAGCCAGCCCACTCATAGGCCCAGTGGCCGAAGGCATTGCGCAGCGGCACCATTACCGGCGCACTCTGCAAGAGATAAACTCCCAGCACAAAGCGCGCTACAAGCAGAATAGAGTTTTGAGCCTTATGGCTTTTCTGTTTAGTAAAAAGAGAGAATATCGCCATAGCCTCAAGTATGACGAGCGGACAGTTGTAGTTCCACACCATCGGGGTATGCTTAGGCTGCCAACCGCTGGTGTCGGCAAGGAAGATGAAGCCCAGGGCTACGGCGCAGGCGAAGAGGACTATCCACGCATAGCTACGCACGAAGCGCACCACGGGAGCATCTGGAAAGAGACGAAGATAACGCGCCAAGACATAGAGAAGGACAAAATGGACTACATTGTAGCCACTGGCGTTGACATAGCCCCACGCAAAGCCAAACACGAGATTGAAAACCAACAGCGCAAGGAGGATATACTCCATAGCGCGACGGTCGATGGAGGCCATAGCCCGCTCAAGCAAGGGTGCCAGCAGCAATAGCATAAGGTAGTGGACTATGAACCACCAGTTAGTAAACTTCAGGGATTGCCACCAACTACTCCACGGCGGACTTGGCACGAACGACTGACTCTGCGCCAGCAAGAAAGCAACGAGGCCGAACACGGCGCAGACAATTATCAGACGGAAGAAGGGACGCCACACTCTGCGCACACCAAACCAACCGGTAATCATAACGAAGAGACTGACACCGGTGACGGCAACAGAGTTGGCAAAGATGCCTGCGTAGCCCTTAGCGTCGGGGGTATAGGGGGTGAGGTAGCCACACACATCGGCACCGAACAGCAGCAGGTGGTGGGCGGTGATTAAGAGGATGGCCAAAATTCTGAGCATCTCAAAACGGCTGTCGCGCTGTCGTCCCAAAGCCTGGAGCCTATCCTCGTCCCCTCTCAGATGGAGGGGGGATTGAACGTCACCCGAACTCTCGACTCTCATTTTCCTTATTCTGTGATGTTTACTGGCGAGGGGGCAGGAGCAGGCTCGCCACCGCCACCATCATTAGCAGTAGCCGCTGAGCTATAGCCTCCGCGACGGTAGCCGCACTGATAGCACTCGCGCGGCACCACCTTGTCACTGACCTGCGGGAACTTAAGTTTATAGCGAGTGAAGCGCGTGTCGCTGAGAGTCTTCTGTATGAAGCGTCCCCAGATGGGTAGCGCCAGACTGGCACCAGAACCATAGGGATGGATGTCGCGATACTCACCGCCAACCCACACGCCGCCCACCAGATTGGGCGTAGCACCGATATAGAGGGCATCGGTACTCTCGTTGGTGGTACCCGTCTTGCCGCCGAAGTCAGTGGTGGAAGTAAAGCCGTTGATATAACTGTACATCGGCGCGGATGTACCCTCCAGACCGGCGTGGAGCATCTGCTGCATAAGGAAGGCAGAGCGCTGCGACAGCACCTGCTGGGTAGGCTCCTGATCCTCGCTATAGACGACTTTGCCATAGCGGTCCACCACCTTAGTGACGATGATAGGCGTGCGCACATAGCCGTTGGCGAGCATTACAGCGTAAGCATTGACAAGTTCCACAAGCTTGATGGACGACGAGCCAAGCGTGAGATTCTGATAGTCGTTATAGAGGGGGTCTTTAATGCCAAGCTTACGCGCAAGGCGCACCACGCTGTTGGGGCCTACCTTGTAGCAGAGATTGACAGCGGCGGCATTCTTGCTATGCTTGAAGGCCGAGCGCAGCAGCATATTGGCACCTGACCAGCGCGTCTTCTTGAGTTTGGCACCGCGGGGTGGGCGGTCCTCTATATTGTCGCACGGACTCCATCCCTGCTCCATAGCCTCGCAATAGACGATGCCCTTAAAGGTGGAGCCTGTCTGGTGACGGGCAATGACATTGTCATGATTCCAGGTGCGGAAATTGATATTGCCAACCCACGCCTTGACATGGTGGGTGCTGGGCTCTATGACCACGAAGCCTGCCTGCAGGAAACCGAGCATCGTCTTGATGGAGTCGCGGGTGGAGAGCATCATGGCCTGCGGGCCGGTGTATGGATTATTGATGATAACTTCGTGGGGCTGATTGACCTCTACCGTTAGGAAGTGGTTAAGAGAGTCGGGGTTGTCCTTAAGCTGACGATAGCGCGGCAGCGTGCGCAGCGCAGTGTTGGTGTATTTCTCCGCCACATCGGCACGCAGATGGAAACCGCGCTGCAGGTTGTTGACATGAGTGATGGTGGCACTCTCGGCGTAGTGCTGCATACGGCTGTCTATCGTGGTATATATCTTGAGACCGTCGCTGTAGAGATCCACGCTGCCGAGGCCATGCTCGCGGAACTTCTCGGAGAGGAAGCGGGCTATCTCCTGGCGCAAGTAGGGCGCGGAGCCGTCATACACTTTCTCCACCTTATATTTGCTGATGTCGATGGGCAGAGCGGAGAGCGAGTCGTACTCCTGGCGTGTGAGGTCGCCGTGGGAAAAGAGATTGTAGAGCACAGTGTTGCGGCGCGAGAGCGACTTCTCGTAGTTGCTGTGGGGATTATAGGTGGAGGTGGCCTTGAGCAGACCCACGAGGACTGCGCTCTCCTCAACCTTAAGTTTGTCGGGCGTAGTGCCGAAATAGGTGTTGGCAGCAGTGCGCAGGCCGTAGGCATTGGAGCCGAAGTCCACGGTGTTGATATACATCTGGAGTATCTCGCGCTTGGAGTAGAGCATCTCCAGCTCGGCAGCGGCAATACACTCCTTGGTCTTCATGATAATCATGCGCAGCCCGGGGATATTGCCCAGCAGTCCGTTGGAGTACTGGGTGCGGACGCGGAACATATTCTTGGCCAACTGCTGGGTGATGGTGGAGGCACCGCGGGGGCTACCCAGGAATATATCCTTCACGGCGGCAATGACACCCTGGAAGTCAACACCATGGTGCTGGTAGAAGCGCTCGTCCTCAGTGTCAATAAGAGTTTTGTAGAACATGGGCGACACATCCTCGTACTGCACGGTGGAGCGGTTCTCACGGAAGAATTTGCCTATCTCTACCCCGTCGGCGGAATAGACAACGGAGGCCTCGCTGGTCTCGGGGTGCATGATGCTGTCAACCGACGGCATCTTGCCAAAGAGCCAGAGCAGATTGACGAATACAGCGAAGACATAGAAAAAGAGGAGCAGGAAAAAAGATACTGTAGCCGTAAGCACTTTCTTATACCAAGGCTTACCGCGATAGAGTCCACTATACCAGCGCCACATCGACACCGGCAACATAAACAGGCTCTTAATAACATACCACAGCCAGTCGGCTGCACGCTTAAGGAAATTCATCTCTTGCAAAAGTACCACATTTATGGCGTTTAGACACCTTTTCGGCAAGAAAATCGCACTTTGTCGCCACTTTTTCGGTTTAGTGCGTACGATTTAGTATCTTTGTAGCTCGAAAAAAGACATCAACATAATGAAAAAGACAACGAAAGCAAGGATAGGGTTTGGCATTGCTGCAGTGGTATTGGTGGCAGCCATTGCCGCTGGTGTGATAGCAGCGGTAAGCAAGGCAGAGAGTATGCCCTTGCCTACTCTGTCGTTAGAGCCAAGCGAGATAATGCCCGCGGAACTGACACCGCGCAAGGCGCAATATGACAAAAGGATTAATCCTGAACCTAAGACGGCTGCACCAATACAAGGAGAGCGCATTATCAAGCGCAGCGGCTACACCTGCTCTTATAACAACGAGCGCCGCCAGCCCAACTACGTGGCGTGGGCACTGACAAAAGCGCGTACCTACGGCGGGAGCAAGCGCGAACCGCAGTTCTACGAAGACCCTACCATCGAGAAAGAATATCGCGCCCTGCTGAGCGACTACTACAACAGTAGAATGAGTCGCGGACACATGTGTCCCGCTGCCGACAACAAATGGGACGCGCAGGCAATGGCAGAGTCTTTTCTGCTGACGAATATCTGCCCTCAGACCTACACGCTCAACGGCGAGGACTGGGAGCATCTTGAGTCCTTCTGTCGTAGATATGTGAGGAAGAATCACACTACGCTGTACATTATCTGCGGCCCTATCTACACCAGCGAGCCTGTACAGCGAAGACAGAAGCGTCTGTACGTGCCTGACAAATTTTTCAAGACTATCGTATGTCTGGACAAAGGCGACGAGCGCGGCATCGGCTTCATCTACAACAATGACAGCGAGACGCACCCCATGACTTATTATGTGCGCTCGATTGACCAGGTGGAAAAGATTACGGGCTACGACCTCTACAACAAACTCGACAAGAAACTGCAGCAGCGCATAGAGGCGCAGAGTAACTTTAAGGATTGGGAATAAAAGAAAGGTTAGTGGTTATAGGTTATAGGTTATAGGTTAGAGAATTGGGCTGAGCGCCGTCAGCTTTAATTTCCACGAAGTCAGCGTTAAATTCTACACCGTCGGCTTTAGTTTGTAACGAAGTCAGCGTTAGTTTTGACGAAGTCCACTCTGCGATAAAATAACCCCACTCTTAGAAAAATTAAGTCCACTCTTATTTCCACGAGAGTGCGTTTAGATTTCACGAGAGTGGCTTTAGTTTGCGCGAGAGTGGGTTGAGATTAGCTGCCGAGGCTCAAATTTTTTCTGTCACCCCGTCGGGGTTAGAATTATTGGCTTGTCACAAGAAGGGGTTACACTTCGTTTCACCCCTCCCTGTGGTCTGCCGTGCCTTCGGCACTTTACATCTTACATATCACATTTACTTCTTTAACACACCCCCTCCCCCTTTTTGGGGGAGTCTCCCTAGCTTAGGGGGAGAATATTTAACCATAACAAAAAAACGAAAAAAAGAGACCGGAAGAGTTTGTGCTCTCCCGGTCTCGCGTTATACTAACTCAAAAGACTTATTCAGGTAGTTTGATGTACCAGTTGGTCTTGTCGAGCATTTTGGCTTGGAGGGTTGCATCGACCTCGGCGGCGGGATCGGTTACGCTCTTGTTGCGGCGTCCGATCTTCCATGCGAGCCACTCGGTGCCCTTGCCGCCAGCCTTGTTTTTGTGCTCGGCTACACGGATGAGGTCGGTGAAGCGATGACCCTCGAAAGCACCCTCGAGTGCACACTCATCAATAATGATATTCTCCACTGCGTCGATGATGGCCTGCTTGTCGTCAACGAGCAGGGTATCGCCGCTATAGAGAGTCTGTGCATATTCGAGCTGCTCCTCGTAGGAGAGGCTGTTGGCGCGGGCATAGTCCTCAGCAACCTTCTCGGCAACTTGGCGGGCATAGGTGTAAACGGTGTCACAGATACCTCCCACATCGCCGCATCCACGTGAATGCACTCCGAAACCAGGCATATAATCCTCTACCACATCAGATCTGCTCCACTTTGCATCGCTTTTGAAATCGAGGAACGGATAGTTCTGCATTTCCTTCATCTCATCCATAGAAAGGTAATACATACCGCCGGTCATAGCACGGGGATTGAGCATATACTCTACGCCGTACCATTTGTTCTGCACGCCAGCAGGGATGTCCGCCAGAGTGGTGCCCTCATAGTCCTCCGTGGGAGGAGTAGCCCAAATGGTGTCGCCCACATACTTGTCGCCATAAACGACGCGGGCAGAGTCGAGAGTGAAGTCCACTTTTGCACTGAGTCCGTCGTTGACAAGCTTACCAACTATCACGCCGGGAATGGTGTCGGTGCGAATTAGGGTGTCAGCCTCAGTGTCCATAACCTTCTCATACTTTGCTACCTCCTTAACGAGGTCAATGGTGCCGAGAGTAGGCATGTTCTCTACATAAAGACCGTCCTTAAGGATACCGAATGCGAGCTCGGGGAATCCGAGACGATTGACGGCCTCTGCAAAGCGCAGCAGGACAAGGGTCATGCGCGAGAGAGAGATTTGGTAGTTCTTGGTGAAGGATCCATAACGCATCTCTATGCCCTCATAAATAGTCTGATTGGGCATGGCAAACTTGGAAATGATGTTGCTCTTGTCGCCATTGCGGAAAGTTACGTCTGGTGCCCATCCGTAGAGACGACCGTCGCCACCTTGAAATTCCTCGCGCTTAAGGATGTCGCCGTCTTGCATGAAACTGTTGTAGGTCTGAGCTTTGTTGAGGGAGATATACTGCTGAGAGGGATATACCTGCTGGCTTTGCTCATGAGCAGAGAGGAACCCTCTCTCCATCTTGAAACCAGTGACCTGCTGGAGCACGTCAAGAACGCGACCTTCAGCAGAGGTGCGAGCACTGGAGGCAGCAGAAATTATCTGACCAATAGATACACCATTGTTGTTTAGCGAATAACGTAGATTGCCGGAACTAACTAACTTGGTCTCAACACCATCCGTAGTCATTCTATTCCCCGCTGCAGATTGGAACATATTATAGTCAGAGGGATTACTCTTAGCATTGTACTTGAAAAAGTCATAGTAGTAACGTGCCGCATTCTCATAGTCGTTCTTCATAAGGTAGGCATCAGCCATCACAATCTGCACGGGGAAAAGGTTTCCCTGCGAGCTGTAGGATCCTTCACCATTGGTGAATGTTCCATAATCAGGCATACCAACAACGTGCTGCAAGTCGTAAGCTTCTGAGAGGCCTGCTTCGAGCAGCATGTCAATCAGGTTGCTGGCATTAACTCTGGGGGCACTCTTCTGCAAGCTTGCAGCCTCGTCAGTACTCATGACAGGAGTGGTGACGAAAGGCACCTCGCCGTAGAGACGCACGAGCTGGATGTAAGCCCAGGCACGCATGGCCTGCACCTGCGCCCACTCGCGCTCCATTATCTTAATACCATTCTGAGTGACAGTGGTGTCAACATTGGCCAGATAGAAGTTGCATGAGTTGACTACGTGATAATAGTCAGCCACATTGAGGAGCTCAGACGAGCCGTTCTCCATCTCACCGAAGTTGATGATATTACCAATAGAGTCGGTGGTGTAGGTGCCATCGGTGACGAGGTCACCGCGGCATTCTCCGAGCAGCACTGTGCGCTCAGCTATGTTCTGAATAGAACGCAGCACACCCAGAGCCGAGTACACGGAGTCACCTCCAAACTTTTTCTCGGTAGCATAGCGGTCGAGATCCGGTGTAAGCATGTCCTCGCACGATGTGGACAGAAGCATTGCCGACAGTACGAGAGTCAAGAACGAAAGGATTGATTTATTTTTCATCGTTGTATAGTTTTTACAAGTTAATAGTTACACCGAAGTTAAAGCTGCGCGACGTAGGCAGCATGCCAGCGTCGATGCCCTGATAGAGGGTGCCATTTCCAACTGAGAACTCGGGATCGGAACCTGTGTACTTAGAGAAGGTAACGAGATTGTTAGCCTCTGCCCATACAGCCAGACCCTGCAGCCATGAGAGGGAGAGAGGCAGGTCGTAGGTGAGGCGCACATTCTTAAGCTTGAGGAAGGAACCGTCCTCAATCCAGCGGTCGGAGAAGCGCTCGTTGTTAACCCACTCAGAGGAGGAGGTGAGCACTGCACGCGGAATGTCGGTGGCCTGTCCCTCATAAGTCCAGCGGTTGGCGAGAGCCGTGGTCTGGTTCCAGAGGTTGTTGGCTGCCTCAAGCTGTGAGCGCTGATAGTTGAACACATCGTTGCCCAGAGAATACTTGAAGAGGACATCGAGGGTGAAGTGCTTCCAGTTGAAGGATGTGAAGATATTACCGTAGATGTCGGGATTAGGATCACCTATCTCTACCATATCAGCCTCAGAGATCCAACCGTCGCCGTTCTGGTCGATGAAGTGAACATCACCGCTCTTGAAGTTACGGTAAGGATCGCCTGCAAATCCGGTGGGATAACGCAGGTAACCATACTTGCCGGCATTGGCAGCCTCAGCCTCGGTGGTGAAGATGCCGTTGGTTTTGTAGCCATAGAACACACCTGCAGCGTTGCCTACAGAGGTAAGCACATTGTTGGTTCCGTAGATGGAAGATGTGTAGCCCTCGATAGTCTTGTAAGCACCGAGCTTAGCACCGTCAGCATCCAGATTGTAGGTAGTGATGGTGGAAGCGGGGAGCTTGGTAATCTCGTTGGTGTAGTGACCGATGGAGAAACCGGCCTGCCACTTGAAGTTTTTGGTGTTGAGCAGGATGCCGTTGGCATTGATGTTGAAGCCCTTGTTGGTCATTGCTCCGGCGTTGGCCCACATGGAAGGCAGACCTGCGAGGTAGTCGAGGTTAACCTTAGCCAAGAGGTTGGAGGTCTTGCTCCAGAAGAGATTCACGCCAAGGTTGAGACGATTGTCGAAGAGACTGGTCTCAAGTCCGAGATTGAAGCGACGGGTGGTCTCCCACTGAATCTTGGAGTTCTCAATGTTAGCCAGGTTGAGCGAGGTGGCACGACCGAGGTACTTGATGTTAGCGAAGTAGGTACGCGAAGCATAGTAGTCGATGTTGTCGTTGCCGGACTCCTCGTAGCCTGCAGAGAGCTTGAGGTAGTTGATTGCCGAAGCATTGAACCACGGCTCTGAAGAAACGAGCCATGCTGCCTGCAAGGAGGGGAAGAGGCCCCACTTTACTCCGAAGAGCTTAACGCCCTCCTTGGTGTTCTTGCCAAAGCGGGATGAGGACTCTGCGGTGAGGGTTGCATTGAGATAATACTTGTTCTTGTAGTTGTAAGCTGCATCCAGGTAGTAGGCAAGGTTGATCCACTTGTCGTTAGCACCGCCGTATGTGTGATATTGCAGTGAAGGTGACATGTTAGGCATCTTGTCGTTGGTGTTGTTGTAAGCCGAGATGTAGCTGTTTGAGAAGTTGTAGGACGCAATGCGGAATCCACCGACGGCCTTGACAGTGTGAGCAGCAAACTTCTTGTCGAAAGTGAGGTAGAGGTTGTTGAACACTGTTGACTCGTCGCCATAGAGTGTGCGCACTACGCTGGAGATGGTACCGATGCCCTCAGCATACTTCTGTGGTGTGCCGTCGTAAGGCATGTAGTACATCTCGGAGGTGCGGTTAACTATGTAACTGAACCGGTCGGCCAACTGCAGGAAGGAGTTGATCTGATAGCGGGGATTGAAGTTAACAGCAAACTGCGACTGCTCCTGGAAGTTCTTGTTGTCACCATCGCCATTACGCAAAATCCAATAGGGATTGGCAGTGGCGTCGGTGCCGTAGTTGATACCGAAACGGAAGGGGTTGTAGGCATCGTTGAAATTCTTGCCAGAATACACATCGGGGTTGGGACCAATCTTGTTAGACTTCGTAGCATCGTCCCAATAGAGGAAGTAGTCGGTCTTGCTGATCATAGGAGCATCAATGAGGCCGAGCACATTGGGCGAGGAGATGTTGAACTGGTTGTAGTTGGGAGCCCATCCGTTGTCGCGCAGATTGTAGGTCACGCGACTGTAGGAGATGTCGCATGAAGCATCAATCCTGCTGCTGAAGATGATGTCGGTGTTGAAGCGCACGTTGAGGCGGCTGAAGTCGTTCTTCTTAGCTGTGGCATTGGAGCCGGTGTAGCCAAGCGAGAGGCCGTAGAGTGCGATGTCATCACCACCCTGCACATTAACACGATAGTTCTGGGTGAAGGCACTGCGGTAGAGTCCCTTCTGCCAGTCGGTGTTGTTGTGATACATATTATAGTATGTATAGGAGGGATCTTCATTCATGAAAGGCTGCGAAGCAATGCCCTGCAGCGAACCGATAACGGAAGAACCGTCGCTGGGCTCATAGGTGCCCAGGATATCGGAGATATAGTTGCGATACTGAGGACCGTTGAGTACGTCGATGGTGTTGGGGCGAGTCTCAAATCCACCATAGAGGCGTACATTTATCCTAGTAGCACGCTCCTTGGCACGCTTGGTGGTAATCTCTATCACACCATTGCCTCCCTTAGCTCCGTAGATAGAGGTGCCGGTATTGAGTACGCGTACATTATCTATATCCTCAGGGTCAATGATACTGAGCACATTATTGAAGAATCCCTGATGAGATGTGCCGCGGTCATACTGTGCATCCCATATCACACCGTCAACCACGATGAGGGGCTGAGTGCTGGTGTTGAGAGAGGATATACCGTTGATGAGCATATAGGCTCCCTGGCCGGGCATACCACCACGCATGGTGGTGAGCACACTGGCATTGAGGGCGTTCTCAATATCGTTCTCTACAGATATGGCCGAAGAGTTGGACCATGAGGCCTCTGCCTTGGTGAAGACCTGATTGGCATCCTTATAGAAGGACTTGAATACAGAGCTGTAGATCATGGTGGTCTGCGGCTCGTCCCTGACAGGAATCTGGAGAGGATTGTACTCTGGTGTAGAGATATAGAGAGTGGTTACAAACACCGGTATAGAGAGGGTGTAGGCACCGTCCTCTTCCGTCATGGCAGAATAGCGCGGGTCGTTGAGAGACTGCACACGCACACCGGCCAAAGGCTTGCGGGTGGCAGCATCAATGATGGTACCCTTTACCTCACGCATCTGATACGTGGGAGTCTTTGCGATAACCGGGCGCTTGATCATCACTTCTTCCTCCTGCTCCTCAACCTCCTCGTCAGTGTAGTCGTCCTGAGCGTAGATAGGTGTGGTGCCAGCAAGGAAGAACAGGCTCAAGGCTAAGCCAAAAACCTTACCTAATAGATTGTTGCAAAATATCTTTTTCATTGTTTCCTATTTTTTAAGTTTGTTGGCTTATTCATCTTTTGCTACTAAGAGTATGCAGTCGATGTTCAAGTTAGGCGTACATGTCTTGCGGTCTGCCAGCTTGAGCGCACTGGTGATGGTGAGCATAGGCTGTGTGGTCCTTATCTCATGGTAGGTGGTGGGGAACTTGAAGTCCTCGAAGAGGAGGATGGAGTCCACCTTAGCAACATCAGAAACAAAGGTTCCACTGTTCGGTCCCTCGGCAGTGACAGTAAGCGGCTGTCCGTTTTCATCATAGTCATAGGTGAGAGTGGCGGTGAACTTGTTGGCCTTCGGACTGGTGTTGAAGGCGTCGGTAATGTTCTCCGGAACAATCACCACATAGATATCGTAGGTGCCAGATAGCACTGCGCTCATCTTTAATGCCACCTGTGGGTTTGCAGCCGAAGAACTCGGCACGAACTCCTGATAAGCATCTTCGCTCACGTGACCGAGCACATCGGGATTGCGATTACCCTCAGACACTGCGTGGCGCACACCCGTGGGCGAGGCCGTAGAGAGCGACTTAGAATACTGGGAATTCAGGTAATAGCCTCCCTCAATCTCGTAGGTGAGGTCGAACTGCCATGCGCGGTTGGCCTTGAAGTTGAAGTTGTCAAGGATAAAAGCATAACCGTTGGAGGCCTCAATGGGAGTCTGGTGGTCGGTGAGCTCGTTGCACTCAGGAGCATGCTGGTGGTAGAGATGATTACGATAGTAATACTCTGTGGAAACAAGCGAGTCGGCTGTCTCGAAGAAGTTCTTGACAGACTCTACGCTTGCGTTCTCCACGTCGAAGCCCTTCTGCTCATATAGGCTATAGTAGGTATTCTTGAAGAGCGCCTCCACTGCCTTAGCCTCCTGGAGGGAGTCGGCGCGAAGGGAGTCGGTATAGACATTACCACGCTCATCGACATAGGAGTAAGCATCCTTATACTGGAAGAAGGTCTTGATATGCTCGATAGCCTGGTCCCAAGCGTCGTTGGTGTAGTAGAGAGCAGCGGCGAGGGAGTCAGCACGGTTGGCGATGGAGGGCATCACCTTGTTGTTCTCATAGAAGAATGAGTCAACATACTGCATCTTGCCGTCCACTACAGAGCCTTCGGTACTCATATTCTCCATGAAGACGAGGGTATCGTTCTTGACGATATAGTCGTGCATATTGGAGAGCTCGGGCGTAGCATCGATAATCTCACGGAGGTCGTAAGCGTATTCAATGCTGCCGTCGAGTACATGGAGGGTACCGTTGACAGAGGGAACATTCTTCTTGTCGCCAGAAACGATGGGCACTGTCTTGATGGTGTTGCCCGGTACGTCATAGAGGGCATACTTACCGTTGGCCAGTGCGATGCGCTTGGTCTCAGGATAGCTGCCGCTGTAGTTGAAGTAGGAGAGGTGGTTCTGAGCGAACTGCTTCTCCACATACTTGTATGCCTCAGCAGCACCTACGCGGTCGCCTGCAGCATCGAGCTCAGCAGCCTCATCGAGTTTGTCGAGCCAGTACTGTGCATCGTAACTGCCATTCTTGGGAGCCCACACGGTGAGGGCCTTGGTGCCCTTCAGGAGCTCGCCATAGGTGAGGGTGGCGGGAGTGCCGTACGACTTCTTGTTGACGATAGCCTTGTCGAGAATCATCAGGAAGGAGTCGCACTCCTCAATAGCCGCGAGGTTCTCATAGAGAGTACCTGTGGCATTGGTAGTATTCAGGTCATAGTGGTCATCAGAGCATGAGCCAAGGCTGAAGACAGCCATGAGTCCGAGTAATCCACCGGTGAGCCATTTAATATACTTGCTTTTCATAATCTATTGTTTTTTATCAGGATTATTATTGGTTCGTTATCAGGCATCAGTTCTTTACGATGGTTTCATCGGTAATCCATGCAGGATTCTGCACGAGAGCTGTGTTGATCTTTATTTCCTCCTGATATACAGGGTTGTAGAGGGAATTGAGAGTGGCCAGCTTAGCCTTGATAGCGCTTGAGTTGGTGGAATACTTGATGACCAAGAGATTGAGCATCTTGTTGGTGTTGCCCTGGCGCATTGCGTAGCGCACGAGGTCAAACCAACGCTTACCCTCAGCAAAGAGCTCACGCTGACGCTCACGCATTACAAGTTCCTCAAGAGCCTGGGCTGAGTTGTAAATCTCGAACGTGAGATCATCAGCAGACTCAATCATAGGATTGGAACGGGCGAATACACCCTTGACCATTTGGAAGCCCTCCCTGAGCATCTCCTCGTCGTCGGACTTGAGGATGTACTCCTGCAAGCAGGCGATGGCCTCAGCCTTCATGAGCAGAATATCGGAGATACGATAGACAACATAGTTAGCATCAAAGTTACTTGAGCTACGCCAATTCTGGTAATTGATTGTAGTTCCCGAATTGGTAATATCGTTAGCCCCGTCAGTGGTAACCATCTCACAACTATACTTGGCGATATTGAACACCGCCGAAGTGGAAGAGCCAGCGGTCTTCTCGATATTCTCATAGTAACGGAGGTCGGTCTTAGAGTAAGCTACCGTCGCATCGTCGGGCTTGCCGCTAATGCTCTGGAAGGCAGCTGCTGCAGAGAGAGCACCCGGTGAAACCCTATTGTTGTTTCCTTCGCCGAGGAATTTTGTGAAAGCATTATTCTTGTTTACATCACCATCGAAGGCAATCTCGAAGAGACCTTCCAAGGAATACTTGTCACCAAAGATAGTGTTGTAAGGAATGTCTTGCACCCGGCGGCTCTTATCTGTTGTGTAGAGCGGCAGAGGCACTACATCCTCACCCTTGAACGGCGAGCGATCAGAGCCGTAGTAGTCCTGCTTCTTCTCGCGGAACTGGCTGATGAGGTCATCCTTGAGGAAGTCGGCATACTCAATCACCTTGCGGTAGTCAGCCTCGGCCTCGCCGGGATACTTGGCGATGGAGTCGGGGGAGGAGTTCTTGGATGCTCTCCAGAGATAGATGTCGCAAAGGAGGGCATAGATACCATTGCGGGTGAAGCGAGCCTTGTTGAGGTCGTCGCTACCATAGTTAATCATACCGTTGTCCTTCACTGCCTCAAGGTCGTTGATGAGGAAGGAGAGTATTTCCTCTGAAGGAGTCTGCGGCACGGGGTCGGTAGCACCCTCGCTGGTGTCGTTAGCCTCAGTGGTGAACGGGACATCGCGGAAGGCGCGCACGAGATAGAAATAGTAGAGTGCGCGGAGCGCCTTGAGCTCTGCCTCGATGGGTTTCCAATCGTTCTCAGAGAAACTAGCGTCAATCTTTATCGTCTCCTCTCCCTTCTGGAGGCAGAGGTTGCAGTAAGCAATGCCAGTATAGAACCATGACCAATCAAACCACCAGTTGGTAGGCAGGAGGTTGGCATTCATGATATTCTTAAGATTCTCATCACTCTCAGAAGTGAGCAGGAAGTTATCGGAGCGAAGCTCACCCCATGCAAACATCTGCTGTACGGTAGTAGGATGGCCACTAATAGGCACAGGAAGTGTCAACTGGCGGTAGCAGGAGTAGAGCACACTGTTGAGGTCGCCCTTGTCCTCCCAGAAAGTCTCACTGGTAATCTGGTTGGTAGGATACACCGTAAGGAAGTCATCTACCGCACTACAAGAGGTAAACAATCCTGCCAGCACAACGCCAAGCGAGAGGATAACCTTATTATATAATTTTCTGTGTTTCATATTTACCTAATGTTTTAAAGTTTAGAAATCTACCGTCAAGCTGAATGTAACGGAACGTGAACGCGGAGTTTTGGAGGTGTCGAATGCGGGCGACCAGCCGGAAGCTGAGTGCTCGGGGTCAACACCCTTGTACCTGGAGAGGAAGAACAGGTTGTTGCCAGAAGCAGAGAACCTGAGGCCCTTGAGACCAATGCGCTTCACCACCTTGGGATCAAACTGATAGGACAGCTGGATGTACTGTAGGCGGATAAAGTCGCCAGACTCTACGTAGCGGTCGGAGGCCAGAGCGTTGTAGGAAGAACCTGCATTTTTGTTCATGGCGCGAGGAATCTCGGTGATGTCGCCATTCTTACGCCAGCGCCAGTTGACGGCACGTGACTGATTCTTGTTGGAGCGCATCTCCTCAGCCACCATGCGAGCTACGTTGACAATCTTGGCACCGGTACGGATGTTGAAGCTGGTCTTGAGTTGCCAACGTCCGTAGGTGAAGTCAATACCGAAACCGCCGGTGAACTTCGGGTTGGAGTTGCCCAGATAAACGATATCGAGCTCGTTGATCTGACCATCGTGGTTGATATCCTCATAGATGACGTCACCACCGGAGAACTGGTAGTTTGTGCCACCGTAGTTGTAGTACATACGGAGCGGATTGCCGCTGGCATCGAAGATGATGTTGCCGTTAGCATCGTGAGCGATGGGGCAGGAAGCATCCTCTCCTCGTGCAGCAGCAGCTGCGGCAGTGTTCTCGCCATAGACGGTGTTCTTCGACTCTTCGGCGAAGTAGCCGGAGTGGTCGTAGTCGTAGCGATAAACGCCGAGGTTGCGGAAGCCGTAGATGGAGTAGAGGGCGTTGCCAATCTGCACGCGGCTCATGTACCTCTTATAAGGATAGTCATCATCAATAGCATAGTTGAAGTCTGTATTGATGGAGCTGAGCACGCTTGCGTCCATGGAGGTGATACGGTTCTTGTTCTGGGCAGCATTGAACTTCAGGCGGAAGTTGAACTTACTCTGCTTCGGCAGGAGGGGACGTGTGCTTGCAGCGAGCTCCCAACCTGTGTTCTTCATAGAACCTACGTTAGCCCAGTCAAGGCTGGAGAAACCAGTGGAGGAAGGAATCCTCACACCGCTCTGGAGGAGGTTGGTGGTACGCTTCTGATAGATGTTGATATCGAAGTCAACAAGTCCGTCGAGGAAACCGAGGTTGAAACCGAGGTTCCAAGAACTGGTCTTCTCCCATTGGAGGGTGGTAAGACGCAGGTTGGTAGGCCTGATGGCCGACATGTTATGGTCGCCAGTAGCGTAGGAACCATTGTTGGAATACATATTGAATATGGTGGACTGGGTAGAGGGAGCATTACCTGTGATACCCCAACCCGGACGTACAGCCAACATGCTGACCACCTTCTTGAACGGACGGAAGAAATACTCATCGCTGATGTTCCAACGTGCTGAAACAGCAGGGAAGTAACCCCAACGCTTGTCCTTACCGAAGGAGGTGCTACCATCGACACGAAGGGTGGCATCGAGAGCGTACTTCGACTTGAAAGAATAGTGAGCCGTTGCGAGGAAGCTCATGCTATGCGACTTGGATGTGCTGGTAACTGGGGAAGAAACGTTTGCATCCAGTACGAGGTAAGCATCCACGGTGGGGTCGGTGATGCCACCCACGAGACCTGTGGATTGCATACTCTGGCTGGAGCCGGTGTAGGTGCTCAACTCTCCACGAACTAGGAAGGAAAGACTGTGGTCTTCCGACAACTTGGGAGTGAAGATAAGGTCATGCTGAGTGGTGAAGGTCAGACCGCGCGAGGAGGAGGTTCCTGCAATATTGATTCCGTCAGACCAGCGGCCGGAGGAGAGAATTCCAGGATAGTATCCGTCAGTAGTGTTGGAAGTAGAGTTCATGTAAACCTCGCCTCTATAGTCAAGCATTGTCTTGCTGGCATCTACGCCGAGCAGCTTATACTTAATCTCAAACTGCGGAACAATCTGATACTGGCTGGTCTCCTTCCAGGAGAGGTTGGCGATAGCAACGGGATTACCGTTTTCAACCATGTCTTTAAGGAACATAGAAGAGTATCCGTCGGGCACCATACCCTGTTGTCCGTATAGCTCATACATCTTGAAGTACTCGCCGGTATTGACATCGCCGTCGTAGCGCCAGATGCTCATGTTAGGCATAGCATTATAGGCCTTGGCAAGGATGTCGGTGTAGTTCTGCTTGTTCTTAGTATAGGTAAGACTGAAGTTAGAGCTGAACTGGATGCGGGTAGAAACCTGATAGTCGAGGGTCATACGGGTGGAGAAACGGTCAAGCACCTGCTTGATGATGGTACCGGTCTCGTGGTCGTAACCTGCGGACACGCGGAACTGAGCCTGGTCGCCACCACCGCTAAGGTTT
>JAGCYL010000068.1 GCA_017960825.1 Bacteroidaceae bacterium | reverse complement strand
GACTGATGTAAATAATATAATAATGTACGCGCGCGAAGGCTCTGCGCCACCGCGCGGACGGAGGTCAACAAAAAAACTCCGCAGGCCTCGAGGGCTTGCGGAGCTGTCTGTAGTGAGTAGCTCTCGGCTACTGGATTTCGAATCGGATGGGGAACTGGAACCACACCTTCACAGGCTTACCCTGCTGGCGTCCGGGAGTGAAGCGCGGCAGACTCTGCACTACGCGCTTGGCCTCACGGTCGCAGTAGGTGTCGAGGCTCTTAAGTATCTGCACCTCGCCCACGGAGCCGTTCTCGTTAACCACGAAGCGGAGCATCACGGTACCCTGCACACCTTCCTCGAGGGAAACGGTAGGATACTTGAGGTGATCGTGGATAAACTTCTGCAGCGCTGCCTCACCGCCCGGGAATACGGGCATCTGCTCCACGTATGTGAAGACTTTGGCTTCGCCCTCGCCGCCGCCGCCGGAGGCAACGTCGCCGAGCTGCTTCTTGTCGCTCTTGATGTTGGTGGAGGTTTCGTCGTTACCCTGGAAATTGAACTCACCCATCTTAGCGCGAGCCTCCTGGGCTTTCTGCTGTGCGATGAGCTCCTTATCTTCAGCCACGTTGTCGGTAATCTCCGGCACGGTGAACTGGATGGACGATGCCATCTCGGTCACGGTCTCGGCGGGTGCCTCATCGGGCTTGTTCTCCTCTATCTGGATCTCGTCCTCCTCTTCATCTTCCTGCTCGATATTGCTGAGCTCGGTTACCTGGTCGGAGCCGAGGCTCTCGACTGCTGAGGCAATTCCCGACACGATGTAGGGAAGCACGTAGGCAAAAGCCAACAGCACAAGCAGCGCGATGATCGCCTTGAGGTTGCGCTTGCCGGTGTCGGCACGCAGCTCATAAGCACCATAGCCCTTGTTGCGACCTTCGAAGAGAATGTCGTTCCAATTTTTGGAAAGGATATCTATCTTTGCCATATCTGCTGTGCTTTATTTGGTTGCCTTATAATTATCCAGAGTAGCCTTGTCGCCATCATCGATGGGCACGATTACGTACTTACCGATGTTGCAGAGGCTCATTTCGTCGAGGACTTCAATCAGGTTGTCATACGTAGAGCCGTCGCACGGCTTGATAAGCACCTGTGGAGTTCCTTTCTCAGCTTTGGCCTCGTTGAATTTTTCGTCAAACTCGGCCTTGATAGCATCTTGCTGACCCTTTGCTGCACCTACTGCGGCATTGAGGCGGCCCTCATACTCCTTGCGGATTTTCTCTGCTTTTTCGTATGCGGGGTTGGCTTTCTTCAGCACTTCATGGAGGCTCTTGAGGTCGCCCGTTGCTTCCTTGCTGAGGTAATAGACCTCGCGGATGTTCTGGGCGGCGTCAGCGGGCTTGCCTTTGTAGTAGAAGACACGGTCATTCTCGTCGAGGAGAATGGTGACGGCCTCCTTGGTGTCTACCTGGCTTCGGTTTTTGTCCTCAGTCTTGTTGGTAGGCATGGCTATCTCCATGGTCTGCGGCTTTGCCAGCGTGGTACAGAGCATAAAGAAGGTCACAAGAAGCATCATCATGTCCACCATCGGCGTAAAGTCGACGCGGGCGTTCATTTTCTTTTGTTTGGTCTTCATTGTAATTATCCTCCTTTATTATTCTGTGGGTCTTGCCTTGAGCTCGGTGAGCAGGTTGTATCGGTTTTCCTGGATATCCTGCAGCGAGTTCATTACAAGCTTGATTGTACTGTAGGGCGTGCCTTTGTCTGACTTGATGGCAATGCGGAGGTTACGCTCCGTAGCATCGGGGTTTTTCTCCTTTGCCTTCTTATTTATGTCATTATATATGGTACGCGCCTGCTTAATTATTTGCTTGAACTGGCTGTCGGTCGTGGCATCTTCCTGCGCGCCGCGATCGGCTACCATTTCGCCTATTGTAACCTTAATAGACTGACTCTCACGGAACTCGTCGAGGGTTGCCTTCTTGATAGTGTTGCAGAGCGGCAGTTTTTTGATGCCGTCGGCAAGCTGGTTTACTATCGGGGCGTTGTCGAGAGTAAGATAGATGTCGGGCGTGGCTGTAGCATCCTTGCCTTGCCCTGCCACATAGATGGTGAGAATGTCAGTTGACGGAATCTTAATATCCGACACAGAGCCCGGTGCCTGCACCTGCACTGGTTCGGGTTTCGTGAATGTACCAGCCATCAAGAAAAAGGTAAGCAATAGGAGCATGACATCGCTCATCGGCGTCATGTCGATGAAGAGGTCGGCTTTTTTGATTTTAAATCTTCCCATATTACTTATTTTGTGAATGTTTGATTGTGAAGGTTAAAGTTCAATGTGCTTTCACTTGTCACTTTCACTCTTTTTCTTGAATTAGTGAGTCTTTGCGTAGTTCTGAACAATCATGAAGCCTACCTCGTCGAGACTGTAGGTGAGCTTGTCGATCTTGTTGGTGTAGTAGTTGGAGAAAATAAGGGCGATAGCTGAAGTCAAGATACCCGAGGCTGTATTGATAAGGGCCTCCGAGATACCGGTTGACAGAGCAGAGGAGTCGCCGCCACCTTCGCCAGAGATGCTGGAGAAGGACTTGATCATACCGAGCACCGTACCGAACAGACCGGTGAGCACGCCGAGTGATGTGAGCACACCGAGGATCGGCAGGTTCATCTGGAGGGTAGGCATCTCGATAGCGGTAGCATCGTCAAGAGCGGTCTTAATGGCCTCCAGCTTCTGAGCCTTGGTGCGGCTGGCGTCAGCCTCCTCAGTCTCGTAGCGCTCGAGAGCTGCGCGTACGATGTTGGCAGCAGAACCCTTCTGAGCATCGCAAGCCTTGAGGGCAGCGGGGATGTCGTTGTTGGCCATAGCCTTGCGGATCTTCTCGGTAAACTTGTCGAGGTTCTCCTTACCGAAGGCGGTCTTGAGGGCGAGCCAGCGCTCGATGGTGATAGCAATCACGGTGAAGAGGAGACCCTGGATGATGGGCACCACGAATCCACCCTTAAATACTGTACCGAGGAGGTTGACAGGCTCGTTGTCGCTGTCGCCGCCCTGGAAGTTACTGCCGTTTCCGAAGACAGTGTAGAAAATAATCTCTGCAAGTAAGATACAGATCAAGATGATGATAAACGCATTCTTGATACCTTTGAAGCCTTCGCTCTTCTTTGGAGCGGGCTTCTGAGCCGGAGCTTTAGTTGTTGTAGTACTCATTTTGTTTAAATAGATTTAAGTTGTTTATAAAATTTGATTGTTAAAATTGTTGTCTGTTTTTACACACACCATATAATTTCGAGTTACAAATATAAGCCGATTCTTTAATGTGGCAAAGTTTTTGGATGGAAATTCACAACTTTTTCACAAAAAAGCCCGTTTCAGTAGAATAAATTTAGTTTTTTTTTTAATTTTGCACCACACTTTTGGGCATTACCAAGGTGAGCGTAAACAGGAGGCTCTAAAACCCGGATGTCCCGAAAGCCCTGACGGACCTTATAAAATAAATAAAGATATGGAAGCTATTGATTGGGGCAATTTGCCCTTCAGTTACATCCGCACCGACTACAACGTGCGCTGCCGCTATGTCGACGGCAAATGGGGAGAGATAGAAGTCTGCTCCTCCGAGATTCTGAACATTCACATGGCAGCCACCTGCCTCCACTACGGCCAGGAGTCGTTTGAGGGGCAGAAGGCCTTCCGCTGTCCCGACGGCAAGATACGCATCTTCCGCATCGATGAGAATGCCGCCCGCATGCAGAGCACCTCGCGCGGCCTTATGATGCCCGAGATGCCCACAGAACTCTTCACTGAGATGGTGAAGAAGGTTGTGAAGCTCAACGAGCGTTTTATCCCGCCTTATGAAAGCGGCGCTGCCCTCTATATCCGCCCGCTGATGCTCGGCACTAGCGCACAGGTAGGCGTGCATCCCGCCAGCGAGTACCTATTCCTTATCTTTGTGACACCCGTAGGCCCGTACTTCAAGGGTGGTTTCGCATGCACCGACTACTGCATCACACGCGACTACGACCGCTCGGCGCCCCTCGGCACGGGTATGTATAAGGTGGGCGGCAACTATGCCGCCAGCCTCAAGGCCAACGACATCGCCCACAAGGCCGGCTACTCCTGCGAGTTCTATCTCGATGCAAAGGAGAAGAAATATATCGACGAGTGCGGCGCAGCCAATTTCTTCGGTATCAAAAACAATACCTACGTGACTCCGAAGTCCACCTCCATCCTGCCCTCCATCACCAACAAGAGCCTGCAGCAGCTGGCCCTCGACCTTGGCATGAAGGTGGAGTGTCGTCAGATTCCCGTGGAGGAGCTTGAGACCTTTGAGGAGGCCGGAGCCTGCGGTACTGCCGCCGTTATCAGTCCCATCGCCAAGATTGACGACCCCGACACCGGCAAGAGCTACGTCTTCAGCCACGACGGTAAGCCCGGCCCCATATGCGAAAAACTTTATAAGAAGCTCCGCAATATCCAGTATGGCATCGAGCCCGACATCCACAACTGGAATATTGTGATGGATTGATCATTGCCAATAATCCCCAGCCGTACTCTTAGAGAAAGGCTGGGGATTGTTTCTCTACTTCATTTTTTTACTTACTCCCTGGGTGCTACAATGAATAGATTCAAAAATAGATAACAAAAAAACAGGGAAACTCCTTTACGGATTTTCCCTGACTTATTTTTGATAACGCTACCGTTTTTTATTGGTCTGTATCGTTTCCATTGATAATGTAGTCGTATATAGCTACCACGTCTGCGGTATTGACATTACCATCGTTGTTGACATCCTCAAAAACGATTTCTTCATCTTCTTCGCTTCCGTCTATTATGCGGGTATAAACCGCCACTACATCTGCTGTGTTGACGGCATCATCTATATTAACATCAGTAGCAGGAAGTTCTTCTATATTCCGGAATTTGTTCCATGGTTCAATCTGTTGGTTCTTTATTATTACAGAACATCCTTTGGGAACATATAGAGTAGCTTTTTCATAAATAATGTCATTATAACAGTAAAAGAGGTCAGGAAAAGCACGTGGTGTCCTGCATAAATATTTTATTGAGGTAAGGCCGGAACATTCAGAAAAGGCATAATCGCCTATTGATGTCACAGAGTTGGGAACAGTTACCGACGTCAGGCCCGTGCAACCACTAAAAGCTCGGTCGCCTATTGATGTCACGGAGTTAGGAATGGTGACGGAGGTCAGGCTGGAACATCTACCGAAAGCAGACTGCCCAATGCTTGTAACAGAGTTGGGAATGGTTACCAATTTCAGAGCATAGAAGTCATAGAAAGCTCCATCTCCAATACTTGTCACGTTAGAACCTATTATTATATGTTGCGTATTAAATATTTTATTTAATTGTTTCGACATAATAACATCGCTATTAATAGTCACACTTGTAAGAGGACATCCAGAGAAAGCTCTATCTTCTATACTTGTTACGGAATTGGGAATAGT
>JAGCYL010000067.1 GCA_017960825.1 Bacteroidaceae bacterium | reverse complement strand
GGCACTGGTCGGGGAGGAGCACACTCTTCATGGCAGAGAAGCGAGACTGCTGCTCACCGTACATCATCTCGATAAGTGTCTGCTGGCGAATATTGCCGAGCCGATGCTCAGGGAAAACGAAATGGTCGCAACTATAGACATCGCCGTTGGCCTCAATAACTCCGGCATGGCCGCACTCAGCGGAGAGGGTACACAATCCGGGCGTTACTCCCACCCAGTTGGCGAGGGTGGCATCAAATATCTGCACAAATACCTTACCTACGTCGTGGGCTACCCACTCATCGAAGATGGCGCAAAGGAAATCGCCCCATTCGCGAGGCTTTACAGCCATAGGCAGCACAGTCTGTCCGTCGCTCTCCACAATGGGCGTGAACTGCAGATATTGACAGTGGAGCGTGTCACGGAAGAAACGATAAAACTCCAGCGGTTTCGTAGCGTTGGCAGCGTGGACGGTGGCCATGGCGTTCCACTCCACGCCGTAGTGTTGCAGCATACGTATGCCCTGCATAACCTTGTGCCATGTGTTGCCACGGTAGGCATCGTGCATCTCTTGTGTACCATCGATGGAGATGCCCACAAGCCACTGGTTGTCGTGCAGGAACTGGCACCACTCGGGAGTGAGCAGGGTGACGTTGGTCTGGATGCAGTTCACTATGTGGCGGCCGTCAGCATACTTGCGCTGTAGCTCAAGAGCCTTGCGGTAGAAGGAGAGGGGGCGCAGCATAGGCTCACCGCCGTGCCATGTGAAGAGCACATGACCGGTGGTCTGCATGGCAATATATTGCTGCACAAACAGCTCCAGCGTCGGAAGGTCCATGGGCACCTGCCTCGGCTTGTTATAATAGCAATAATGGCAAGCCAGGTTGCACGCAGCACCCGCTGGCTTTGCCATTATATAGCACTCCTTGAAGAAGGATTGAAAGGTGGAAGAATTGAAGGATGGAAGTTCTGATTTCATCTTTTCATTTCTTCATTTTTCAACTTGTCATCCTTTCTCGATGTCCTTGAAATAGCGATATGTTGCTACCTTAATCTCTGCACAGGCTGCCTCGTCGGCTACGAGGATGCCGTGGCGGTGATTTTGCAGGCAAGAGATGGGCCACATCTGGGAGATGGCACCTTCTACCACCTGCTGCATGGCGCGAGCCGTGTTGTGGCCGTTAGCCAGAATCATCACCTCGTCAGCACTCATAACGGTGGCGATACCAACGGTGAGGGCCAACTTGGGCACCTTGTTGACATCGTTGTCGAAGAAGCGGGAGTTGGCGATAATGGTGTCGGTGGTGAGGGTCTTGAGACGAGTGCGCGAGGAGAAGCTGGAGCCCGGCTCATTAAAGGCGATGTGGCCATCAGGACCAATGCCGCCAATGAAGAGGTGGATGCCGCCGAACTTCAGTATCTCTGCCTCGTAAGCCTCACACTCGGCTTCGAGGTCTTCTGCCAGGCCGTTGAGAATATGGATGTTCTCGGCAGGGCAGTCAATGTGGTCAAACAGATTCTGATGCATGAAGTAGTGGTAGCTCTGGTCGTGGGTGGGAGCGAGACCGACATACTCATCCATATTGAAGGTCACCACGTTCTTAAAACTAACGCGGCCTTCCTGATATGCCTTGACAAGATTCTGATACATGCCGATGGGGGTGGAGCCTGTAGGCAGACCCAGCACAAACGGCTTTTCCTTTGTGGGATTGAATGCGTTGATTTTCTCAATCACATGCTCAGCAGCCCACTTGCTCACCTGAGCGTAGTCGTCTTTGATAATTACTCGCATATTGGTAGTGTTTATATTGTTTGTTTCAACGGCGAAGTTATCATTTATTTATTTATAAATGTATATAAACGCACGTATTTCTGCATTTTTCACTTATTTTTGGCGCACATATACACGGATTGGCGTACCGGTGAAGTCCCAATTGGTGCGAATCTTGTTCTCAAGGAAACGCTAGTAGGGCTCCTTCACATACTGCGGCAGGTTAGCATAGAAAATAAAGGTGGGCACCTGCGTGTCGGGCACCTGCGAGCAGTATTTGATTTTAATGAATTTTCCTTTGGTCGATGGGGGCGGGTAGGACTCTATCAGCGGCAGCATCACCTCGTTGAGCTTAGAGGTGGAAATCTTGCGCTTGCGGTTGATGTAGGCATCCTTGGCGCGCTCCAGCACACGGAAGATATGCTGCTGGGTGATAGCCGAGCCAAAGACAATGTTGAAGTCAGTATATGGGGCCATGCGTTCGCGTATTGCGGTCTCGTATGCCTTGATAGTCTGATTGGTCTTTTCCTCAACGACGTCCCATTTGTTTACAAAGACCACGAGGCTCTTCTGATTGCGCTGGATGATCTGGAAGATGTTCATGTCCTGCGCCTCAATGCCGCGCTCAGCGTCAATAAGGAGTATGCAGACATCACTGTTCTCTATGGCGCGGATGGAGCGCATGACAGAGTAGAACTCCAGGTCTTCGTTTACCTTATTCTTGCGGCGAATGCCAGCTGTATCTACGAGGTAGAAGTCGAAGCCGAACTTGTCGTAGCGCGTGTAGATGGAGTCGCGGGTGGTGCCGGCAATGTCTGTGACGATGTTGCGCTGCTCACCGATGAGTGCGTTGGTCAGGCTGCTTTTGCCCACATTGGGGCGTCCGACGATGGCAAAGCGCGGCAGTCCGTCGTCGTCAGGCTCGCCGGAGCGCTGTTCATTGAATTTGCTGACAATAAGGTCGAGCAAATCGCCTGTGCCACTGCCGGTGAGGGCGGAGATGCTCACAGGGTCGCCAAGGCCAAGGGCATAGAACTCGGCAGCATTGTATATCAGCTCATTGGAGTCGGCCTTATTGGTGACAACAATCACCGGCTTATCATTCTGGCGGCGCAGTATGTCGGCCACCTCTGTGTCCAGGTCAGTGATGCCGTTCATCACATCCACCACAAAGAGTATCACGTCGCTCTCCATGGTAGCTATGGTCACCTGCTTGCGTATCTCGTCCTCAAAGATGTCGTCGGTCTTGACCACCCAGCCACCTGTGTCAACGATGGAGAAGGTGCGGCCGCACCATTCCACCTTTCCGTATTGGCGGTCGCGCGTGGTGCCGGCTATCTCGCTCACTATGGCCTGGCGTGTCTGGGTAAGACGGTTGAACAGTGTGCTCTTGCCCACGTTGGGTCTTCCTACTATTGCTACTAAGTTGCTCATGGCAAGGGGGAATGTGAAATATTAACAGTTAATACTTATTTACTATTGGACGATTTACTATTTATTTGTCGAGTTGACGAATTACTTGTAGCCGAAGTGGGTAAGCTCGCGGGTAGAGTTGCGCCAATCCTTGTCCACCTTGACAAAGATGCGGAGGAACACTTTCTTCTGTATGAATTTCTCCAGCGATTTGCGGGCCTCAGTGGAGACCTTCTTCAGGGCAAAGCCGCCACGACCGATAATGATGCCTTTCTGGCTCTCATGCTCCACATTGATGGTGGCCTGGATGCGCACAATGTCGTCAGCCTCTTTATATTCGTCCACCACCACTTCTACGCAGTAGGGAATTTCCTTATCATAGAAGAGCAGAATCTTTTCCCTGATAATCTCCGAGACAAAGAAGCGCATCGGCTTGTCAGTGAGCTGGTCCTTGTCGAAATAGGGTGGGGAGTCGGGCAGCAGCTGCTTGATGCGCTTCATTACGTTATCGACGTTGAAGCGTGCCTTGGCAGACACAGGGTATATCTCGCTGTTGGGAATCAGCTTCTTCCAACGCTCCACGAGTTCTATCAGGTGCTTTTCGTCGGTGAGGTCTATCTTGTTGATAAGCACCAGCTTTGGCACATTTAGTTCATTTACCGCTTCAATAAAGTCAGCGTTTTTTTCTTCTGTCTCCACGGTGTCGGTAACATAGACCAGGACGTCAACATCGCAGAGCGCACTGTCGCTGAAGGCACGCATAGATTCCTGCAGCTTGTAGTTAGGCTTCAGCACCCCGGGCGTATCGGAGAAAACGATTTGGCAGTCCTCCTCGTTGACGATGCCCATGATACGATGGCGCGTGGTCTGCGATTTGAATGTGGCTATACTTATCCGCTCGCCGACAAAGAGGTTCATCAATGTACTCTTGCCCACGTTGGGATTACCCACGATGTTAACGAAACCGGATTTGTGAGACATACTTATGAAACAATTAAAGCGCACCGTTGTAGTTTGCTGCGATGCGCTTTTATGGGGAAATAATGTTTATTACTCGGCCTTACGCCTCTTGGCGTACCACTCTTCGCGGCTAATCATGCCCTCCTTATAGAACTCGGCGGGAGTGTCGGCAAACTTGCTGCCGTCGTAGCCCCAAATCATGTAGCTGGCGCCCCAGGTGAAGCCTGCTCCAAAGGCAGTAAAGATAATCTTGTCGCCCTTCTTGAGCAGCGGCTCATACTCCCAGAGACACAGCGGCAGAGTACCGCTGGAGGTGTTGGCCATGTGGTCGATGTTAATCATCACGTGGTCTTCGCTCACGCCGATGCGGCGAGCCACAGCACTCTCAATGCGCACGTTAGCCTGATGAGGCACTATCCATGTAACATTGTCCTTGTTGAGGCCGTTGCGCCTGGCGATAGTAACCACTGCGTCGCTCATATCGGTGACAGCGTGCTTGAACACAGCGCGACCTTCCTGATAAACGAAGTGCAGGCGCTCGTCAACTGTCTCATGGCTCGGCATACGGGCAGAGCCGCCGGCTGCCATGTGCAGATTGTCGTAGCCCTTGCCGTCAACGCGGAGGTAGCTGTCGATGAGTCCGACCTCTTCCTCGGTGGCCTCCATCAGCACAGCTGCAGCACCGTCGCCAAAGATAGGGCAGGTGTTGCGGTCCTGATAATTGGTCATCGACGACATGTGGTCGCCACCACATACTATCACTCGCTTGTGCCTGCCGCTGCAGATGAGACTGGCGGCCTGCTCCATAGCGTAGAGGAATCCTGCGCATGCAGCCTCGATGTCGAATCCAAAGGCATTCTTAATGTCAAGGTTGCCGATGACCAGCGAGGCAGTGGAGGGGAAGTGATAGTCGAAGGTGCACGTTGCAGCAATGACTGCGTCGATGGAGTCAGGGTCAACGCCCGTCTTGTCGAGCAGCTGCTTCACAGCCTTGGTCATCATGAACGATGTGCCGGTGCCCTCTTCGGGCTTGAGGATGTGGCGTGTCTTCACGCCGATGCGCTCCATTATCCACTCGTCGCTTGTATCAACGATGGTGGACATCTCCTCGTTGTCGAGGATATAGGTGGGCACCCATCCGCCGACGCCAGTGATGACAGCATTTATCTTACTCATGGGAAATAAGATTAAACGTGAGTTATTAAAGCTCGCAATTCTCTTATTCTGCTACTTCCTGCTCGATAGCCACCTTGCCCCTGTAGTAACCGCAAGACGGGCAAACAGTGTGGTACACGTACAGCTCGCCGCAGTTGGAGCACTTGGCCAGTGTGGGTGCAACGGCCTTGTCGTGAGTTCTTCTCTTGGCGGTTCTTGTCTTTGATTGTCTTCTTTTAGGATGTGCCATTTTTCTGTTATTATTTTATAATATGTTAATTTGTTTCAGTGTCATCGTCCGGTTGCTGCACCATATAGCGGCTCAGCCTCTCGGCCATCTCCTTATTGCACTGCCCCTCAGGATGCACATGGCTCACAGGCAGCGCCAGCGCGATGAAGTCGTACACCATAGGCCAGAGGTCCAATTCCTTCTGGGTCTTCTCGACATAGATGATGTCGTCGGCGTCCTCAAAGCGGTCGGCCGTCTGCACGGTGAGCGTGTTGACAGTGTCGATATCCACCTCCATGTCGTCGAGGCAGCGGTCGCACTCCACAACGGCCTTTCCTGCAGTGCGCACAGTGAGCCTGAGCCCTTCAGGAGCCTTCAGCGCAGTGACACTGGCCGTCAGCTGCCCACCCTTTACCAGAGTGTTCTCCACGCTTGCCAGCATCTCGTCCGTTATAGCATATTCGGCAGTCAGCGGCTCTGCGAAGTTTTGTCTCAAGTCCAGAGTAATAGGCATAACACTCACTTTTGCGGCTGCGAATTTAGTAATAATTTGCCAAATATCCATAGTTTCTACCGCAGAATTTCACTTTTTCTTCACATTTTCAGTAACAAAGTATGCTCTGAGTGGCAAAAATTCAACTTTACGTGGCATAAAACACCAAAACCGGCGTTCTCCTGCGATAAAAAAAACGTTCTCGCGTCAAGAAAGTCTGCTCTCGTGCCAAGAAAGGCCGCTCTCGCGCGAAGAAAAGCCGCTCTCGCAAAATAAAAAAGCGTGCGGAAGTATCTGCGTTCCCGATTCAACGAAAAGTAAATCGGGATTCAACGAAAAGTAAATCGGGATTAAAATTACCTTAGCTACGCATTTAATAACGCGCCGACGGCTTTTAATGCTGTCAGCGCGCTTTTTGTTTCTCTATAGTCGGTGATAAATGTCGCCTGATTGCGACTGGCAACTATTTGCGCAGCTCAATACGGAAGGTGGTGCCCTTGCCGATTTCAGAGGACTTGACAAAGATGCGGCCTTTGTGGTACTTCTCCACAATACGCTTTGCCAGAGAGAGGCCGAGTCCCCAACCGCGCCGTTTGGTGGTGTAGCCGGGCTCAAACACTGACTTGAAGCGACTCTTTGCTATTCCTTTTCCTGTATCACTAATCTCTATAGCCAAGCGTTTAGGCTCCTGCTTGACCGTAATGTCAATCTTGCCCTTGCCGCCCATCGCGTCGATAGCGTTCTTGCAAAGGTTTTCTATTACCCATTCAAAAAGCGAGGCATTCATCATGACATGACAGTCATTCTCAGGCAGGTGGCAGTTAATAGCAACATTGGCAGAGGAGCGCGGCTTGAGATAGTTAACCACATGCCATATTACCTCATTGATGCTCTCCAGTTGAGGCTCTGGCAGCGAACCAATCTTAGAGAATCGCTCAGCGATAAGGTTAAGCCTATCCACGTCTTTCTCAAACTCGGGGAGCATGGGGTCTTCAGGGTAATTTTCCCTGAGTATCTCCATCCACGCCATGAGTGAGCTAATGGGGGTACCAAGCTGATGAGCGGTCTCCTTGGTGAGGCCCACCCACACACGATTTTGCTCAGCGCGCTGTGAACTGACGATAACAAATATGATGATTATGGCAAAGAGCGCCAAGATAGCAATCTGGATATACGGATAGATGGCCAGTCGCTTCAAGACCAGGGAATTATCGTAGAGTATCTCCATATAAGGCTGCTCCATATCATCCACCTGCTCTGTCTGAGCCAAGGAATCATCGGACAAAGGGGTAGGCGCGTAGTTTATCTTAATGGAGTGGCCTGCGCTGCGCATGTGCTCCAGCTCGTCTTGTATACGGCTGATAGAGTCGCTGGCAGAGAGTTCGTGGCAGTCAATATTGCGCGTCATCTCCACCTCGCCATTGTCGTTGAGCACTATCACGGGGATGGTGTTGTTGGTGTTGAGGACCTTGAGCACCAGATTGAGGTCTGTATTCTCGTCGGCGTTGTTAAGCGACTGCATGGCTTCGGCCCAAATGCTCATCTTATTGCCGGCCTCATCCTCCAGGTCTTTTACCAAGAAATGGGAGTACACAAGAGATATTGCCGCAATCACAATTGCTGCAGCAATGAGGATATACTTAATCTTCTTGGTCTTGTTAATCCACGCCATACAATCTAAACGACAATTTATCTATTTTATTGTATTTTAGTCGGGATGGATAAATATTACAAAAAAAAGGATTGGTTGTCTCCCGACAGTCAATCCTTACTAACCTTAAATCTAATACCATGAAAACTGACGCGAAGTTACACCATTTTGACATTGCAGCCAAGTTTTTATGTAAAAAAAATTACTCGAAAGGCAAAAAAGATGAATAAAAGGCCGCAATTCTGTATTCTTATTCAACTTGCAGCACTAAACCCTTGAGATATTCGCCTTCAGGATGGTAAATGTTGATTGGATGGTCAGCAGGCTGATGGAGCTGGTGGAGAATGCGCACAAAACGATGGCTTTGGGCTGCAGCAGTGAATACTGCGAGGCGGAACTGGTCTTTGTTTACGGCCTGCGAGCAACTGAAAGTGAAGAGTATTCCGCCCGGCTTAATCTTTTGCATTGCTTTTGCATTGAGGCGTGTGTATCCTTTGAGGGCGTTGTGGAGCGCGTCACGGTGCTTGGCAAAGGCAGGTGGGTCGAGCACAATAAGGTCGTAGGCGCCGTCCTCTACGCTGCTCAGATATTTGAAAGCATCAGTGGCAAAGGACTGATGGCGTTTGCAATCAGGGAAGTTGAGTGCCACATTGCGGTCAGTCACCTCAACGGCCCGCTCTGAGCTGTCAACAGAGTGCACCAGCTCTGCCCCGCCACGCAAGGCATACACGGAGAAGCCGCCAGTGTAGCAAAACATATTCAGCACTCGTCGCCCTTTGGAGTATTGCTCAATGAGGGAGCGGTTGTCGCGCTGGTCGAGGAAGAAGCCCGTCTTTTGCCCCTTAAGCCAGTCAATGTGGAAGCTCAGTCCGTTCTCCTTGGCAATGAGTTCCATCGGACTGCCCAGCAGAAAACCAGACTCGTCGCTCAGGCCAGCCTTATAGGGGAGGGTAGTGTCGCTCTTGTAATAGATGCACTGCAGAGAGGGCATGACAGCCTGCAGCGCAGCGGCTATCTCTTTGCGCTGGAGGTGCATACCTACGCTGTGGGCCTGCATTACAGCGGCAGGGCCATAGATATCGATTACCAATCCGGGGAGCTGGTCGCCCTCGCCATGCACAAGGCGATACATATCGTTATCCGCGCGTATCACCCCAAGGCCAGTCCTCATTGCGCAGGCTGCAGTGAGGCGTCGCCTCCAGAAGGCATCATCTATCGCCTCATCCTCAAAGGTCAGTATGCGTACGGCAATGGAGCCAATCTGGTAATGGCCGATGCCCATAAACTCACTCTCTGCGCTGACCACGCGCACCAGTTCGCCTTCGTTTATATCTTCTTCTCGCACAATGGCTCCAGAGAAAACCCAGGGGTGAAACCTGCGCAGACTCTGGTCTTTGCCTTTGCGTAGCGTTATCGTCTTCATACTGTTATTGCTTAAAAGATTTAAGGTCATTAAGAAGAATGGTTTGCCAGATGTCAAACATTCGCTTGTCGTCCATTGGCGCGATGTATTCGTATTCCTCGCCTGCGCGGAAGCGACATAATTGCCTATAAATGCGCAGGCAAGCCCATGCGTCGATGGCTGCATATCTCTTCTGGCCATCGTTGAGAATGGGGGCTTCCCAGTTGGTGAGCCGTTTGTTCTTGGAGATACGCTTGCCAAAGAGATTGGCATAGATCTTCTGCAGACTCATGTCGAAGATGCCTACTTCCTTTACCATCTTCTGGAGTTCCACGATGCGTGGAATCTCTATGTGGCGACGCTGGTTGAGTGCACGGATATCGTCGTGGAGCGACAGGCCCACCTTTGCCAGACGTGGATTACGCAAGAGGGCGGCAAGGCTGTCAGGTATGCCAATATGATTCAGCCGAAAGAGGAAGCAGGTGTCATCAGTGGATATCTGCAGCAGCGCCACCTTGTGGCTCTCACTACTGGTGAAGTTGGGGCGCGTCTCAGTGTCGATGCCTACGAAGTCAAATGTCTGCAAGTAGGCAGTGGCTTTGTCGCATTCGCTCATCGTGGAGACGGTGATTATTCTGCCCTCAAAGTTCTCCAGCGGCATCTCGTCAACCAGACGCTTGTCTATCTGCGCGTAAATCTTCCTCATGGCGGGCTTATTCGTCAGCATCATTCATCTGCTGGTAAAGGATATCGTGAAGTGCACGCATGACATTAACGCACTTCTGTCCCCAATACTCCTTGAAATTGTCAAGTACCTCCCACAAAGCAGCAGCCATCATCTCCTCGATACCATCACGATAAACTGCGAGGAAATTGCGGAGGTCCTGGTAGATGTCGGCCAGCTCCTCTGACACACTGCGCAGGATTGGCTTGTCGCTGTATTTCATATCCTCCACAAATACATCGAGATACTCATCGTAGCGGCCCAGCACATCGTAGATGCCGTTGCGCACAAAATTGTAGTCGTCCTCCGTCACTTGGGGGTCGGTGCTGAAGGAACTCTCAATTATTGCCGTGTCCAAGAGGTCGCTCGCCTTTATATATAAATAAGGTAGGGAACTGAGCATCCCCTTTACCAGTTCGCGAGGCATGGCTTCGCGACAATGCTCCAACTTGAGGCAGTAGTCGGCTGCCAACTTTACGAAGTCAATGACATCTTTGCTATATATCTGCTCATTCATGGCGCGAAGTTACAATAAAAAATTCTTTTTTTGCTTACAATTCGCCATTTAATAATAAAAATGCTAATTTTGCACGTTGATATTGAAAACCCACAAAGCAATGCTTACAATTAATCAGATTACAGACAATAGGGAGGCGGTCATTGCCGGCCTCAACAAGAAGCACTTTGCCGATGCTGAAAAGACGATAGCCGAGGTGCTTGACGTCAACACTCAGCGCAAGGCATGCCAGACAAGTCTTGACGACAATCTCGCCCAGCAGAACAAGATAGCCAAGTCCATCGGTCTGCTGATGCGCGAAGGAAAGAAGGACGAGGCAGAACAGGCCAAGGCTCAGGTGGCTGCCCTCAAGGCTGACTCCAAGACTATGCAAGACCGCAAGGCAGAGCTTGAGGAGCAGCTACAGCAGCTCCTTTACACCATCCCCAATGTGCCCTACGACGAGGTGCCTGAGGGCAAGAGTGCAGAGGATAATGTGGTTGTCAAGACTGGAGGCGTCAACACTCCACTGCCTTCTGACGCATTGCCTCACTGGGATTTGGCGAAGAAATACAATCTCATTGACTTTGACCTTGGTGTGAAGATATCCGGCGCAGGATTTCCTGTATATGTAGGGTGGGGCGCCCGTCTGCAGCGTGCCCTAATCAATTTCTTCCTCGATGAAGCCCGCAAGGCTGGCTACACAGAGATTATGCCTCCGACAGTTGTCAATCAGGCCAGTGGCTACGGCACCGGTCAGCTGCCCGATAAAGAGGGTCAGATGTATCACTGCAACCTTGATGACTTATATCTTATTCCCACCGCCGAAGTGCCTGTCACGAATATCTATCGCGATGTCATCCTCGACGAAGCATCACTGCCAATCAAAAACTGTGCCTACACAGAGTGCTTCCGTCGCGAGGCTGGCAGCTACGGCAAGGATGTGCGCGGCCTTAACCGCCTGCACGAGTTCTCAAAGGTTGAGATTGTGCGCATTGACACCCCCGAGCACTCAAAGGAGAGCCATCAGGAGATGCTCGACCATGTGGAAGGACTGCTTCAGAAGTTGGAACTGCCTTATCGTGTCCTTCGCCTTTGTGGTGGCGATATGAGCTTTACGGCTGCCATTTGCTATGATTTTGAGGTCTATTCAGAGGCTCAGCAGCGTTGGCTTGAGGTCAGCTCCGTTTCTAACTTTGATACCTATCAGGCTAACCGACTCCACTGCCGCTATCGCAAGGATGGCAAGAAGATAACTCTCTGCCACACGCTCAACGGCTCCGCCCTCGCACTGCCTCGCATTGTGGCTGCTCTGCTGGAGAACAACCAGACGCCTGACGGCATCCGTGTTCCTGCCGCCCTGCAACCTTACATGGGTACAGACTTGATAAAGTGAGAAGATAGCCTATCCAGTATGGCTAGTCTATATAGAACTACTAGCCCGGCTAGTACTACTAGATAGGCTAGCAAAAAATAGAGAGGCAAAGATTCTTTTTTGCCTCTCTATTTTTGCGTTAGCGCGATATGCTATTTCTTCAGCTTCTTGCCGTCGAATATATAGATGCCATCAGGGAGCTGAGTGATACCGTCGGCAGAGTTGGCGACTGCTGTGCCGTCGATGCTATAGACCTTGCCTTTGGCTGTGGTATTCTTGCCCTCAGTAACACTGCCTACTGCGTCGGGGTCTTCAAAGCCCACGATGAGGTCAGCGATGATGGGGTAGTGGTCGGAAGACGTGATATCGGTCAACACCTCATAGGAAACCTTCTCTACTCCTCCAATGGGGTCATAGCTGATGATATTGTCTATCACGTAGTCGCCGGGATCGGCCCAAGTGGATGTGGTGAGGTCAGAGTGGTATGTGAAGCCGTTTTCCTGCAAATACTTGGTCAGCACGCCACGCGCACCTTCCATCTCGCTGTCGGTGCCGTCGTCGTTGAAGTCACCTGCGATGATGAGCGGCTTGCCCAGCTCTACCCAGTTCTCAGCCTCAGCCTTGATGATGGGGCCAGTGCCACGGCGGGCATTAGCAGAGAGGCCTACATGGAGGCTGGCGAAGACATAGTTGTCGTACTCTGCCACCAGCATGCGGCGCGGCTCGAAGTCGGAGGTCAGCGCCACCACCTTGATGGACAGAGGTATCTGAGTTGAGAGGATGCCTACGCCGTAGCCTTCCAAGGCACTGCAGAATATGCCGTACATGCCTGTTGCCTCAGCCAGTTCCTTGACCTGATACTTGTAGTTGGAGCGCGACCAAGCGCTGTCCAGCTCCTGCAGAGCCACCACCTGGGCGCGCTGTGCAGAGATGATATCTGCTATCTTCTGCAGTCCCTTGGCGCAGTGCTGCACGTTGTAGCTCAGCACGCGCATAGTGTCCTGCTGGAACTTGTTATATACCGGCTCTTCGTACGTACCTCTGAGTGCAGCGTCGAGATTGGCGATGTCCTGTCGGTAGATGACATCGTATGTGCCGTTCTGCACATCAGCGTCAGCCTTGTCCCAAACCTTTCGCAGCAGGTACATCTGCTCCGTACTCAGGTCGTAATCGAAAAAGAAGTGGGGATCGTTGTTGTTCACCAGCATGTCTGCCAGCTCCACTCTGTCTTGACTGATTTTGGCGAGGTCGCTCTCGCTCACTGTCTGAAGCTTCCAGAGGGTAGTATTGCTGTCAGGCGTAGCCCCGCCGATTTCAAATTCGCCAGCTGACACATGGCCGATCTTAGCGGCAAACATGCGGTTGTCTCCAGTGGAATGATTATATATATATAAGGTGTTGCGAGTGCCCTCTACCAGCTCCACCTGCTGAGGAACCACAGTGTCGCTCAGCAGCATAATGCCGTCAATTTCGTACGCTTCGCCCACATACTTGTTGCTGACATAGTTCTTGATGGAGTATTTGCCCTCTTCGCCCTCGATAGGGTCAATTCTGAATATCATTCGCGGGTCTGCGGTAAGCGTGGTATAGACCAGGTTTGCATTAACACCGTAGTTCACAGAGAAATAGTTAATCTCTTTCTGCGTCCACGCTTGTTTGTCGGCGAAGTCTGGGTTGGCGCTAACCACGTTGTAGTAGCCGGGCTTGATGGTGTAGGTGGGGGTCGGCTCGCTGCCGCCGCCTATCTTGAGCATCTTCCAGCGTGAGGGCGAGCCGTAGTCGGCAGCATCTGAGGGGATGTCGTCGTCGGCCAGCTTGAGGCTGTTATCAAAGCGGTTGATACCGTAGCCCTGAGCGTTGACCAGTTTACCTGTGCCCACATGGGTGAAGCTGAAGATGCTGTCTTCGCCGCTGACGGTATAGGCAACGGGTGTTTTAGAGAAAACAATGTCGGGCTCTACGGGAGAGGTGTTCTGCTCGCCCAGGTATTCGCCTCTCTCCTTGTTCTTGAACGCCCACTGGTTTTCGCCAACCTCCTCTGCAATCCAGATGTAGCCGTCTTCCTCTTTGTTGAGGTCGCCCCAATACACATACTGGTCGCCCCAGTTGACGGTGTAGGAGGGTTGCAGTGTTGAGAAGGCCTTCGGCTCGCCGGTGGTGTTGCCAGTGAACTTGGTGCGCTGGCAGATGATGTAGTACTGGTCGCCGTTCTTTATCTCGCTGGGGTCGGCAAGCCATTCCTCTGTCGGGGCAGGAGGAGTGCTCTCCACCTCGTAAATCTGCCAACGTCCGGGATAGCCGTTCTCTGCTACGTCGTCCCTGTAGTTATCGTCGCCCACGCTCTGCTTTGCAAGACTGTTGTTGGGGCGGTCGCTGCGCAGATAACCCTGCACGTGTGGCGAGTGGCTGTTGTCGGCGCTTACCATGAAGAAGCGTCCTTGGCCTTCGTCCAGGTCGTTCAGCGTATAGGCCACCGGCGTGGCGGAGAAGAGCACATCGTCGTCATAGCTGTTCTTTACGCCCAGATATTCGCCCTTGACCACGTTTTTGAAGGCCCATTTGCCGTCGCCCATGTCCTCGGCAATCCACTGGAAGCCCTCCTCGGCAGCGTCGAAGTCGCCCCAATATACAAAGTAAATGCCGCTGGAGGGATTGTCCCAAGAGATGGTGTATTTGTCCAGCTTGTAGGACATGCCCTTGGGCAGGCCGGTGCTGTTGCCCGCATACTTGGTGCGGTCGCTGATAAGGAAGTATGCCTTGCCGTCCTTCAGGTCGTCGGCATAGTACACGCGTGTGAAGCCCTCAATGAGGTTTTGCGCACTGACGCTCGTGATGCTTAGCATTGCTGCGAGCGCCATAAGAATGAGTAAAAATTTGCCCTTCATAATGTTGTTGGTTTGTGTTATTATTTATGTTGCAAAGTTAATCATTTTGTCTAATACTGCAAAGTTTTTTACTTGGATATACATTGTTCGAGATATTTTTCGTAATTTTGCTTGAAAATAACCGCCAGCTTGTATGCCCGATATCTTTAAGTGCGAAAATAACCCGTCGCAACCGTCATTCATGAACCGCCTTAACGCTCAGCAGCGCGTGGCCGTAGAGTGCACCGACGGTCCATCGCTGGTGGTGGCAGGGGCAGGTAGCGGCAAGACAACAGTGCTCACCACCAAGATAGCCTACCTTCTGACCAAGGGCGTGGCGCCATGGAACATATTAGCACTGACCTTCACCAACAAAGCTGCGCGCGAGATGCGCGAAAGAATAGAGAGCATGGTAGGAGTAGTGGAAGCTCGCTCACTGTGGATGGGTACGTTCCATAGCATCTTCAGCCGAATTCTAAGGAAAGAGGCTTATGTGTTCGGCTTCGACAGCAATTACACCATCTATCAACCCAGCGATACACGCTCACTGCTGAAAGCCATCGTCAAGGAGCGGGGACTCGACGACAAAGTGTATAAGCCGCAGTTGCTGGCAGCTAACATATCGCAGGCGAAGAACATGCTCGTAACACCAAAGAAATACAGGCAGAACAAGGAGGCCTACACTCGCGACGACATGGAGCGCATTCCGCTGACGGGCGAGATATATGAAGAATACTTCAACCGCTGCCACCAAGCCAACGCAATGGACTTCGACGACCTGCTGCTCTATACGTTTCTGCTCTTCGACGCATATCCAGAGGTGAGGGAGAGGTATGCCGACAAGTTCAGATACATACTCGTGGATGAGTTCCAGGACACCAACTACGCGCAGTTCGCCATACTCGACCAACTGGCATGTCAGCACAAGAACATCTGCGTTGTGGGCGACGATGCCCAGAGTATCTATAGCTTCCGTGGAGCCCGCATCGACAACATCTTGAATTACGACCGCGTATTCACTGACACTAAGGTGTTTAAGCTGGAGAGAAACTACCGCTCCACACAGAATATTGTCAACGCTGCCAACAGTCTGATACAGAAGAACGAGAACCAGATTCGCAAGACTATCTACAGCGAAAATGAAGAGGGTTCGCCGCTTATTCTCAACGAATTGACGAGCGACATTGAGGAGGGGGCAGCCGTGTGCCAGCGCATCAGGACTCTGCATCGCGAGGGAGTGAAATACTCAGAGATTGCCATCCTCTATCGCACTAATGGACAGAGCCGAATATTAGAGGAGAGTCTGCGCAAAAACTCTATACCTTATATTATATATGGTAGCAACTCGTTCTACGAGAAGAAGGAGGTGCGCGACGTGATGGGCTATCTGCGCCTCACCGTCAATCCCAACGACGAGGAAGCCTTGCGACGCATCATCAATTTCCCTACCAGAGGTATAGGCGACACAACCGTCAGCAAGATCTTCGCCTGTGCCCAAGAGAATAGCGTGAGCGCATGGAACGTGGTACAACAGCCTGACCTCTACGGCCTTGACGTCAGTGCTGCCACTAAGGGCAAGCTGCAGGCTTTCGCGGCCATGATAAAGGGCTTCATTGCCGACCTGAATGATGCCGATGCCTACCAGCTGGGGCAGCGTGTGCTGAAAGAAAGCGGCCTGATGGAACAAGCGATGGCCGACCGCAGTGCAGAGGGCAGGGAGGTGATGGACAACTACTCTTCGCTACTAAGCGGCATGAGCCAGTTTGTGCAGAGCCAACGCGAGCAGGGCGAGGCATTCTCCGTGAGCATGATTGACTATCTACAGGAGGTGGCGCTGCTCACAGACTCTGACAAGGATGAGGGCGACGGCGATGCAGTGCGCATGATGACGGTGCATATTGCCAAGGGGCTGGAGTTTGACGTGGTGTTCATCACCGGCTTGGAGCAAGGCATCTTCCCCAGTGCACAGTGTCTCACGCCCAAAGAATACGAAGAGGAGCGCCGCCTGCTGTTTGTGGCCATCACCAGAGCCAGGAAGCGCTGCTATGTATCGAATGCCAAGACACGCTTCCGCTTCGGCAAATCGGACTATTTCGAGCCCAGCGAGTTTCTGAAGGACATTGACGCCAAATATATCTATCAAGAAAGCTCCAGCCGCAACGTGAGACGACAGAATCTCAACGAATACATAGACTTTGACGAGCAGCGAAGCGCCCTGTTCAAACCTCGCAATGCGTTTGGCCGCCAGCATACCGCCACCCCATATAGGGCTTCCTCTCAGTTCTCGACAGCGAAAGAGGGCAGGATGCGCCGCCTTACTCCACGCCCCACTGCCTCGCGGCAGGATGCCGAGAAAACCTTGACTGCCCATGTGCAAAATGGTGAGATACGGGCTGGCTCCAGAGTGGAGCATGCTTCATTTGGGGTGGGCACAGTGCTGCGCATAGAGAACAATATGACTGGACTGAAGGCCATCATACAATTTACAAACTGCGGCGAGAAGACACTGCTGCTGAAATTTGCGAAGTTAAATGTGTTAGAATGAACATTAAATGAGCAGAAAAAGGAAACCCCTTCCGTTGCTGGAAGACATAGAGATAACTGGCTTTGCAGCCGAAGGCAAGGCTATCGCCAAGGTCAACGATATGGTGGTCTTTGTGCCGTGGGTGGTGCCAGGTGATGTGTGCGACCTACAGGTGATGCGCAAGAAGCATAGCTTTATGGAGGCCAAGGCGGTGAGGGTAAAGCATAGGAGCGACGAGCGAGTGGAGCCTCGCTGCAAACATTTTGGTGTGTGTGGCGGTTGCAAATGGCAGTGCCTGAGCTATGAACGCCAGCTTCACTATAAGCAGCAGCAGGTGGTTGATGCCCTGACTCGCATAGGCAAGGTGGAACTGCCAGAGGCAATGCCCATCATTGGCAGCCAAAACACCTTTGGCTATCGCAACAAACTGGAGTTCAGCTTCTCCAACAAGCGCTGGCTCACTGACGAGGATATAAATCAGGGCATCGAATACAGCAACAAGAATGGTGTGGGGTTCCACATTCCAGGCGCATTTGACAAGGTGCTCGACATTGAGGAGTGTCATCTGATGGACGATATACAAAATCGTGTGCGCAACGGAGTGCGCAACTATGCCCTCGAGCATGGCCTCACCTTCTTTGACCTGCGTCAGCAAGTGGGATTGCTGCGCGACATGATTTTTCGCACCTCCAACTCTGGCGAAGTGATGCTGACCATGCAGTTCCACATCACTACTGACGAGGAGCAACAGCAGGCCAATGCCGTGATGGACTGGATCTGTGCCACATTTGCTGAAATCACAACCCTCGTGTGGGTAAACAACTTGAAATGCAATGACACCATGGGCGATTTGGAGGTCTATATCCATAAAGGGCCTGGCTTTGTGTATGAGTTGATGGAAGACCTGCGCTTTAAGGTAGGCCCCAAGAGTTTCTACCAGACAAACAATGAGCAGGCTTACGAGTTATACAAGGTGGTGCGCACCTTTGCAGGGCTTACAGGCAATGAGCTGGTCTATGACCTATATACTGGCACTGGCACCATTGCCAACTTCGTGGCACGCCAAGCAGCCAAAGTAGTAGGAGTCGAGTATGTGGAGGATGCCATTAAAGACGCACGCGTTAACGCTGAACTCAACGACATAGACAACACTCTCTTCATTGCCGGCGATATGAAAGACGTACTCAACGAAGAGTTTATCGCTTTCCACGGTCGTCCTGATGTAATAATAACCGACCCTCCCAGAGCAGGCATGCACAGCGACGTGGTGCAGACCATACTCAATGCTGCGCCCCGGCGCATAGTATATGTGAGCTGTAATCCTGCCACACAGGCTCGCGACCTGCAGATGCTCGATGCCAAATATAGGGTGGAGGCCTATCAGCCAGTGGATATGTTTCCTCACACCCACCATATCGAGAACGTGGCACTGTTGGTGCAGAAAACATAAGGATTATGGATAAGAAATACGACGCCGTTATCTGTGGCAAACTGCAAGGCTTTGGCCGTACTGC
The DNA here is from genome assembly GCA_017960825.1 of Bacteroidaceae bacterium. Lineage (GTDB taxonomy): Bacteria > Bacteroidota > Bacteroidia > Bacteroidales > Bacteroidaceae > UBA6382. The sequence goes on along the minus strand of JAGCYL010000067.1, from coordinate 2,433 downwards.
CGATTGGCAGGGTATGCTTGCCTATCTGCAGGGGCTGAGCCATTCGGCTTTTCGCACTGCGTCGTATGTGTTGGCAGATCATGTGTTGCCACCATTGACGGCTGACAACTATTGGGGCTGCTTCCACACTGTAGCGCTCTCTGACACCAAGGCCTTTCTCATGACCTTCCTTAAGGCTGCACTACATAAATACCAGGCGCAAAGCCTTGATTTCCAGCATGAGTACTTCATATCCTTTGCATATTCGTCGATGGGAGAGAGTGTGAGTCTTGACCGCCAAAAGACTATCAAGGCCATACTGCCTGTGCTACGTACCCCTGCGGAGGTGCAATGCGTTCTTGACGCCTTCTGTGGAGCGGACTCTGAGCGTAAAATCAATTATCTTGCTTTTGCAGGCGAGAGTATGCCGTGTTACTTTGTGCTTTTCCATTTGCTGCGCCAAATAGACCACACGCCAGACCAACAGGTGAAGATACTGCGACAGATAATCCGTCGCTCTACGCCACTGGCATATAATTTTGTCAGTATCATGCGTGCATACTTTAGCCTTGAGCAACTGAAGGGCAGCTATTCGCTTAACATGCAACCATACGAACTCTCGCGCATTGAGGGCGGCTACGAGGCTTTCTTGCAAGTGATGAATAAGATTAAGTAACCAACAACAAACTCCTACCGTGTTTTCTACCATACTTGACCTTGACCAAAAGCTGACGCTTGCCCTCAATGGCAGCGACTCATTAGTAATGGACCACATCATGTTGCTCATCACCAGCACCATGGTGTGGATACCTATCGGCATATTCCTGCTCTATTATATATACAACAAGTGCGGCCTGAAGACCATGCTTCTCGTGCTGGGTGGCATATTACTCTGCATCTTGTTTGCCGACATGGTGTCATCAGGGGTGTGCAAACCGCTGGTGGCACGACCACGCCCTACCAGAGAGCCAGCGCTGGCAGGCATGATTGACATTGTCAATGGCTACCGTGGCGGCCGATATGGCTTCTTCTCTTCCCATGCCGCCAATACAATGAGCGTGGCCATTTTCCTGTCGCTGTTACTGCGTCGCAGATCTGTCGTATTACTACTAATAGTATGGTCGCTGCTCAACTGCTGGTCGCGCATCTATCTTGGCGTGCACTATGTAGGTGATATAGTAGTAGGGCTTGCATGGGGTACTCTTGTAGGGTGGGGTATATATCTTGCAATGCGCCGTTATACCGGGCACAGCCTTGATGTCAATCCTCAACCTATAGTGGCGGTTATACTGCTGACTTTCGCATTCATAGTTGCTGCCGCTCCGTTTTTAGCTGCGAAATAAGACAAAAGGGGCACTTCTTAGGAATCTCACATAAAAAAAAGAAAAAAAAAATCCCAACTCCTAACTCTCAACTCCTATTTTTTTTGTACTTTTGCAGTCCGTGTGCGTAATACGCCAATCTTTCAACTATAAACTGTCAACTATAAACTATAAACTTTACTTAAATGGTTTACACAAAAGAAGTAGAAAACATGTGTTGCGTGGCTAAAGGCCCCAACCATGGACCTGCCCCAATCCCTGAAGAGGGCAAGTGGGTACAGGCAAAAGAGATTAAAGACATTTCAGGCTTCACCCATGGCATTGGCTGGTGTGCACCCCAGCAGGGATGCTGCAAGCTCAGCCTCAATGTCAAGGAAGGCATTATCGAGGAGTGTCTCATTGAGACCATCGGTTGCTCTGGCATGACTCACTCTGCTGCTATGGCCAGCGAGATCCTGCCTGGCAAGACCATCCTTGAGGCCCTCAACACTGACCTCGTGTGTGATGCTATCAACACCGCCATGCGCGAGCTGTTCCTCCAAATTGTCTATGGTCGCACTCAGTCTGCCTTCTCTGAGGGTGGTCTCACCGTGGGTGCCGGACTTGAAGACCTTGGCAAAGGCCTCGTTAGCCAGATAGGTACACTCTATGGCACCAAGGCTAAGGGCACACGCTATCTTCAGCTTACTGAGGGCTACATCACCAAGATGTTCCTTGACGCAGACAATGAGGTCTGTGGCTACGAGTATGTTCACATGGGCAAGTTCATGGATGCCATCAAGAAGGGCACGCCTGCCGATGAGGCACTGAAGGCTGTAACTGGCACCTATGGCCGCACCAAGCCTGAACAGGGAGTTGTTAAATCTATTGACCCACGCAAAGAATAGTACAGCTATGATACGAGAAGTGAAATTTGAATCGCAGGATCGCCGTATTGCACAGGTGCTCGCAGCCCGCAATGCTAACGGTATTTCGTCCATCGAAGAGGCCAATCAGATTTGCGAAGCAGCAGGCCTTGACCCCTAGAAGACATGTGAAGAAACACAGCGCATCTGCTTCGAGAACGCTAAGTGGGCATACGTAGTAGGTTCCGCAATCGCTTTGAAGAAAGGTTGCAAGAACGCCGCTGATG
>JAGCYL010000008.1 GCA_017960825.1 Bacteroidaceae bacterium | reverse complement strand
TACGGCTACTGCGTGATTAGCATCCTCCTGTTTCATGTACTTATAAACATAGGTATGGTGATGGGCATCATGCCTGTGATAGGCATCCCCCTACCCTTCTTCAGCTACGGCGGCAGCTCGCTCTGGGGCTTCACCCTGCTGCTGTTTATCTTCCTCCGCTTCGACGCGGGCCGCAACCGCTACCGGAGATAGTAAAAAAGTTGCCTTTCTGTGTAATATTTTTCATGTTTTTTGCGTCTAATATAATAGAGAGATATCCAAAAAACATTTACTAACACAAATCTCCAATCCACAATGTCAGGTTTCAAATACAGACTATCACTCCTCATAGCATTTACACTCGTTTGTAGCACCCCAATCCTCGCAGACCGGACGGCCACAATAGCCGGCTTTGCACACGACCGTCTTACCCACGAAACACTAATCGGCACCAAAGTATCGCTCATGAAGGGCGACAGCATAATCAATGTGTCCATAACCAACAAAGACCTGACAGTAGGCTCAAAGGGCGGACTGTGGTTCTTTGTCATCACCCTCGACGGCACCACCGACTACACCCTGCTGCTGGAGCACGAGGGCTACAACGTTATGTCGTGGCCACTGAAAGCCCAGTTTGAGAAGAAACCGCTCAAGACAGGCGAGATGCGCTTCCTTGGAGACATCCCGATGGACAAGGCTCCCAAGACACACGAGCTGGACGGAGTGACCATCACCGCCACCAAGGTGAAGTTCTATAACAAGGGCGACACCCTCATATACAATGCCGACGCCTTCCAGACCGCTGACGGCTCAATGCTCGATGCCCTTATCCGCCAGCTGCCCGACGCGGAGTTGAACAACAATGGCGAAATCTTTGTCAACGGCCGCAAGGTGGAGAGCCTGTTGCTCAATGGCGAGAAATTCTTCAACGGCAAGAATGAGATAATGCTCGAGTACCTGCCCGCCTACATGGTGAAGACCGTCAAGACCTACGAAAAGAGCGGCAATCTCTCCCTCCTCACAGGCCGCGACATGGGCGACAAGGAATTTGTGATGGACGTGAGCCTCAGGCGTGAGCATAAGGTTGGCTGGATAGGCAATGTGGAGGGCGGCTACGGCAGCGAGGAGCGCTATCTGGCCCGCCTCTTCGCCATGCGTTTCACTCCCCAATCAAGAATAACCCTTTATGGCAACCTCAACAACCTGAACGACAACCGCAAGCCCGGCGAGAACTCATCATGGACTCCCGAGCAAATGCCCACAGGCCTCATGGCCACAAAGAAAGTCGGAGCCGACCTCTTTTTAAAGAACAAGAAGGGCATGAGCAAATACAACGGCAACATTGAGCTCTCCAATATCGACACCGATGACCTGACAGAGACCACCGGCGAGACATTCCTCACCGACGGCAGCGTCTTCTCGCGGAGCCGGAGCCTCAACCGCGCACGCGACTTCAGCATCAGCAACAGTAACGATATAGAAATCTACAACAAAACACTGACCAACATCTGGGTCGTTAAATCAAGATTCAATTATGTTAAGAGTAATTCGCTGAACCAGAGCGTCGCGATGGCTTTCAACCAAAATCCCGCCAACATAGCCACCAGCGCACTGATTGACAGCGTATATCGGGGTAGCAATCCACAACTCAGCTCCACCGTAATCAACCGCAACATCAACAATACCAAGCTCGACGGCCACAAACTCGACCTTGAGCTCGACTACGGCTCCTACCTCAAGCTCGATGGTTCACACTTCCTCACGCTAAACCAAAGCCTCATCTACTCCGACTACGCTACAGACACCTGGAAACAGATGCAGATTGACTACCCCAACATCAGCGGCACCGCCGACGACGTCAGCAATCGCTACAACCATAGCAAACCCGACAAAAAGTTCAGCGTAAATACGAATGTGCAGTTTAATAAGCAGCTAACCAGCAAACTGAGCACAAATATCAACTACGACCTCACCTACAGCCGCCAGCACAACGACTACAACACCTACATGCTCCATCAACTGACGGGATGGGGCGACGTCAGCGCGCACCCCATCGGGATGCTCCCGTCAGAAATGGAGTATGCCGCGACCTTCGACCGTCAGAACAGCTTCCTGCAGCAGATGCGCACCGTGGCCCACACGCCCTCACTCATGTTCATATATAATGACATCAGCAAACTGAGCATCGACACCACAGCCGTAGGAGCCAGAAAGAACGTCACCTTTGCTTTCCTGATGTTGCCGCTGACAATGGCACACGACCGTCTCGACTATACCCGCGCAGCATACAGCGGCCTCACTCGGAGAAACACGGTGCTGTTCAAGCCGCGCTTTATCTTCAGGAAAGGTTGGGGAGGCGCAACAGGAAGTCTGAGCGACTTTGACAACGAGATAGAATTCGAGTACTCCGTGGACCAGACAGCCCCCTCGATGCTCCATGCCCTCAATCTGCGCAGCGACGAAGACCCGCTCAACATCTATTACGGCAACGAGCACCTGCACAAGACCACCACTCACAATGCCACGCTCGATTACAACCATCAGAACAAGGAGCGCCAGACCATGCACCACCTCGGCGTGAAATATAACATCTCCCACAACGCAGTGGCAATGGGCTACATCTACGACAAGGCCACTGGCATACGCACCTATGCCCCCGGCAATGTGAGCGGCAACTACACCCTCGAGTTTGAGCACAGCCATTCGCGCCCGCTTGACAAGCAGCACCACCTTACCCTTGACAACAAGGCCAACTGGCGCATCACCCACGGCGTGGACCTCGTGGGCACAGACACTGGCGCAGAGCCCATACCCAGCAGTGTGATGACCCACTGGGTGACCGACCAACTTCTTTTGGATTATCAGCTGACTAAGAGCATAAAACTCGGAGCCAAGGGCTACATGGGCTATGGCCACTCCAGTTCGGGGCGCGAGGACTTCAGCTCCGTCAGCCTCTGGGACTTCAACTACGGACTCACCTCGCTCATCAGCCTGCCGTGGGACATGCAGCTCTCCACCGACATCACCATGTACAGCCGCCGCGGATACGCCAACGCAGGCTCCAACACCAACGACCTCGTGTGGAACGCACGCATCAGCAAGACCATACCCAAACTCGGGCTTACCCTCGCCCTCGACGGATTTGACATCCTCGGCAACCTTAGCAATATCTCCCAAGTGCTCAATTCGCAAGGCAGAACCGAAACTTACCGCAACAGCCTGCCCCGCTACGTGATGCTGCACGCTATTTACAGGCTCAATCTCCAGCCTAAGAAAAAATCAGCTGCATCTGAGTAAGTCATATACGCATCTCGCGCCAACAGATAGTGAGTACAAAAAAAGAAAGTGCGCTCTCATGCTCACGAGAGTGCGCTAAGATTCTGCGAGAGTGCGCTAAGATTCTGCGAGAGTGCGCTAAGATTCTGCGAGAGTGCGCCAAGATTTTGCGAGAGTGCACTTAGTTTTCGTGAGCACGCAGAAAAAATACAGCGGCGCAGGCTCCTGCCCGCGCCGCTGCCTTATATTGCATGGCTGCTACTCGTCCTCCTCGTCGTCGAGGGTGCTGATATATATGCCCTTGCCTTCTTCGTAGGCGATCATGTCAGCCTCTGTTTTCTTGACACGTATAGCTCCATCTACATCCATAGCGGGCTTTGCCGTGAGGGTCACCGCCTTGCTGACGTATATATAATCGTTTCCGATATTGGCCGACTTGCCTTTCACGTCCTCATCTGCGGTGAGGGAGAGGGTGCCGGTATGGAAGAAGAAGTCCTTCTCCACTTTCAGACATACGCTCTTCTTGTTCTTGTCCTGCACCACAACGTAGCCTCCGTTGTTAATGAGTGTCACCACAGGCTTTGACTTCTTCTCATACATCACCATACTGGTGCCGGCTGAGATACACTTGGAGAAGAGGCCGTTGCAAGTGACATTGTGAGTTCCTCCACTGATGGTCATCAACGAATCGCACTTGAGTCCCTCGCAGCTGTCGCCGCTTATCTCTATATTCACGGTGCCGCCGCGCAGAAAGAGCTGGCCATTGTAGAGCTTGGTGGAGTCTTTGTCACATTCGGCCTGTATGCCGTCGCCCTTCACTGCGGGATATATGTTAACGGTGCCGCCCTTCATCTTGAAGTACTGGCTCGCGTGGATACCGTCGGCAGGGGCAGAGAGGATGTTGATAGTGCCGAGACTGTCTTTCAACTCGGTGTATTCGCCGCTCTTGAATCCGTGCTTGCCATTACCGGTAATGTTGATAGTGCCGAGACCGTAGAACTCAGGATGTCCCTTGACGTGGAAACAGGCATCGTGTAGGGTGTCTGCATGGTCCACGAAGTTGTTGACAGTGCCGTTGGCTACGTCCACATGGATGCGCTTGCCATTCTTGATATGCACGGCGGCTCCGCGCTGCGAGGTGATGTTCACCCCGTTGAGGCGCACCTTGCACTTGTACTCGCCCTCCTGCTTGAAGCATCCGTTGGCGGTGGTTCCGCTCAGCGTATAGACTACCTCATCGCCTCCCTTCTTGGCAGATATCACTGTTACGTAGGCACCGTCCTGCTCCAGCCACATCGAGTCGGCCAGAGCCAGCGGCATAGTAACGCGACACTGCTCTCCGCTGTAGGCGAAGTCCACAAGCAGCGGGTCGAATTTCATAGTTGTATAGCTCATGCTGTCAATGTCAGTGACATCCAGCACTGTGTCGCCGATACTGAGGTATGTGCCGCTGAACATCATCTCTCCCACCTCGTCGGGAGTGGCGAGCAGAGTGGTGCTACCAGAGTGGATGGCAAAGGTCTGAGCTTTGACAATTGATAATTGACAATTGACAATTAAGAATATTGCTGCCAGAAAAAATATCTTTTTCATGTTACTTCAATTTAAGGTAAGCCGAAGTTTACTTAACGAGGATTTTGTGCCTTTCGTTGCCAGCGCGGAGGATGAATATGCCCGGTTGAAGGTCGCCGATATATACCGGCACGCCCTCCTGACCTATGCGAGCCGTGGCGCACAACTTGCCCTGCATGTCATATACGCGGGCCTGAGTGCCCGAGGGTACCGAGAGCTGCACCTTGGCACCCTGCAGCGAGACCACCGTATAGGTGCGCCCCATGCGCTCAATGGCAGAGGGCAGGTCAGTAAACAGCATTGAGCTCAGCTCTCCCAGAGGATAGACCGAGGTCTGCTGCGCGTTGGACAGCGTCATCTGGTCGTTAGAAAACGTAATCTTCAGCCTGTCAAGTCCGTAGCTGGTCCATGTACCGGAAGTCTCCTTAACGGTAAACGAAGTATATTGCGCCCTCGCGCCGAGCCCTGCAAGCGTCAGCACAAAGAGCAAAACCACTATCTTCCTTTTGTGTGTCATAGATTAAGGTATATTATATATCAATTTGCAAAAATAATCATTCGCCACAACATAACAGCCATTCTCTGCGCTTTTTTTTAATTTTTTCATTCCGCAAACATATTTTTCGCCCCGTTTTTGTGCTTTTTTCTTTGCTTTATGACCTAACACCAGACGACTGCGATAAGGCTCAATTCCTGGATATAATATAGAAAAAAGGACGTAAAGGCAAGATAAGTCAATATTTTTGCGTAATTTTGCAGAATGAGCGTGATGTGCGCATGTGCGTACGTACCGTAATATAGATAAACTACAGCAAACTGCATCACGAGTATGCGCATAACCGAACTGATAAGCCAAGACCAGGGGACTGCTTTCTCCTTTGAGGTGCTGCCGCCGCTGAAGGGGGCTGGCATCCGCAAACTGCAGGACGACATCAGCAGTCTGATGGAGTTCGGCCCCAAATATATCAATATCACCACTCACCGCAGCGAGATGGTGACCAAAGACCTGGGCAACGGTCTGCTGCAGCGCACCCCGCTGAGGCGCCGCCCGGGCTCGGTGGCCGTCGCCGCCGCCCTGCAGCAGGAGTTTGGAGTGCCCATCGTGCCGCACATACTATGCAGTGGCTTCACCCGCGAAGAGACGGAGTATGTGCTCATCGACCTGCAGTATCTGGGCATCACCAACCTGCTGCTGCTGCGCGGTGACAAGGCTCCGGAGGACAAGGAGTTCCGCCCCACCAAGGATGGCTACAGCCACACCACAGAACTGCAGAAGCAGGTCAACGATTTCAACAACGGCCTCTTTATGGACGGCTCCGTGATGAAGGAGCGCGGGCCGCAGTTCAGCTACGGTGTGGCCTGCTATCCCGAGAAGCACGAGGAGGCTCCCAACATGGCCAGCGACGCGGCATGGTTTAAGCGCAAGATTGAGATGGGGGCCGAATACGGCGTTACCCAGATGTTTTTCGACAACAGCAAGTATTTTGACTTTGTGCGCAAGATGCGCGAGGATGGCGTAAGCGTGCCCATCATTCCCGGCATCAAGCCACTGGTGAGCCTAAAGCAGCTCACGGTGCTGCCACGCCTCTTCCACTGCGACCTGCCGGAGGAACTGGTGGGTGAGGCTCTCAAGTGCAAGACCGACGACGACGTGAAGCAGCTGGGCATTGAATGGTGCGTCAGCCAATGCCGCGAGCTGATAGCCGCCGGAGTGCCGAGCATACATTTCTACATGACTGGCAACGTGAACAGCCTGCAGAAAATTGCGGCGACAATCTTCTAAACTTCAAATTTCTATAACCAGGATGCGATTTGCCGATGTAATAGGACAAGAGGATGTGAAGCGGATTCTACGCTCTCAGGTGAAGGCGGACCGTCTTCCCCACGCGCTGCTGCTGGCTGGCGACACCGGCTACGGCACTCTGGCCCTGGCTCTGGCTTTGGCGAGCTACATCATGTGTGAGCATCACGAGGACAATGACAGCTGCGGCCACTGCCCGGAATGCATAAAGACAGACAAACTGATCCACCCCGATATGCATTTCTCGTTTCCGGTCATAAAGAAAAGCAGCAGCTCCACCACCAGCGACACGTACATTAAAGAGTGGCTCACCCAGCTGGGCAGCGACAAATACTTCGACCTCAACGACTGGCTGCGCGTGATAGGCACCGAGAACAAACAGGCCATCATCCCCGACGACGAGGCTGATAATATCATTCGCAAACTGAGTCTGAGCGCCTATGAGGGCGGCTGGAAAGTTATGATCATCTGGCTACCGGAGAAGATGAACGGTAGCGCTGCCAACACCCTGCTCAAGACACTGGAGGAGCCCTCGCCAAAGACTCTCTTCATTCTCTGCGCAGAGCACCCCGAGCTGCTGCTCGATACCATAGTGAGCCGAACTCAGCGCATCGATGTGCCGCCCCTCAGCACCGAGGTAATCTGCCAAGCCCTGATGGAGAAGCGCGGTCTGGACCGCGACACAGCCATGGGAGTGGCCCGCGTGACTGGCGGCAACTGGCTAAAGGCGCTGAAGCAACTCTGCGACACTGACGACTCAAAGGCCAAGCTCAACTGTTTCATGCAACTGATGCGTCTGGCTTATCTGCGCGACCTCCAGGGACTGATGCGATGGAGCGAAAGCATGGCTTCGCTGGGGCGCGAGCAACAAAAAGAATATCTCAGCTATATGCAACATATGCTGAGGGAAAACTTTATCTATAACTTCGGGCACTCGGAGCTCAACTTCATGACTCCGCAGGAGGCCGATTTTACATATAAATTTGCACGCTTTATCAACGAGCGAAACATCAAACAGTTTACCGAGGAGTTTGCCCATGCTCAGCGCGACGTGGCTGGCAATGTGTATGGCAGGACTACATTCTTTAATCTTGCACTTCAAACGATTATACTATTAAGAAAATAAAAACATGGTGGATAAATTTATTTGCGGCGGTGGGCGCGGCCTGAACGCCAAAGGATGCTGCCGACACGACAAGCAACTTAATACCTATGACTATCTGGCCGATGTGCCCGGCGCCGACCAGATGACCGACCTTGTGGAGGTGCAATTCAAGAACACCCACAAGGACTATTACATCAACTGCAATCACTTGCCTCTGCAAAAGGGCGACATTGTGGCTGTGGAGGGCTCGCCTGGCCACGACATCGGCACTGTCAGCCTCACCGGGCCACTGGTGCCCCTGCAGATGTCGAAACAGAGGCTCAAGGCTGACGCCGGCACCAAGCGCATCTACCGCCTGGCCCGCGAAGTGGACATTGAGAAATTCAACGAGGCCAAAGCCCGCGAACAAAAGACTATGATAAAGTCGCGAGCCATTGCCAAAGACCTCGGACTGGACATGAAGATTGGCGACGTGGAGTTTCAAGGCGACGGCAACAAGGCCATCTTCTATTATATCGCTGACCAGCGCGTGGACTTCCGCGAGCTCATCAAGGTGCTGGCACAGGAGTTTAATATCCGCGTAGAGATGCGCCAGATTGGTGCGCGTCAGGAGGCAGGCCTTATCGGCGGCTTCGGACCATGTGGCAGAGAGATGTGCTGCGATACATGGATGAAGAATTTTAATACCGTGAGCACCGGCGCATAGCGATGCCAAGACGTGTCGCTCAATCCGCAGAAGCTCGCTGGCCTTTAGGGCGTAAAAGTTCT
>JAGCYL010000066.1 GCA_017960825.1 Bacteroidaceae bacterium | reverse complement strand
TGCTCCATGCTGGAGAGCATCATTACGGAGCAGCCCGATCTGCTCAGCGATTATCTTCGCATAAGCAGCAGGGTAACTGCCGATAGGAGGATGGCCCATCGTATTCTGGCCAACAGGGTGGGGCAGAGCCTGTGGCGTGTGGACGATGTGGACAGGCTGTTGGCTGAAATGCGTGTAATAGTGGGCACTACTACCACGATGATGCAGCAACAGCACGTGCTGGCAGCCCTGCATTTTGACGTGGCGTATGTGGACGAGGCCTCGCAGATATTGGAGCCTTCTCTGTTGCCGTTCTTCACGCTGAGAACGATTGACAAGTTTGTGATGGTGGGCGACCAGAAACAGTTGCCGGCAGTTGTGATGCAGAGCAGTAATGACGCTGCTATTACCGATAGCGTTCTCAAAGAAATGGGACTGACCAGCTGTGCACAATCCGTGTTCGATCGCATGCTCCATCGACTGATGGCCATGGGGCGCACTGACCTATATATGCAGATAGAGACGCAGGGGCGTATGCACCCCGAACTCTACGGATTTGTCAACGACAATTTTTATCGCGGTGCGCTGCGCAGTGTGCCGCTGAGCCATCAGCAGCGCAGCCTCAGAGAATTCTACAGACGTCGCCCTGCGGAGCCTACAGAGCTGATACAACATTTGGCAGCGGAGCGTGTGCTCTTTGTGGACTGCACTCCTGCCGATGACGGAGTCAATGACAAGGTCAACTCTGCCGAGGCAACCCTTGTGGCCGAGTGTCTGGCCGGTATAGCAGCACTGTACGAGGCCAATGGGCGGCAGCTTACAGCCGACGATGTGGGTATTATTGTGCCGTATCGCAACCAGATTGCCATGGTGCGCTCCAAGCTCCTTGAGCATGGGCTGCAGCATCTGGCCTATGCAACCATCGACACGGTAGAGCGATACCAGGGCTCGCAGCGCGACATTATCATCTATTCTTTCACCGTGCGCCATGCGGGGCAACTCACTTTTCTCACATCCTCCACATACATTGAGGGTGAGGACGGCAACTCAGAGCCCTTTGCCGTGGACCGCAAACTCAATGTGGCACTGACGCGAGCTCGTGAGCAGATGGTGCTGGTGGGCAATGCTTCGCTACTGCGGCGCAATTATATCTTTGCGCGTATGATAGATGGTATGACAGTAGTAAGGTTTTAAGCGTAAAAATTAAAAAATATGGAAAAAAGCACTAATATATTAAATAATGTGTGTGCATAGAGGCCTTGTTTAGAAATAAATGTTTATCTTTGCACATATTTTTGCCAGAGAGACCTTAAATATTTTAATATCATAAGTAAATCACAAACAACATGAAGAAATTTTCAATCTTTGCTGCGAGTGTGGCTCTCTGCCTGCTCGCCATGATGCCCCAGTGCATCACCGCCCAGCCCTACATGCAGACTAAGTGGCATTGGGATAAGGGTACTATCGTTACTGAGGTGCCTGTGCGCCCCGAGGGTCAGAAGCATGTGCTTGGCCTCGCACGCCCTGCCGAGCCTATCGTCAGAGTAGCTTTTGTAGGTCTTGGAATGCGCGGTCCCGGCGCGGTGGAGCGCTTTACCCACATCAACGGAGTTAATATCGTGGCACTGTGCGACTATGAACCCGACCGTGTAAAGAAGTGCCAGAAGTTCCTGACCAACGCAGGCCTGCCCGAAGCTGCTGAGTACACCGGAGAAAAGGGCTATGAGGAGCTGTGCAAGCGCGAGGACATAAATCTTGTGTATATTGCCACCGACTGGGACCACCACTTCCCCGTAGCTAAGTGCGCCCTGGAGAATGGCAAGAATACCGCCATCGAGGTTCCGTGCGCTATGGACCTGGCCCAGTGCTGGGAGCTCATCAACCTTGCCGAGGCCAAGCAGCTCCACTGCATGATTCTGGAGAACTGCTGCTACGACTGGTATGAGATGAATGCCCTCAACATGGCTCAGCACGGCATCTTTGGCGAGGTGATACGCGCCGAGGGAGCCTACATCCACAATCTCGATCCCTTCTGGGATTATTACTGGAAGAACCCCGACGGTTCCGATCCCGACAAGCTGGGATGGCGTATGAAGTTCAACAAGGAGTATCGCGGCGACTTGTATGCTACCCACGGGTTGGGCCCTGTAGCTCAGGCTCTTGACATACACCGCGGTGACCGCATCACTACCCTTGTAGCGATGGACACCAAGTCGGCTCATGGCAAGGAGTACGTGGAGAAGAAGACTGGCAAGCCTTGTCCGGAGTTCCGCAATGGCGACCACACCACTACGCTCATGCGCACAGAGGCCGGCAAGGTGATAGAGATTCAGCACAATGTGATGAACCCGCAGCCCTACAATCGTCTTTACAAGCTCATCGGCACCAAGGGCTATGCCACCAAGTATCCAGAGGAGCACTTCACTCTCGATGAGAGCAGTCTCAAGGATGCCGGCGTGCCCGTGGTTGACAAGCTTGACGCTCACGGCTTTATGCCTGCCAAGCAGCAGGAAGAGCTGATGAAGACCTACGAGCACCCCATTCTCAAGAAGTATGGTGCTGTGGCTAAGGAGGTAGGCGGTCACGGTGGAATGGACTTCGTGATGGACAGCCGTCTTGTTTACTGCCTGCAGAATGGTCTGCCCCTGGATATGGATGTCTATGACCTGGCAGAGTGGTGCTGCCTTGCTGAGCTCGGCACATTGTCGATGGACAACAACTGCGCCTCGGTGGCTGTGCCTGACTTTACCCGCGGCCACTGCTACGACCAGAAGGGCTATCGCCATGCTTTTGCCAGCCCCGAGCAGGAGGCTCAGACTGAGGCCATAGCCAAGGCTTACACCCAGACTCTCAAGACCGAGGGCTTGGACAAGGCTGAGAAGATGCTGAAGAAGCTTCTCAAGAAAGCTGCAAAGAATTAAACGACATTTCTTGTTATAATCACGGGGATTAGTTTTTTGGAGCCTAATCCCCGTTTTTTCTTTATCAAATAATTCGCGAGAGGCCTTTTTTTTATTTTTTTTGTCCAATATTTTGCTTAATACCGAAAAATGTGTTAATATTGCACATTGAATGTGAATATCCACATTTATAGGTATTGGAAAAAATATAAATAAATAAATTATGAGTTTGATTAAGCAATTTTTCAACAAATTACTTGGTGCCGCGATGCTGCTGATGGTTACAGGCATTGCTTTCGTTTCTTGTCAGGACAAGGTTGACGAGTCAAACATGTACACGTTCACGGGACAACTTATGTCAGACTATCTTACTGAGGACGAGGCGTTGTCTGATTTCCTCTATCTCGTGAAGCGCGTAAAGCTAAGTGACGTGTCGGAGTCAACGGTCTATGACCTTCTCTCGGCACGTGGCAATTTCACCTGCTTTGCGCCCAGCAATGAGGCAGTGCAGAACTACCTTGACTCCCTCTACAATACCAAGGGCTATGACATAACGCAGATTCCCGACTCTACGGCGGAGTTCATCGTCAACAACTGCCTGATTGACCATGAGAACAGTCCTGCTTTGCTGAGCACACAGTTTATGGAGGGTACCATCGAGACACAGTCGTTTGCCGGCCGTTTCGTGACGATTAACTTCGACACTATCACAGGCGGACGCACCGCTGTATATATTGATAAGTACTCCCGCATCACGGCCAGCGATATTGAGGTGGAGAATGGAGTAGTGCACAAGGTGAATAAGGTTGTGGCTCCTACCACATCCTCACTCAGTGCGCTCATCGAGTCCACCGAAAATCTGCAGGTGTTCTCTAATCTGCTCAAACTCACCGGCTACGACGAGGTGCTCAATGCTCCATTCCGCGATATGGACTATGAGAAGAATCATCCCGAGACAGGTCTTGGATGTCCTACCGAGACAGGCGACACTCCCGTGCCAACACCCAGCCATCGCGACAGCGGCTTCACTGCTTTCGTGGAGGCCGACAGCCTCTTTGAGCAGGCATTTGGCATCAGTCTTGAAAAAGAGAACGGCCTGATTCTCAACTGGGACGAGGTGTTCCCCGTAATAGAGCAGAAGTGCAAGGAGTTCTATCCTGATGCCACCGACCCGGACTATAAGAGTGACAACAATGCCGTGCACCAGTTTGTGGGCTACCATATCACCAATCGTTCTGTAGCTTGGAACTATCTGCTCATCCACTACAATGAGCAAGGATTTGGTTACCGTAACCCGGAGAACCTTTCCATCGACGTATGGTGCTACTATCCCACGCTTACACAAGACCGTATCCTCAAGCTGATGGAAGGCAAGCAGATACAGGGCAAGCGCATCAACCGCTACGTAAGTGAGCGCAACTGGAGGAACTTCTCCGAGATTACAGTGCCCCGTGAGGGAATCCTTATCCACAATGATGGCGACAATGCCGCCCTTAACGGCTACTTCTACACCATCGACGAGATCCTCGTCTATGATGAGGATGTGCCAAACAAGGTACTCAACGAGCGTATGCGCTATGATATCTGCGACATGCTGCCGGAGCAGATGTCGTCAGGCTACCGCCGTATCACCAGCGGAAATGCGGCCAAGGGTATGCACATGCCCCCGGGCTACCACTCCACTATGAAGACTTCGGAGGAAAGCCGCGTGGTATTCCTTCCCGCTTATGGATATTCATGGCAGAACTACCAGGGTGATGAATACAATATCGTAGGTCAGTACGACGTGACCATCGAGTTGCCTCACGTGCCATACCATGGCACCTATGAGTTCCGTATCGGTATGCAGAATGTGGCCGACCGTCGAGGTATGTGCCAGCTGTATTTCGGCACCAATCCTAAGAATCTGGAGGCAATCGGACTGCCGCTCGATATGCGTATCTACGGTGAGAACCCGCAGATAGAGTGGGAGGAAGACAATCCCGACGATGACGACTACAACACTGAGATAGAGAAGCGTATGCGTATCCACGGATACATGAAGGCTCCGCGATACTTCGGCACAGGTAGCAGTACTGCCACCACCGACAACTTCCGCAACAACAATCGTGTATTCCGCCGCATAGCCTACACCGGTACCTTCGACCCACACAAGACATACTACCTCCGCATGAAGTCAGTGCTCGAGAACACCAGCACACAGCTCTTCATCGACTACTTTGAGTGGTGTCCCAAGTCAGTTTATAACGGAGTGGAGGAAGAAGACGACTGGTAAAAAGAGTCTTCATCAATCTATGCATACAATAAGCGCGACTGCAGATTATGTAGTCGCGCTTAGATTTTTCATAAACCCGTGCTAATTTTTTGAAAGTCCGTGTTAGTTCCCTGAAAGTCCGAACTCAGAATTTTTTAGCGCACTCTCTGACTCACGAGAGTGCGCTAAGATTCTGCGAGAGTGCGCTAAGATTTTGCGAGAGTGCGCTAAGATTCTGCGAGAGTGCGCTAAGATTTTGCGAGAGTGCGCTAAGATTTTGCGAGAGTGCGCTAAGATTTTCTTAGCTCGCTCTTAG
>JAGCYL010000065.1 GCA_017960825.1 Bacteroidaceae bacterium | reverse complement strand
TTAGCTTGTGAAATCTCTCACAATCAGCGAATTATCATTTTGGTTGTGTGAGAAAATTTTTGGTCACTTCTATCTCCAATTCGGTGAAGCGCCGGGGATTGCTAAAATATTTGTAGTTGTTTTGGCGCGTGCCGATGGTGATGCTCACTTTCTTTTTGAGGTTGCGGGATGTGTACAACTTCGCCGAAAGGAACGATAAGAAATAAAATAAAAAATTGGCTTTTTTCACCGCCAGTCGGCAAGAAATGTGTAACTTCGCAGCACTTATGGCAAATATTTTGGCGATAAGATTTTCTGCGCTTGGCGACGTGGCGATGACGGTGGGTGTGCTAAAGGCGTTTGCCGACCAATATCCCGAGGACCACATCACCCTGCTGAGCCGCCCTGTGGCTGCCGCCCTGATGGAGGGACTGCCTGACAATGTGCACCTTCGCAGCGTCATTCTGTCCGACTACAAAGGGCTGGGGGGACTGCGCCGCTTAAGCCGCGAGCTGATGGCCGAGGGCTATGACACGGTGGTGGACTGGCACGACGTGCTGCGCAGCAAGGTCATCCGCTTCTTCTTCAAGAGGGCGGGGCGCAAGGTGACAGTCCTGGACAAAGGGCGCAGGGAGCGCAGACTGCTGACCAGACGCCACCATAAGGTGATGACGCAGCTCACCACATCGCCGGAACGCTATGCCAAGGCTCTGGAGGGCGCGGGATTTCCCGTGACGCTCAAGCCCTACCGCATGTTTGGCAACGGGCGCGCTGACATCGCCGACCTGCGCGACATGGTGGGCGAGAAGGACGCCCAGGATATATGGGTGGGCATCGCTCCCTTTGCTGCCCATGAAGGAAAGATTTATCCTCTGCCGCTCATGCGGGAGGTTATCAAAGAGTTGGGGACTCACGGCATCCGCGTGTTCCTCTTCGGCAGCGGCAGTGAGGAGCGCCAGTGGTGCGAGAGCATGGAGGCCATCTACGGCTTCGTAACCTCGCTGATAGGCAAGGGCGACCTGCGCAATGAACTGCGCCTGATTAACAATATGGACGTGATGGTCACCATGGACTCCGCCAACATGCACCTGAGTGCCCTGGCTGGCACCAAGACGGTGTCTGTGTGGGGTGCCACGCATCCGATGGCTGGATTCTGCGGCCAGCAGGTGGATGGCAGCGCCATGGTGCAGTGCAACGAAATTCCCTGCCGCCCATGCTCCATCTTTGGAAACAAGAAATGCCGCTACGGCGACTACCCATGCATGACCCTGATAGCTCCGCATACGGTGGCCGAAAAAATATTAGAGACCCTTCAAATCAAATAACAACAGACCTGTGATTTCCAAGATAGTATATTCCCTCACATACCTCATGTCGCTGCTGCCGATGTGGGTTCACTACCGCATAAGCGACTTGATGTTTCCCCTTATATATTATATAATAAGGTATAGGCGCAAGGTGGTAAGGAAAAACCTCACGCGCAGTTTCCCTGAAAAGGACAGCGCCGAAATTAGGAAGATAGAAAGGAAGTTCTACCGCTTTTTCTGCGACTACATAGTGGAGAATGTCAAAGCTATCACCATCACGAAGAAGAACATGATGAAGCGCATGCGGTTTCACAACATGGAGCTGGTGAGCAAGTGCTTTGAGAAGAAACAATTTATCTTTCTTTACCTCGCTCATTTCTGCAACTGGGAGTACATCGCCTCGCTGAACTGGTGGATGCCTGAGGGCACCAGCTGCGCACAGCTCTACTCCAAGCTCCACAGCGACAGCATGGACCACCTCTTCTATGCCATCCGCCAGCGCTACGGGGGCGAGAACATCAACAAGAAAGATGCCCTGCGCCGCATAATGGCTATAAAGAACGAGGGGAGCAAGGTGCTCATCGGCTTCATCTCCGACCAGGCTCCCAAGCGCGAGAACATTCACCTGTGGGTGGACTTCCTGCATCAGGACACTCCGGTGTTCACGGGCACTGAGCGCATAGCCAAGAAGGTGGATGCTGCTATCTTATACGGCAGGATGCACCGCAGGAAGCGCGGCTACTACGACTGCGAGATGGTGGCTATGACCGACGATGTGAAGCAGTATCCGGAGCACGAGCTGACGCGCCACTATATGCAGATGCTCGAAGAGGATATACGCATAGAGCCGGCGCGCTGGCTATGGAGCCACAACCGCTGGAAGAGGCAGAGAGACAACGACTGACAACAATGAAGAGATTATTATCCATAATAATACTGCTCGCCGTATGCCTGACGGCCGCTCTGGCCCAGAGGCAGAAGCCTGTGGCTGCGCGGTTGATGACTTTCAACATCCGCACTGAGAACAAGGGCGACGGGCGCAACAACTGGGAGATGCGCTATCAAGAAGTGGGCGCATTCATCAGCAAGAGCAAGTCTGACATAGTAGGCCTGCAAGAAGTGAAGCACCGCCAGCTGCTCGACCTCACAAAACTGCTTGCAGGATATAACTATGTGGGCGTGGCACGCGACGACGGCAAAGAGGGCGGCGAGTATAATCCCATCCTCTACAACAGCACGCGCTTCAACCTGCTCGGCAACGGCACCTTCTGGCTCTCACCTACCCCCGCCATGCCGTCCTATGGATGGGGTGCCAGCTACCGGCGCATAGCCACCTGGGCCATATTGCAGGACAAGGAGACAATGAAGTGCATCATTGTGCTCAACACTCACCTCGACCACAACAGTGAGAAAGCTCGCATCAATGGGGCCGCACTCATAAAGGAGCGCATCAGCCGAATGAACAACGAACTGCCTGTGGTATTGATGGGCGACATGAACTCCACCAGCGACAGCCCCACCTACGCCAAACTCGCCACTGCCATATTTCCACTGCAGGACGTATGCAAGGCAGGCAAGATGGGCAAAGGTCCTGACTATACCTTCCACGCCTTCGGCCAACTGCCCCCCGACCAGCGACCCAAGGTTGACCACATCTTTATCTCCGACCAAGTAAAGGTCAAGGCCTCCGCCATCCACGACTCCAGCCTCGGCAAGGGCGCCTACCTCTCCGACCACAATGCCCTGACAGCAGACATTATTTATTGAAAATACAGAAAAAACATTTTTCATGCATCAAAATAGACGGGCGTAACAAAAAAATGCTATCTTTGCAGATTGGAAAAGAGACAAAAACCTAACAAAAACTATATAAAATGAAAAAAATCCTTATTATCGGCGCCACCGGACAGATAGGCTCAGAGCTGACGATGACGCTTCGCAGCATTTATGGCGGTCAGAACGTAGTGGCCGGCTATATTATCGGTGCTGAGCCTAAGGGCGAGTTGCTGGAGAGCGGCCCCGCCGAAGTGTGTGATGTCACTGACGCCCCCGCCATCAGTGAAGTAGTCAAGAAGTATGGTATCGACACCATCTACAACCTCGCTGCCCTGCTCTCGGTAGTGGCAGAGGGCAAGCCCAAGCTGGCATGGAAGATTGGTATCGACGGCCTGTGGAATGTGCTTGAGGTAGCACGCGAGAACGGCTGCGCCGTCTTCACGCCCAGCTCCATCGGCTCCTTCGGCCCCAGCACACCGCATGTCATGACTCCGCAGGACACTATCCAGCGCCCGCGCACCATGTACGGAGTAACCAAGGTGACCACCGAGCTGCTGTCAGACTACTACTTCCTCAAGTATGGCGTTGACACCCGCGCCGTGCGCTTCCCCGGTGTCATCTCCAATGTCACACCTCCGGGCGGCGGCACCACCGACTACGCAGTGGACATCTACTACTACGCAGTGCGCGGAGAGAAGTTCACCTGCCCCATTAAAGAAGGAACTCTGATGGACATGATTTACATGCCCGATGCACTCAAGGCCGCCATCGACATCATGGAAGCCGACCCCAGCAGACTCATTCACCGCAACGCGTTCAACATCGCCTCCATGAGTTTTGCACCGGAGACCATCTATGCTTCTATCAAGAAGTACAAACCCGACTTTGAGATGGTGTATGATGTTGACCCGCTCAAGCAGAGCATCGCCGACTCATGGCCCGACTGCATGGACGACTCCTGCGCCCGCAACGAGTGGGACTGGAAGCCTGTCTATGACCTCGACGGCATGACGCGCGACATGCTTGAAAAACTGCCCGCGAGGATTCTGAAATAAGACGATGAAAAAGACCACTCCCGGCACAATATGCGTGCAGGGCGGATGGAAGCCTGGCAAGGGAGAGCCGCGCCAGGTGCCTATCTACCAAAGCACCACATTCAAGTACGACAACAGCGACCAGATGGCCCGCCTCTTTGACCTCAAAGACAGCGGCTACTTCTACACGCGCCTTGCCAACCCCACCAATGATGCCGTAGCCACCAAGATAGCGCAGCTCGAGGGAGGAGTGGCAGGTATGCTGACCAGTAGCGGACAGGCAGCCAGCTTCTTCGCTGTGTTTAATATCTGCGAAGCGGGCGACCACTTCATCTCCGCCAACAGCATCTACGGCGGCACTTACAACCTCTTCGGCGTCACGCTCAAGAAAATGGGCATAGAGTGCACCTTCGTAGATCCCGACTGCAGCGACGCAGAGATAGAAGCTGCCTTCCGCCCCAACACTAAGTGCTTCTTTGGAGAGACTATCTCCAACCCGGGCGGCAATGTGTTTGACATCGAGCGCTTTGCCCAGATGGCTCACCGCCACGGTGTGCCTCTCATCATTGACAACACCTTCGCCACTCCCGTCAACTGCCGCCCGATAGAATGGGGCGCCGACATTGTGACCCACAGCACCACCAAGTATATGGACGGTCATGGTGCCGCCGTAGGCGGAGTGATTGTGGACAGCGGCAACTTCGACTGGATGGCCCATGCTGACAAGTTCCCCGGGCTGTGTACGCCCGACGAGAGCTATCATGGCCTTACCTACGCCACTGCCTTCGGCAAGCTCGCCTATATCACCAAGGCCACGGCACAACTCATGCGCGACCTCGGCTCAATCCAGAGTCCGCAGAATGCCTTTTTGCTCAATATGGGTTTGGAGTCGCTGCACGTAAGGATACAGCGCCATTGCGAGAATGCACAGAAAGTAGCAGAGTTTCTGCACGACGACCCGCGCGTAGGATGGATAAACTTTGCCGGACTGCCCGACAACAAATACTATCCTCTGGCACAGAAATACCTGCCCCACGGAGGCTGCGGCGTGATAGCCTTCGGACTGAAGGGAAGCCGCGAAGAGGCAATCCGCTTTATGGACTCCCTCAAGTTCATCTCCATCGTCACTCATGTGGCTGATGCCAAGACATGTGTGCTGCACCCTGCCAGCCACACTCATCGCCAGCTCAGTGACGAACAACTGCGCGAGGCAGGCATAGCGCCCGACCTCATCCGCCTCAGCGTGGGACTGGAGGACATTGATGATATCCTGGCCGATATCAAGCAAGCCCTCGAAGCAGCAGGAATATAGAACGCAAGCTAACTGCACACTTCCATATCACTTAACAGCAATCAGGCTCCGACAAAAATGCCGGAGCCTGATTGCTATTTACACTGTCGTATTAAAACGGCAAATCCTCAGTTGCATCGCCGCCCAGCGGGTCACCCGGAGGTGGCAAAGGCCCTATGGCTGCACCGGGGGCTGCCGCAGTTTCTTCACCTATGGGGGCTGTCTCTCCTATGGGAGCTGCACTGGGAGCCTGCGGCGGTGGCAGAGGCTGCCCTGCGGCAGGCATTTCCTCCATCTGCGGAGGCGTGATGCGAGCCACGCGCCACGCACGGACAGAATTATAATAACGACCGTTACGCTCGCGCGCATCGAGGTCAATATCTACAGCGAGGTCATCGCCCTCCTTGATATTAAACTGAATAAGACGCTCCTCACCCCACACGGAGAAGAGGCAGCGGCGCGGATAAGGCTGGTCGTATGACTCAAGCAGAAAATCCTGCGCCATCCACTTGCCACGGTCGTTCTGACCGGAGCGCGGCTCAAAAGCCTTCGTAATTTTTCCTTGTATTGTTGGCATAGATGTATTTTGACTTTTTGATTATCTGGCTATCTGATTATCTATCTCTATTGTTCCCATGGCAAAGCCTGATCGGCATTACCGCCCTGCGGAGCGGAAGGTGACGGCAGAGGAGCACCGATGGAGTCTGCGGCAGGAGCTGCCTGCTGCGCAGGGGCTGAAGCATCAGCCACAGCTACGGCACGGAAGTCGTTGAACCAACGGTCCTGATACTCGTGAGCATCGATAGACAGCGTCACGCGCACTCGCTTGCCCTCCTGCAGATTAAACATCGCTATGTTACCGTCGGCCACGGTAAAGAGGCAGCGACGTGGGTACTGCCCCGGTGTCTCTATCAGATAATCCTGGCGCTGCCATGTGTTGCCTGTACGGGCACTCTGCCCCTCACGCAACTCAAATACTTTTGTAATTGTTCCTTCTATTTCAATTTGCATAATACAACAGTTTTGTGTTCGAGATGCGAAGATAGTAATTTTTTGTCTTATATGACACAAAAGGAGAATGTTTTTTGAAAATAATCTGTCTATAGGTGCAAAATACGGGACTAATGCAACATGTAAGATGTGAAATACGAAACTCAAGGAAGTTATCAGGGATTTCATATTTAACCGCTGAAAAATGGGGAAAATGGAGACCAGCAGAAAAAAAATACGCGAGGCTGAAAAAAAGTGTCGTTTTATTGTTACTTTTTTCGGAATAAAATCGTACCTTTGTAGCAGAAATAATTCACTAAAACTATGAGATACATTGTTAATAGCGCAGAGCTCTACAGCCACCTGCAAAACTTAGACAAGGTTATCCTTGCAAAGAACACAGTTCCAATTCTTTCGTGCGTGCTGTTTGAGGTAAAGGACTCCACTCTCAATATGCGCGCCACCGACAAAGAGATTACCCTCACCAGTAGCCTGCAGCTCGTGGAGTCGGGCGGCGACAGCAGCTTTGCCGTCAATGCCAAGCGCATCCTAGACATCCTGAAGGTGATACCCGAGCAGCCCATCACTCTCGACATCAACACCTCTACGTTGCAGATTGACCTTAAGTACCAGAACGGCCACATGGTGTTCCAGGGCGAGAGTGCCGACGAGTTCCCCGTGCTCAAGGAGCAGCAGGACGAGACGACCTCCTTCCCCGTAGCAGCAGATGCGCTGAGTAAGGGACTCGACAACGCAGTAGTAGCTACTGCCAGTGATGACGCCCGCATAGCCATGCAGGGTATCTTCTTTGACATCACCCCGGGCGAGTTTGCTATCGTAGCCAGCGACGGCCGCAAACTGGTGCGCTCGCTGATTAACTGCGACACCAAAAATGTGACCGTCAGCTTCATCCTTCCGCAGAAACCGGTGAACATTATCCGTGCGGTGGTGGACAAAGCCGTGCAGGAGATAAAGATCTGCACCTATGCCGAGGGCAACGCCACTTTCGACATGGGTGACTATGTGATGCACTGCCGCCTGATTACTGAGGCCTACCCCAACTACAAGAAGGTGATTCCGCAGAACAACGACCGCATTGCCACCCTTGAGCGCGAAGCACTGATTGGTGCCCTGCGTCGTGTGATGGTAGGTGCTGATCATGCCACCTGCCTGGTGAAGATGCAGTTTGAGGCCGACAAGCTGACACTGACAGCTGAGAACAACAACTACGCTCAGTCGGCTGAGGAGCACCTGCTCTGCCAATATGAGGGCATGCCCATCAAGATTGGTTTCCAGGGCAACTTCCTGATGGACCTGCTGGGTCGTCTCTCCACCGACGAAGTGGTGATTCAGTTGTCCGACCCCAGCCGCGCTGGCTTGATACTCCCGTCAGCGCAAGAGGAGAAGTTTAATATCCTTATGCTGCTCATGCCGCTGCTCATCACCAACTAATGAAACTTAATCTTACCAAACCGCTGGTCATCTTTGACCTTGAGACGACGGGCATCAGCATCACCCAGGACCGCATCGTGGAGATATCGTATATCCGCGTGGAGCCTAATGGTAACGAAGAGTCGAAGACTCTGCGTATCAATCCTGGCATACATATCCCGGAGGAGGCGTCAAAGGTGCATGGCATCTACGACGAAGACGTAAAAGACTGCCCCTCTTTCAAGGATGTGGCGCAGACGCTGGCCAACACTTTCAAGGGCTGCGACTTCGCAGGCTATAACTCCAACCATTTCGACCTGCCCTTGCTGGCAGAGGAAATGATCAGAGCTGATGTGGTCTTTGACCTCACCAATGCCCGCTTTGTGGATGTACAGACCATCTTCCATAAGATGGAACAGCGCACACTGGTGGCAGCCTACAAATTCTACTGCCACAAGGACCTTGAAGGCGCCCATGCCGCGGCCAATGACACACAGGCCACATACGAGGTGCTGCAGGCACAGCTCGACCACTCTGGCGACAAGCTGCAGAACAATGTGGAATGGTTGGCCGAGTTCTCGCGCAACAACCGCAATGCTGACCTGGCAGGCCGACTGGTGTATGACGACCACAATGAGATAGTCTTCAACTTCGGCAAGTACAAAGGCCAGAAGGTCATGGATGTGCTGCAGAAGGACCTGGGCTACTTCGGCTGGATTATGCAGGGCGACTTTGCAGAGAGTACCAAGAAGGTACTGACGCAGCTCAAGATGAATTCGAGCAACATGGCAAAAAACAATTCTTCCAGGAATTAGAGATGAACGGCAAGCATATAGTATTGGGCATAACGGGCAGCATAGCTGCTTACAAGGCATGCACGCTGATACGCCTGTTGGTAAAGGCTGGCGCAGAGGTACAGGTAGTGATTACTCCGGCAGGTAAGGAGTTCATCACGCCTGTTACCCTATCTGCTCTGACCTCCAAGCCAGTGGTGAGCGAGTTCTTTGCACAGCGCGACGGCAGTTGGCACAGCCATGTAGATCTGGGCCTTTGGGCCGATGCTATGGTAGTGGCTCCTGCCACAGCCAGTACAATAGGCAAGATGGCCAACGGCATTGCTGACAATATGCTGATAACTACATATCTGTCGATGAAAGCCCCTGTGTTTGTGGCTCCCGCCATGGACCTGGATATGTTTGCCCATCCCTCCACCCAGAAGAATCTGGCCACCCTGCGCTCCTACGGCAATATAATCATTGAGCCCACCGCAGGCGAGTTGGCCAGCAAACTGGTGGGCAAAGGACGCATGGAAGAGCCGGAACGCATCTTCGAGATTCTCGCCCAATACTTCAGCAAAGGCAGTGCCCTGCAGGGCAAGACGGTAATGATTACCGCCGGCCCTACCTATGAAAAGATTGACCCCGTACGTTTCATTGGTAATTACTCGAGCGGCAAGATGGGCTACGCCCTAGCCCGCGAGTGCGCTGAGCGTGGGGCCAAAGTGGAATTGGTCAGCGGCCCTACACACCTTGATATCTGCCACCCCCTTATCAATGTAACGCGAGTAGAGAGCGCAGAGGAGATGTTTGGCTGTGCCACAAAACTATTCCCTACATGCGATGCAGCCATCCTGAGCGCGGCAGTAGCTGACTTCACGCCCGACAGCAAGGCTGACTCCAAGATTAAGCGCGAGAAAGGTGAGCAGACACTGCATCTCAAGCCGACCCACGACATCGCTGCTGCTCTGGGCCAGATGAAGACTCAGGAGCAGAAACTGGTGGGCTTCGCCTTAGAGACAAACGACGAGGAGACAAACGCCCAGCATAAACTGGAGAAGAAAAATCTTGATTTCATTGTTCTCAATTCACTGCGCGACAAGGGCGCAGGTTTCAACTACGATACCAATAAGGTAACGATTATCAGCCGCAATGGCGCAATGCAGAAGTTTGAGCTGAAAGCCAAGACTGAGGTGGCAGCTGATATTGTGGACACGCTGCAAGCTCTGTGGCAGTAAGGCTAACAACATAACATTTTTCCAGATGCGAAACATACTGAAGATAGCAGCCGTGTTGCTGGCACTATTGGTACCCGCCTCTATGGCCGGACAAGAACTCAACGCTACCGTTGACATCAATACGTCGCGCATCGACGGAACCAACAAGGCCGTGTTCGACAACCTTAAGGAAGCCGTCACGGCATTTCTTAATGAGCGTCACTGGACAAACATGCAGTTCAACAATAACGAGCGTATAAAGTGCGGCTTCACCATTGTGCTCAGCAAATACAACAGCGACACGGGTCTCACCCAGGGCGAGGGATTTATCAGTGTGCAGCGCCCCGTGTACGGCTCCACCTACAACACAGTCACGTTCAGCCGCAAGGACAAGGACTTCTCCTTCAACTACCATGAGTTCGACCAACTGGACTTCAACGAAGAGAACATACAAAACTCGCTGACCGCACTATTGGCATTCTATGCCTATTTCATTATCGGCATGGACCTCGACACAATGGCACCGCTGGGCGGCACAGAGATACTCGACAAGGCGATGGCTGTAGTCAACAATTCGCAGAATCTCAATGTAAAGGGCTGGAAATCCTTTGACGACTCAAGCAACCGCTTCGCACTTATCAACGATTATCTGGAGGAGAAATTCTCACCATTCCGCCAGCTGCAATACAAATACCACCGCGAGGGACTCGACAACATGGTGGAGAACCCCGACCTGGCACGCAACGCCATCACCGAGTCGATGAATCTGCTCAAGGAGGCACGCGAAAACAAGCCTCTCAGCTTCTGGCCGCAACTGTTTACAGAATACAAGCGCGACGAGCTGGTAGGCATCTACCGCGGACAAGGCACCGAGAGCACCAAGCAACCCATCTATGACCTGCTGGTAAAACTTAACGCCTCGCAGTCAGCCTATTGGAAGCAGATAATGAAATAGAGGTAAAGATGCTTTCGAGCCTTAACATACATAACTACGCCCTGATAGAAAATCTGCAGATTGATTTTCAGTCGGGGTTTTCTGTTATTACCGGCGAGACGGGTGCCGGCAAGAGCATCATGCTTGGCGCCCTCGGCATACTGCTCGGCAACAGGGCCGACAACACTGCCATCACCCCGGGAGCAAAGCGCTGCATAGTGGAGGCCACCTTCAGTCAGCTGGACGACAGGGCCGCACCATTCTTTGAGGAGAATGACCTGGACTTTGATGACGGCGAATGTATCATACGCCGTGAGCTTACCGACGCAGGCAAGAGCCGCGCCTTCATCAACGACACACCCGTATCGCTCGCCATGCTCAAGGAGCTGGGCAGCACGCTGATTGACATCCACTCGCAACACCAGAACCTGCTACTCAACAACACAGACTTCCAGATGAATGTGCTTGACTCAGTGGCAGGCGATGATACCACGCTGGCAGCCTACCGCGCTGAGTATGAGCAGTATCAGGCGGCACAGCGCGAGCTGCAGCAGCTGGAGCACGACGTAGAGGAAAACCGCGAGAAGCTGGACTATATTGAGTTTCAGCACCACGAGCTTGAGAGCGCATACCTCACCGACGGCGAGCAGGAGGAACTGGAGCAGGAGCAACTGATACTGGAGAATGCGGAGAGCATCAAGCAAGCCGTGTATGACGCAAGGCAGACCATCGGCGATACAGCAGAGAAAATACACGCTGCCAGTCGCTCACTGGACAAGATTGCCGCACTGTTGCCCACGGCAGCACAACTCACTGAGCGGCTCGACAGTTGTGCCATTGAGCTCGACGATATAGAGCAGACGCTCACTGCCCACGACACCAGCTACGACCCACAACGCCTGGAGGCTGTCAACGAACGCCTTGACACCATCTATAGCCTGCAGAAGAAATACCACAAGGCAAACGTGGCAGAGCTGCTGACCCTGCAGGAGCAGCTGGAGGTGCAGCTCAACAATATCGTCAACCACGAAGAGATAATAGCGGAGAAGCGCAAACAGTGTGATACTCTCCACCGAAAGGCACTCACCACAGCCGGCCAGCTCAGCACGGCCCGCCGTGAGGCTGCTGCGAAGGTAGAGAAGGAACTGACTGCGCGCCTGCAGCCGCTCGGTATGCCCCACGTCAGTTTCGTGGTAGAGCTTACCCCGCTCGACGAACTTGGCAGCAACGGTCAGGAGAGGGTGCGCTTCCTCTTCAGCGCCAACAAGAGCATGCCTCCGCGCAGTCTGGAGAAGATAGCTTCGGGCGGAGAGATAGCGCGAGTGATGCTTACCCTGAAGGCGATGCTCTCTGCACACAAGCAGATGCCTACCATTATCTTCGATGAGATAGACACAGGCGTGTCTGGCCGCATGGCCAACGAGATGGCCACCGTGATGCAGCAGTGCGCCAGTGAGAGTCACGCCCAGGTGATAAGCATCACCCACAATCCCCAGATAGCTGCACGTGGCGACCATCACTACCGCATCTACAAGGAAGACAGCGCCCACAGCGCCACCACCCACATACAACTGCTCAACCCCGACCAGCGCGTGGAAGAGATAGCCAAGATGCTTTCGGGCTCCAGCGTGAGCGAAGCTGCAATATCCAATGCAAGAAACTTATTAAGAAGAGAAAATACGGAGATATAAGAAGATGAGAAAAGTTTTATTTTTTATATTGTTAATTATCAATTGTCAATTGTCCATTGATAATGTTTGTGCACAGCCGGACAAGAAGGCAGGCCTCTCACTCGTGAAGATTGTCACCACCAAGGCTGACGCCACCCAGATAGGCGAAACCACGGGTTTTGCCATTCCCTCGCCCACAAACGAGGGCGCAATAGAGATAGTCAGTCCATACACCCCCTTCAAGCAAGCCGCCAAAGCCACAGTCATTGACTCCAAGGGCAAGGCAGCCCTCGCCCACCGCATCACCGGCGCCAACGACCTCTACGATGTGGTGCGCTTCACCATCGACAACGCCGCAGGGGTCGCGAGCGGCTCGCCAGTGGTCGCACCATCGGCGCGGGCTGGCATAAAAGAGCCGCGAGAGCGTAGCGACAGGGCTACGATACCACCGCTACCCGTAGCATCCCAGAAACTTGCCGCTGGCAGCAAGGCATACATACTCAAGAATCTGGGCAAAGGCAAGACACAAACCATTGAGGTGACCATCGGCGAGGCACCCGAACTCAGCGGACTGACATATTACACTATCTTTCGTCCGGCCGACGAAACCCTCACGGGCTCCCCTCTGCTCAACGCCAAGGGCGAGGTGGTAGGCGTGATACAGCGCAATGCCGCCAGTCAGACCGACAAGACCTACGCCATCGGCATAGAGTTTAACGAGGCACTGACCGTCAGCACCATGTCGGCAGCCGACCCCGCACTGCAAAGCATATTCATCCCCAAGCAGTTGCCAGCCGTGCAGGAGCAAGCCAGCAGCTATCTCTACCTGCTCACCAAAAACACCGAAGACACCCTCTCCTACCTCGCCAATTTGGGCGATTTCATCGAGAAATTCCCGGAGGATTTCTTCGGTTACACAGAGCGCGCGCAGTACTATGCTGCCACCCAGCAGTACGCCTACGCAGAGGCTGACCTCAACAAGGCACTGGAGATGTGCGCTGAGAAAGCCGACATACACAGCTCCATAAGCAACATCATATATGGTCTGAACCAAAGTAAGGCCTACAAGCAATACAAAGACTGGGACCTCAATCGCGCCCTGAGCGAGATAGAGCAGGCCTATAGCCTCAACCCCACTCCGCTCTTCCTTATGCAGAAAGGCAAGTGCCTCTATGCCCTCAAGCGCTACAGCGAGGCAGTGGACACATACGCCGAAATCAATAGCACGCGCTTCCGTTCCTCCGAGAATCTGTTCTGCCAGTCCAGGGCACTGGAGATGGCAGGCGGCGACTCCACCGAGGTGATTGCCCTGCTCGACAGCGCCGTCACACGCTTTATGCGCCCCCTGCGCCCCGATGCCGCGCCCTACCTGCTATACTACGCCAACACGTGTAACCGCTACGGTTACTACAAGGAGGCAGCCCTGGGCTATCAGGAGTATGAGTCGCTGGTGGGCACCAAGACACTGAGCGACGTCTTCTTCTACAACAAGGAACAAGTAGAACTAAAGGCGCGCCTCTATCCGCAGGCACTCAACGACATAGAGAAGGCCATATCCCTCAAGCCGCAGGAATATGTCTATCAGATAGAGAAAGCATTGATAGAGACACGCACCGGCCATTTTGAGGAAGCCATCTACACCGCCACTCAGGCGCAGAAGCTTGACCCCTACGACCCCGACTCCTATAAGCTAATAGGCATATCCCTCGGTGAGCTGGGCCGCAAGGCAGAGGCGCGGCAAAACCTGCAGCGAGCCTACGAGCTCGGCGATGAGCAGGCGCTGGAGTGGCTGAATAGTATGAAATAGAGTGTGAAAGTGCGAATGTTTTTTAGAAGTTGAGTAGCTATAGAAGTTAAGTAGTTAAGCCGAAAGTCGCGAGAACGCAGCATCAAATCGTGAAGTAGTAAAATTGTCAAATAGTGAAAATCGGCACCCTTGACCTCGGCTCACGGCCGGTGCTCCTCGCCCCTATGGAGGATGTCACTGACATTGGTTTCCGTCTGCTGTGCAGGCAGATGGGCGCTGCTATGGTGTATAGCGAGTTTGTCAGCAGCGACGCCCTGGTGCGCAATGTCAACAGCACGCTCCAGAAACTCACCGTCAGCCCCGAAGAGCGCCCCGTGGCCATACAGATATACGGCAAATACCCAGATGCCATGGCTGAGGCCGCCCGCATAGTCGTTGACATGGCGCACCCCGATGTGCTCGACATCAACTTCGGGTGTCCCGTCAAGCGCGTGGCCTCCAAGGGCGCAGGCGCAGGCCTACTGCAGAATGTGCCGCTGATGCTGGAGATTGCGCATCGCGTGGTGGAGGCCGTCAATGTGCCCGTCACCGCCAAGACGCGCCTCGGCTGGGACTGCAACAACATCATCATCGGCGACCTTGCCGAGCAGCTGCAAGACCAGGGCATCCAGGCCCTCACCATCCACGGCCGCACCCGCAGCCAGATGTACACCGGCAATGCCAACTGGGAGCCCATCGCCCAGGTCAAGCGCAACCCGCGCATACATATACCCATCATAGGCAACGGCGACATCGACAGTGCCGAGAAGGCTGTGGATGCCTTCGACAAC
>JAGCYL010000064.1 GCA_017960825.1 Bacteroidaceae bacterium | reverse complement strand
CTATAAGGCTCTTGACGACATCGCCCGTGAGCGCAAACTTGAGCCCGAGGAGCGTCAGGAGCAGAAGAAGTACTCTCGCATGGCTGATGCCTTCACGCCGCTGGCCAAGGGCACCAACTCCGAGTATGCCAACCAGAACGCTTATGACTCTATCCAGATACACGGCGGCTCAGGTTTTATGCTTGAGTATGCTTGCCAGCGCCTCTACCGCGATGCCCGTATCACCTCTATCTACGAGGGCACCACACAGTTGCAGGTAGTGGCCGCCATCCGCTACATCACCAACGGCACTTATCTCACCATACTCCGCGAACTGGAGGAGGAGAGTGTAAGCGCTGAGATGCAGCCCCTCTTCGACCGCGCAAAGGTACTTGCCGACAAGTTGGAAGCGTGCGTTAACACTGTGAAGGAAGCCGCCAATCAGGAGCTGCAGGACCTCGCTGCCCGTCATCTCTACGACATTACTGCCAATGCGATGATGGCTCACCTGATAGTTCTCGACGCAAGCCGCGCTCCCGAACTTTTCGCCAAGAGTGCCCGCGTGTTCCTTAACCTTGCAGAGGCAGAGGTGGCAAAGAACGAGAAATATGTTGCCAATCTCTCCGTGGAGCAGATAGAGGACTACAAATAAGGTGGTTGCGAAGAAACCAACGCATATAATCAATCAGGGGCCGCATATTTGCGACCCCTGATTTGTTAATTATATATGGAAATCAAATTTTATTCTTTTGTATTGTATCAGATATAGCTATGATGCCCCAACCTATAAGCAGGGCGATAATTATTAGTATAATCATGCGGCTGTTCTGCTCAATGAAGGCGAGTGGCGGGAAGTTTGTTTCAAAAGAGAATAGCTTCACGCCCTCAGGCAGAGCATTGATGACAAAGAAGAGAGCAAGGCCTGCCACAATGGCGAGTCCTAGGGTTACTGTTATAGCGAGGCGATAACGGCGCAACTGAGCCTCCTGCATTTTTTTGATATACTCCACGGCATCCAGCTTCCTGTTTAGTGAAGCCATAAATTTGTCGTTGTCACTGAGCTCCGGGCGGAAGTCAGCAAACAAATCTTCTATCATCTTATCCTTTTCCATATATCTTAACTACTAACACGCTTGCACTGCTTTTCAATTCTTCAATTTTTCAATTCTTCAACCTTTCCCTCAAGTGTCCGCGGCCACGCGAGAGCTGCTGCCTTACAGCCGCCTCGCTGGAATCAACAATAGCGCTTATCTCCTTTACGGAATAGTCGTTCATGTAGAACAGCACCAGTGCCGTACGTTCCTTGGGCTGCATCTGCGCCAGTGCGGCATACAGTTCCTGATATTTATATTTGCGGTCGGGAGCGAGAGAGTTGTCGGTCACGTTTGTAGCTTCATCTATCGGGGCGTCGGCCTTGAGTTGCCTACGCGAACTGATAAAAGTATTGTATGCAATCTTGTAGAGCCATGCCTTGACACTGCTTACGTCGCGCAGACTGCCTGATGCAAGATAGGCTTTCACCAGAGCCTCCTGCGCCAGGTCGTCGGCATCGTCGCGGTTGCCGCAGCAGAGCGTGAGCAAGAAGCGTCGCAACGCCTCCTGCTCAGCTACAACCAGCTCCGTGAATTGCTCTCTGGTCATTACTCCTTTACTCCTTTACCTCCTTATTCAGCATTTTCTTGCCTGAGAAGTAGGCGATAATCATACCGAGCCCGGAGGCAAAGCAAGCAGCGGCTATTACTCCCAGGGCGGAAATGTCACCAGGGACACAAACGCCGTAATATGCCATAGCAGTTGTGGTGATAAGCAATGCTACGCCGAGGATGGTCATCGTGCTACCCCACATCAGTTCTCCGTGCAGTTTGCGCAGCATCTTCTCTCTGAAAGTGGGCTGCGGTGGAGTCATCTGCTTCAGAAGCTCCTCCATATTGCTTATCTCAGAGTTTTTCTCGATGGCAGCCAAAATGATTTCGGTGCGGCGGTTGGTGTCGTTTTTCTTGTTTCTCATTATAAGCCATACAATAGTGATTGGCATGACAACGCATATGCCAAGCGGCACAAGGGTATCAATAAAATGATTCATAATCTTTTAGTTTTTTGTTTTATTTTTTTTACCTATTCTTGAGCTTGCTCATATATATAACGCAGACGGCGGTCAAAAGGTGACATGGTTGGTGCCATTTTTTTCCGGCCGTCTGCGGAGGGTGTGTCCCGATTAGCTTGCAGGGAGCTTGCTCATTCGTTCAGGTAGGTGTTTTTGCGGTCGTAGGCGGGCCGGTTTACTTCCTGTGAAAGTTGGCTGGTGTCACATGGTTTTATTTCCTGCATACCGTCGGGGGTGACGGTTATCATGTGACCGGGTTTCAAGGTTTGTTTTTGTCCGCCGAAAGTGCTGAGTACTTCTGCGTTTCCGCTAAGGATGGTGGCTTTGGATGACCTACCGTCTTCTTCCATTCCAATTACAATGCTTCCCTTGGGAAAGATTACACAGTTGGTCAGCTGGAAGGATGGCACGTTGCTGCCACTGTGGTAGTTGGCTATTAGGTGCCCTTTGTGCAGATGCCATCGTTCTTTGCCGTTGCTCATACGTTCTATGCGTGCTGTTGTGTTCTGGCGGATTATGATGCATTCTTCGGCATCGTCGTAGTTGAGCCATGCCTGTGAGTGGCGGCTTGTGCGTATGCAGTTGTCGCAGTATATTACATCGAAGGGGGTGAGCTTGGTGTATCGATTGTCGTTTTCTTGTATGCATTTTT